>DASZZY010000097.1:0-9824 GCA_036260395.1 Actinomycetota bacterium
CGACGGCAGCGGCTCGGCGGTGATCATCACCCCCGGCGGGTTCCTGCTGACGTCGGCCCACGTCATCTCGGGGGCCCGCGGCGGCTCGGCATCGTTCGTCGACGGCCGCGAGCTGCCGCTGGACGTCGTGGGCACGGACACGCTCTCCGACCACGCCGTGGTCCGGGTCTCGGCGTCCGACCTGCGAGCCGCGGAGCTGGGTGACGCCGACCGGCTCCGCGTCGGCCAGCTCGTCGTCGCCGTGGGGAACCCGCTGGGGTTCACCGGGTCGGTCACCGCCGGCGTGGTCAGCGCTGTGGGGCGCGCGCTCCCGACGCGGGCCGGCTCGGCGACCCGGATCGTGGAGAACGTGATCCAGACCGACGCCGCGCTGAACCCCGGCAACTCCGGCGGCGCGCTGGCCGACGGCCGGGGGCGGGTAGCCGGGATCAACACCGCGGTGGCCGGGATCGGGCTGGGCCTGGCGGTGCCGATCAACGCCACGACCCGGCGGATCATCGCCGCGCTGATGACCGAGGGGCGATACCGGCGGGCGTACCTGGGGATCGCCGGGGGCCCGAGGCCGCTGCCGCCCAAGCTGGCCGGGCAGATCGAGCGCGACGTGGGCGTCGAGGTGGTCGAGGTCGTGACGGGCAGCCCCGCCCACCGCGCCGGCATCCGGACTGAGGACCTCATCGTCGACGTCGACGGCGAGCCGGTGGCCAGCGCCCGGGACCTCCAGCGGCTGATGGACGCCGACCTGATCGGCCGGCGCCTGCCGGTCCGGGTCTTCCGCGAGGGCCGGATCGTGACGCTCCGCGTCACGCCGGCGGAGCTGCGGGGCTGAGGTGGCCGGCCTCGGGTTCGGGGTCAGCATCAACGCCTCCGCCGCCCCGGGCGCCGACCCCGCCGCCGAGGCCCGCCACGCCGAGGAGCTCGGGTTCGACCTCGTCACGCTGACCGACCACCTCCCCGGGACCCGGCCGACGCACGAGACGTGGACGCTGCTCACCTGGCTCGCCGCGGCGACCGAGCGGATCCAGGTCGGGACGAACGTGTTGGGTCTCCCCTACCGACACCCCGCGGTGACGGCCAAGATGGCCGCCTCCCTGGACCGGCTCTCGGGCGGCCGCCTGGTGCTGGGGCTCGGCGCCGGCGGCTCGAACGCTGAGTTCGAAGCCTTCGGCCTGCCGGTGCGGCAGCCGGGGGAGAAGGTCGACGCGTTCGAGGAGGCCCTGGGGATCATCCACGGCCTGTGGACCGAGGATGACTTCGACTACCGCGGCCGCCACTACCACGTCCACGACGCCACCATCGAGCCGAAGCCGGATCGCGAGATCCCCGTGTGGCTGGGGGTGTACGGGCGCCGCGCGCTGGGGATCGCCGGGCGCCTGGCCCAGGGGTGGATCCCGTCGATGCGGTTCGCCCCGCCGGAGCGGTGGAAGCGGCTGCGCGACGTGGTCCGCCGGGCCGCCGAGGAGGCGAACCGCAATCCCGATGACATTACGTACGCCTACAACGTCGCCGTGCGCGTGGACCCGAACGCCCAGCCGCGGGAGCACGTGGTCGCGGGGCCGGCGGAGAAGGTGGCCGAGCAGCTGACGACGCTGGCGGCGATCGGTATCACCTTCCTCAACCTGTGGCCGGCCGGCGATCCGGCGGAGCAGCGGGAGCGCATGGCGTCAGAGGTCATCCCCGCCGTCAGGAGTACGATCGGGTCGTGAGGGGCGACCGCGTCGAGATCATGGTCGACACCGGGAACGGCGTTCAGCGCTTCGAGATCGAGGCCACGAAGAGCGGCCGCCGGGTCGACGTCTCGACCGCCCGCGGGGTCGTGGAGGTGGCCGAGGTCACCAGGACCGGCCAGGTCGTCCGCACCGGCCGGTTCATGGCCAACCGCGTCATCTCGATCGTCGAGCACCCGGCCAGGTAGGCGCGCTGGCCGCCCGTCCCGACGTCGGCCACGCGGCGGGTGGCAAATCCCTCCGCGGGCTCACGGGCCGGCGGTCGCTCCGAGTCGAAGCGGGGACCCACGGCGGGCGGCCGCCCGCTAGAGCTCGACGGGCTCGACGTGCCAAGGCTCGTACGACATCGGGAACTCGAGCCCGCACCCGGCCGCCTCCTCGTGTGCCCGGCGGCGGGAATCTCCCGTGGAGAAGGCCAGGTCGGCGGCCAGGCCGAGCTCGTGGTTCGACTCACCCGGAGGCGCGGCAAGGTGCGGCTTCTCTCGGTACAGCGCAGCCTGCTCCGCCCGCGTCCGATACCCCGACACGATCGACAGCCCGTCCACCTCGGCGAAGAGGCACGCCACGCGAGCGGCGAACCACGGCTGGAGCCCATCGCTCCCGGTGGGGACGGCCACGACCGCGCGAGCCGAAGCGCGCACCCATCTGGTCTGCTGGAGGAGCGGGAGCCAGACCTCGAGCTCGACCGTGACGACCACATCGGAGCCCCCCGGATCGCAGCGGCAGTCGACCAGGCGGGCGCCGTTGCGCTCCGCGTAGTCGGCGGCCACCTCCTCGGGCGTGCGCTCCGACGGGACGACCAGCTCCTGGGCCGCCGCCAGAGCGCTGGCGTCGGCGGCGGCCTGGGCTCGGGCCTTCCCGGCCGAGGCCCGGGCGGCATCGGCGGCGAACGCCGAGAGGATGGCGGCGAACGCGAGCGCCACCATGAGCGTGAGCGAGGCGCTCCCGCGGCACCGCTCACGATTCCTCACCGGTCGTCTCCTGGCGCATCGTCCCGGTGCCCGAGAGCGTCACCTCGTCGGGGAAGAGCCACTCGACGAAGGGAACCACCATCGGGGCTCGGTACCGGACGATGACCGTCACCGGATCGCCGACCGTCCCGGCGCGGACGACCTCGACCTCCGTCCGGTCCTCCGGCAGCCCTCCGCCGCCCCGCAGGGCGGCCTCGCGGACCCGCCCATCGTCCGTCGTGACCGCCGCCTCCCGGGCGCCCTCCCTGGCGGCCTGGATCACGACGAGGGAGTCCTTGGCCACCAGCCCGACCTGGACGAGGGCGAGCGCCGCGAGCAACGCGAGCGGAAGGACCAGCGCCAGCTCGACCGCCGCGCTGCCCCGGCCCGGGAATCCGCGCCGGCGCATCCGGCGCCTACTGCTGGCTGTCGCCGACGATGCGGTCGATGATGCTGTCGAAGAACTCCGGCAGCTTCCCCGACGAGCGCGCCCACAGCAGTAGGACGAGGGCGATGGCCGCCGCCGCCAGGATCACCAGCGCGTACTCGGCCGTGGTCTGGCCGCGCTCCCCCGGCCACCGGGACCGCAGGTACGCCGCGATTCGGATCAGCATCGGACACTCCTTCACTCGAGGCCGCGGACGGCCACCAGGATCGTGGGGACCACCACGGCCAGGACGAACGCGGGGAGGATGAGGAACACGAGGGGGAACAACATGGCCACGGGCGCCCGGCGAGCGCGCTCCTCGGCCGCGGCTCGACGCTCGGCCCGGACCTGCGCGGCCAGCGCCCGGAGCTCTCGGGCCAGAGGGCTCCCGAGCTGCGAGCTCCGCTCCAGGGCCACCGCGAGCCGGCGCAGGTCCCGGAGGCCGCTGCGCTCGGCGGCCGTCCGGATCGCCTGCCGCCAGGGCTGCCCTAGGGCAACGTCGCGCCTGGCCGCCATCAGGTGCTCGGCGAGGGGGCCGGGGACCCAGTCCGCGGCCCGTTCGAGCGCGAGCCGCGGGGTGAGCCCCGCGGTGACCGAAACGGCGACGAGGTCGAGGAGATCAGGCACGGCCCCCGCGGCGGCCGATCGCCGAAGCGATGCCCGGCGGGCCAGCGCGAAGGCCGGCCACCGGAACGCCGCCACCGCGAGGATCACCGTCACCGCGGCGAGGCCGGGACCTCCCGATGGCGCGGCGGCCAACCCGAGGCCGACGGCCGCGCCGGCCAGCGCGACCTGTCGCCCGAGGACCTCGTCCACGCTCCGGCCGCGGTCCCCCGCGGCGGCCAGCCGCTCGCCGACCAACCGGCGCGCCCTCCCGGACGGCACCAGCCTCCCGAGCCGCTCCAGTGTGCCCGCCCGCGTACCGGCGTCCGGGACGGCCAGATCTCGGAGGCGCTCCGCGATCCTGGGGTCGACCTCCCCCGCCAGCCCGGCGACGAGCAGCACGGCCGCACCGAGGTAGGCCACCGCGAGGAGCCAGGTCACGGGCCGGCCCGGAGGATCCGCCGGATCCACAGGAATCCCAGGCCCTCGCACACCAGCCCACCGAGGAGGAGCAAGGAGCCCTCCAGCGTCCGGTAGTACGCGCCGAGGCCGTCCCCGCCCGTCCAGGAGAGAAGGGTGACGAAGGCGATGGGAAGGAGGGCGAGGACGGCCCCCGACGCGCGTCCCTGTGCCGTGAGCGCCCGCAGCTGGCGCCGCGCCTGGGCGCGCCCGGCCACGATCTCGGCGACCTCGTCGAGCAGCGTGGGGAGGTCGCCCCCGGTCCGCCGGTGCACGTGGAGGATCGCCACCAGGAGCCGCGCGTCCGGCGACCCGACGCCCCCGGCCAACCGGGCGAGCGACTCCTCCAGCGGCTGCCCCAGCGACAGGCGTCGCGTGGCCCCCTCGAGGAGCCCGCGGAGCGGCGGCTCGGCCTCCACCGCCGCGCGCTCCAGCGCCCGGCGGAGAGAGAGCCCGGCCCGCGCCCCGGCGGCCAGGGCGGCGACCGCGTCGCGGAGCTGCTCCTGCGCCAGCGCGCGGGTGGCCAGGACCCGCCGGAGCAACCACCGGTCCACCGCGACCGGCGCGCCAACGAGCGCCGCCATGCCGCCGACCGGGCCGACCAGGTGGAAGCCGGCCGCGCCGGCGACGGCGCCCGTCCCGGCGAGCAGCGCGGTATACGCCGACGGGCCACCGCGCAGCCCCCGGCTGGCAGCGAGGCGGCTGAGGCTTCCGGCCCGCTCGCGGCCCGCTCGCCGCGCCCGCTCGGCACCGAGGCGATTGAGCATCCGGTCCCGGTGGCGCGCGTGGACGGCGGCGGCGGCCAGCAGCCCCGCCACGCCGAGGCTCACCCCGTACGCTACAGCGGCGGTCACCGGACGGCTCCCCCGACGAGGCCCCCCGCGCCGACCCGGAAGCGCGCCCGGCCGTTCGGGGGCGAGCCGAGTGTCCCTGGCAACCCGACCCGCTCGAACCACCCTCCGTCCCGGCCGCGGCGGTGCGCGAAGACGCCCCGGAGGACGGGGCGGCCGCCGCGCAGGCCGTCCACCGCGGCGATGCGGGCGATGACCCGGCGGCCGGCGGGAAGCCTGGCGAGGTGCACGACGAGGTCGATGGCCGCAGCGATCTGCTCGCGGACGTGGGAGGCCGGCAGGTCGACGTCTGACATCAGCGACATGGTCTCGAGGCGAGACATCAGCTCCTGCGGCGAGTTGGCGTGCGCGGTCGACATCGACCCCGGGTGTCCGGTGTTCATGGCCTGGAGCATGTCCAGGGCCTCGGCGCCCCGGACCTCACCGACCACGATCCGGTCGGGGCGCATGCGGAGCGCGTTCCGGACGAGGTCCCGAACGGTGACCGCGCCTCTGCCCTCGACGTTCGGCGGCCGGGCCTCGAGCTGGACGACGTGGGGCTGGGCCAGCCGCAGCTCGGCGGCGTCCTCGATCGTGATGATCCGCTCCCCCGAGGGGATGAAGCTCGACAGGGCGCCGAGGAGCGTGGTCTTCCCGGACGCCGCGCCGCCGGAGACGACGACGTTCGCGCGGTCGCGCACGGCGCCGCCCAGGAACTCCATCATCTCCTCGGTCAAGCTGCCGAGCCGCAGGAGCTCGTCCGGCCCCAGCGGCGAGATGCCGAACTTGCGGAGCGTCACCACGGGACCGCAGAGCGAAAGGGGCGGCACGATCGCGTGGAACCGCGAGCCGTCCGGAAGCCGCGCGTCCACGAACGGCGACGACTCGTCGACCCGGAGGCCGAGCGGTCCGACGATGCGCTCGATCAGGTGGAACACGGCCTCCTCCCCCTCGAATAGGCCGCGTTCCACCCTCTCGATCCGCCCCTTTCGCTCCACGTAGACGTCGTCGGCCCCGTTCACCATGACCTCGGTGACGTCCGGGTCCTTCAGCAGGGACTCGATGGGGCCGAGGCCGACGACCTCGTCCGATACCTCGTTCACGAGCCGGGTGAGCTCCCGGGCGGGCAGGACCACCCGATGCTCGCGCAGCACCTCCATGGCCCGTTCTCGAACCTGGAGGCGCCGCTCCGGCGCGGGAGCCCTGGCGAGCTCGACGGCGTCGAGGCCCTCCCGGACCCGCGCGGCAACCAGCGACCGGAGCCGGCGCTCGGCGCCCGCCGGATGCCACTTCACGTTCATCGCTCCTCCCGGAGCGCCCACCGCGCGAGGCGGGCGATCTGGCGGGCGGCGGCCGTGGAACGTCCGGCCACGAGCTCGCCGCGGTTCTGGGCCCGAAGGACCGAGCGCTCGCGTCTGATCACGGCCACCGGCCGGAGCCCGAAGACCCGCTCGGCGTCCTGCGGCACGACCTCGCCCCTGGCGGCGCGGTTGACGACGAGCTGGCACCGGCCGTCCAGCCCCCGGCCGGCGAGGTAGTCCAGGAGCCGCCGCGCCTCGCGGAACCCCACGACGTCGAGCGTGACGACGATCAGGAGGTCGTCCGCCGCTTCCAGCGCCGCCGTGGTCGCCGGCTCCAGCGTCCGGGGCAGGTGGAGGACCACGACCTCGAACCGGGCCCGGAGCTGTCGAACGAGCGCGGACGCCTCGTCGGCTCCCAGCCAGCGATCGCGCTCGGCGTGGTGGGGGCCGAGGAGCACGCGGAACTTCCTGGGATGCGCGTAGAGGACCCGATCGAGGTGCTCGGCGGTGAGCTCGTCGACGACCGGCCGGAGCTGCTCGATCGTCGGGACCCCGTTCCCCGGCGGGACGCCCAGCGCCGCGGCCACGTCGTCGTGGTCGAGGGCCAGGTCGACGAGGACCGCCTCGCTCCCGGCCGCGGCGCACGCCGCGGCCAGGTTCGTGGCCAGGAACGTCACGCCGGCGCCGCCGCGGGCCCCGTAGACGGCGACGACGCGTCCGCGCTCCGTCCGCTCCGTCGGTCCTCGCCGGGCCGTCCCCTCCGCGTCCCGGGCCAGGGCCTCGCGCTCCTCCGGCCAGAGGTAGAACCCCCGGGCGCCCCGGCGGAGCGCCGTGCGCAGCCCCTCGGTGGTCTCTCGCTCCGCGACGACGAGCACCGCCGCGCCGTCGAGGTCGCTCGCCGCGCCGAGCACGGCGGGGGACGCCACGAGGGCGTCGGGCGCCGACTCGCGGACGGCCCGGGCGAGCGCCGACCCGTCGGCGGCGGCGGCCACCACGCGGAGGCCGGGGCGCCGGTCAAGGAAGCTCAAGACCTCCTCCTGGAGGGCCGGGTCCTCCAGCCCCAGTACGACGCTGCTCTCCTGCACCCCGCCTCCTCTCGGGCGAACGGTCTGGGGAAGCGGAGGGGGAGGTCCGGCTCGCGAGCGAGCGACCCGGAAGGTACCAGCCGGTCGATGAGGGCGGCATCGCCAGGATGGGGGAACGTTCGGGGGATTTGCGCCTCCCCCAACCGGCGGTGCCCGGATCGCGGTTGGCCGGGAGGCCCGCGGGTAACACGCAATTGGCGGCCGGCGTCACCGCGGAGGCCGCAGCGGCCCGCCCGCAGCGTTCAGACCGAACCCCTGGAGGGAATGACCTCGCACGCCCGGATCCCGCGCGTCCTCGAACTGCTCGTCGCCCTCACCGCCGGGGCGGCGCTCGTCGCCACGTCGCTGCTCCCGGCGGCGGGCGGCGCGGCGCGGGTCGTCGACCGGCTCCAGCGCCGGATCGACCGGCTGGACCGGGACATCGACCTGGGGTTCCCGCGCCTCCCCGAGCGCTCCACGATCCTGGCCGCCGACGGCACGCGGCTGGCCACGCTGTTCCTCGAGGAGAACCGCAAGGTGGTCCGGCTATGGCGGGTCCCGGAGATCACCCGGAGAGCCGTCCTGGCGATCGAGGACGCCGACTTCTACGAGCACCGCGGCGTGGATCCCGCCTCCGTGGCCCGCGCCGTCGTGACGAACGTCTTGGCCGGGGAGGTCGAGCAGGGCGCTTCGACGATCACCCAGCAGCTGGCCCGCCGGGTGATCCCCGAGGTCGGCACCCGGGAGACCGTGGCCCGGAAGCTCCGGGAAGCGCGCGTGGCGATCCGGCTCGAGCGCGAGTACACGAAGAACCAGCTCCTGGAGCTGTACCTGAACGAGGTCTACTTCGGCGGGGGCGCGTACGGGATCGGCACGGCGGCCCGGCGGTACTTCGGAAAGAGCGTGAACCAACTCACGCTGCCGGAGTCCGCGATGCTGGCGGGTCTCATCGCCGCGCCGAACCGGTTCACCCCGCTCCAGCATCCGGAGGCGGCCAGCGACCGGCGCAACCTGGTCCTGCGGCGGATGAAGGAGCTCGGCTGGATCGAGCCCCGGCGCGCCGAGCGGGCGGCCGGGAAGCCGATCGAGCTGACCGAGCGCACCCCGCTGGCGCAGCGACGGCCGAAGGCACCGTTCTTCGTGGAGTACATCAAGCGGCAGATCCTCGCCGACGAGCGCTTCGGCCACAGCCGGCAGACCCGGCAGCGCGTCCTCTACCAGGGCGGGCTCCGGATCCACACGACGCTGCGCCCGCCGCTCCAGCGCGCCGCGGGCCGGGCGGTCCGCGGGCACCTCCCGCGGCCGCGCGACCCGGAGGCCGCCCTGGTCGCGGTCCGGCCGGGGACCGGCGCCATCCGCGCGCTGGTCGGGGGCCAGGACTTCGACCGGCAGAAGTTCGACGCCGCCACCCAGGGACGGCGCCAGGCCGGCTCGGCGTTCAAGCCGTTCACGCTGGCGGCGGCGCTCCGGCAGGGGATCTCGCCCGGGCGGACCTACGACGGGAGCTCGCCGAAGGTCCTGCGCCTGCCGAACGGCCGCACCTGGGAGGTCGACAACGCCGGCGGGGCCGACTTCGGGCGGATCGACCTCCGGGAGGCCACCCGCAGCTCGGTCAACGTCGTCTACGCCCAGCTGATCCTGGACGTCGGCCCCCGCGCCGTGGTCAGGACGGCCCGGCGCATGGGGATCCGCTCGGAGCTGCCGGCGGTCCCCTCGCTGGCGCTGGGCACCGCGGCCGTCAGCCCGCTGGAGATGGCCTCGGCGTACGCGACGATCGCCAGCGGCGTGTCGTGTCGCCCGTTCGCCGTCCGGAAGGTCGTCGACCGGGACGGCGAGGTCCTGATGCGCCGGGGGAGGGAGGACCGGTGCGAGCGCGCGCTGGCGCCTCGGGTCGCGGTCCGGCTGATCGCCATGCTGCGCCCCGTGGTCGAGTCGGGGACCGGCACCGCCGCCGACCTGGGCCGCCGGCCGGTCTTCGGCAAGACCGGCACGACCGACGACTTCGCCGACGCCTGGTTCGTGGGGTGCAGCCGCCAGCTGTGCGCCTCGTCCTGGGTCGGCCACCTCGAGGGCCGGGTCCCGATGACGAACGTCCACGGCATCACGGTGTACGGCGGGACGTTCCCGGCCCGGATCTGGCGCGACTTTATGGCGGCGGCCATGGAGGGACTGCCCATCCGCGGCTTCCCCGAGCCCCCGCCGCTCGGGGAGCCGGAGCGGGCGGAGGCGAACCCGTCCGCGCGGCCCGAGTCCCCGGAGCCGCCGCCCGAGCCGTCGCCGGAGGACTCCCCTGAGCCCACGGCGCCCCCCGAGGTGCCGGAGGCGCCGGAGGTCACACCGGAGCCATCCCCCGAGCCCGTCCTCCCCGATCCGCGGCCAGAGCCGTCCCCCAGTCCGTCGCCCGAGCCCTCTGACGAGCCCTCTGACAAGCCGCGGCCGGGCCCGTCCCCCGGGCCGTCTCCCTCG
>DASZZY010000098.1:0-1568 GCA_036260395.1 Actinomycetota bacterium
CCGGAGCCTCGCCCTCGACGGAGCCGGGAACCTGTACGTCGCCGGGCACAGCCGGTCCACGGAGGAGAGCTTCCCTGTGGCCGTCGGTCCCGACCTGACGTACAACGGCGGCGACGCCGACAGCGGCGACGGGAACGACGCCATCCAGGGGATGGCCGGCAACGACGTGGTCCACGGCGGCGCGGGGAACGACCGGATCGACGGCGGGGACGGAGACGACACCGTGAACGGGGATGGCGGGTCCGACACGATCAAGGGTGCCTCGGACGCCGACGCCCTGAGCGGCGGGGACGGCGAGGATGCGCTCGACGGCCGGGACGGGATCGGCGGGAACGACGGCGTCGACGGCGGGCCGGGGACCGACCGCTGTCAGGTCGACGCGGGCGACGTCCTGGCCGGGTGCCCGTAGCGCGCCGGGCTGCTACAGGTACCCCAGCGAGCGGAGATGGCTCTCGATCTCCTCGAGCTCCTCGCGGGGGACCGAGCTCTCGCCGGCGGGCGCGGCGACCGGAGGCTCGAACGGCACCGCCACGCCGTCGAACAGCTCCGCGAGCGAGGGCCGCTCCGGGAGGAGGTCTCGGGTCTCGCCCGGGTCCGCCTCCACGTCGAAGACCGACCGGGTGCCGTCCGAGTACGCCACGACCTTGTGCCGGCCGCGGTGCGCCGCCCAGCCCCGCCGGGTGAGGAGCCGGCGGGCGTCGGGGTCGCCGGCCAGATCCCCCTCGGCCACGGCACGGGCCCCGGCGGCCTCGGCGTACGCGGACTCGTACCAGGCCAGCGCCGGGCCGTCGGGCGGCGCCTCGAGGAGCGTGGGGCCCTCGTGGGGCAGCCCCGCGGCGCCCAGCAGGGTCGAGGCTACGAGCGAGGTCGACACCGGCCCGGCGACCTCGCCGCGGCCCGCGAGGTCCCTGGGACCGGAGAGCAGCAGCGGGACGCGCAGGAGCGTGTCGGCCAGCGAGGTGTTGTGCCCCAGGAGGTGGTGCTCGCCGAGGCTCTCGCCGTGGTCGCCGACCACCACGACGAGCGCGTCCTCGCCGGCCAGCGCGCCGAGCTCCGCCAGCCGGGCGTCGAGGTACGCCAGCTCGCCGGCGTAGAGCTGGCGGAGGAGCCCGAGCTCCGCGCCGTCGAGGTCCGCGCGGCCGACGTTGTACCGGATCACGAACTCGTTGGTCAGCGCCCCGCCCAGCCGCGCGGCGGCCAGACGCCGTCCCAGACCGCCCGGCCCGAACGGGCGGGGCGGCAGGTACGGCATGTGCGGCTCCATGAAGTTGAAGAACGCGAAGAACGGACGTGCGCCGTCGTCCAGCCACGACCGGAACGCCGCCAGGGACGCCGCGGCGCCGGAATCCTCGCGGGCGAGCACCGAGCGGGCGGCCCTCCGGGCGCGGCGGGCCCAGGCCCGGGCCGGCCGGGGGATCCGGCGCCGGGCGCCGGAGGGGGCGGCGTCGGCGGAGAACCGCGGGTTCCGCGACGCCCGCCACCCCTCGACGAAGCGGTCGAACCCCGCCCCGAATCCCATCCGCCGAGTGATCCAGGGGTTCGCGCTGGCGGCGAAGGTCCGGTAGCCG
>DASZZY010000099.1:0-9514 GCA_036260395.1 Actinomycetota bacterium
CCTCCCGGCGGCTGACGCCCTCGTTCACCGCGGCGAAGAACGCCACGCGAGGCGCATCGGTCCCGTTGCGCAGGACGAAGCGCACCGGCTCGGCCTCCACCGGGCCTTCCAGCTCGAAGCCGTCGTCGGTCAGCGTGATCCGCACCTCGGTGAGGCTGGCTCCTTCGCGGCCGCCGGCGGCCGGCCGCTCGGGGGCGCCGCTCCCACAGCCGGAGGCCACGAGGGCGGCCGCCGTGACGGCGAGGAGGAGCCGTGCGAGCGTCGTTGCCGCAGTCACGAGGCGGCCATTATCCCAGCCGGGTGACCGGCGAACGGCTTCAAGCATGCGGCGACGGGGGCGCCCGCCGCGGCAGCGACGAGACTACGTAGAACTACGTGGACCGGGGCGGGGGAGCGGGGAGCGAGCGGCCACCCTCACCGAGGGTCCCGCTTGCCAGGTTTGGTTCGCCCCCGGAGACGGTACATTCCTGTTGCCCGACGGCGCCCATCGGGGTGCCGCCTGAACGCCATAGGAGGGAGACATGGCCCGCCGGAACGCCTTCCGCATGCTCCTGGTAGCGCTCGCCACGCTGGCGATCGTCGCGCCCGCACCCGTCGGCGCCGCGATCCAACCGCCCGCCGAGGCGGTCGACGCCGTCGCCGCCCTGGTCTCCGGCGACGCCCGGATCGTCGAGCTGAAGGCGCCGCGTCCCGAGTGGTTCACGCCGCAGCTCGAGCGCCGGGTGGCCCGCCGCGGGGTGGTGGCCGCGCCGGTGGACGCCCCGCTGCCCGGGCAGGTCGGGATCCGTCCCGGCTCGTGGATGGTCTCGCCGTTCTGGTGCACGATGAACTTCATCTTCCAGAAGAGCTCGACGGTGGCCATCGGGACCGCCGGCCACTGCCTGGAGTCCGGGGAGCCCGTGGTGCTGCTGACCGTGGCGCCCACCGGGGGCAACCCGGTCCTCGTCCAGCTCGGGAGGATCCTCCTCCGCCGCGACGGGGGGATCGGGAAGGACTACGGGCTCGTGGAGGTTCCGCTCGCGCGCCGCCAGTGGGTGTTCCCCACGATCGCCGGCGTCGCTGGGCCGTGCGGGGTCTACACGGGGGGCGATCCCCAGCCGGTGGCCCACTACGGGCACGGCCTGGTGGTCGGCACGGGCGGCACGCCCCGCGCCGGACAGGGCGTCGAGCTGCCGCAGGTGCGCGGGTTCGAGCTCGAGTGGGACCAGGACAGCTTCGCGTGGGCGGGCGCTTTGGCGCCCGGGGACTCGGGAAGCGCCGTCCGGATCGGCCAGCTGCCGGCGGTCGGGAACCTGACCCATGGGATCGGCGTCCTCGGCCTGCCCACGCCGTCGCCGATCGGGTGGGGGACCAGGGTGACGACCGTGACCAGCGGGGGCTGGCAGGTGGTCAACAGCCCGCTCTGCATCTGATCGGCGCGCGGGGGCGGATCTACGTAGAAATACGTAGGCACGACAACTAAAACGCATGCCACGAGGAGCGCGGGGTGCGTGGTCGAACCTACGTAGAACTACGTATACCTACGAACGGGGACCGGTGAGCCGCGGCGGCCCGGCGCGCCCCAGACCGGACTACGGAGAATTACGTAGCGCCGCTAGAAGACGAGCCCGCTGGCCCCCCAGGCGACCGCGGCCACGAGGGCCACCGCGGCCACGCCCAGCGCGCGCCTCCCGGCCCGGCTGGGTCCCGTCAGGCCGGCGACGCCGAGCAGGACCGCGGCTATGGCCGTCAGGATGAGCGCGAACATCGCGCGTTCCTGACGGGTGCCGAACCGGTCCGCCGTGTCGACCTGCTCGTTCTGTCTGAGGACCAGCGCCTGGAGCTCCTCCACGCTCGCGGTGATGCCGGTCCGGGTGGTCTCGTCGAGCCCCGAGCGCGGCCCGGGCGCGGCCGTCATCCTCTCCACCGTCTCGGTTAGCCGCGCGCTCACCCGGCGCTCGACCCGGGCAACCGCGCGCTGACCGCGGGCCACCGCGGGCTCGTCGATCGAGGCGATCGTGCGGGCCTCCGCCGTGGCGCCGATCGCCAGCGCCTCCTGCAGGCCGCTCGCCTGAAAGGACCGCGCCGCCCCGGAGGCCGCGATCCGGCCGAAGAGGTCGAGCGACAGCCGCGACGCGCGGACCAGCGCCTGCTCGGCACGCCGCCCGGCGTCGGACTCCATCGCCGTGAGCAGGGCCACGACGACCACCGCGCTCCCCACCAGGGCCCCGACCCAGCGCCGGAAGCGGATCGTCCCCTCGCTGGCCCGGGCGGTCTCGACGTCGAGCTCCATCAGACCGAGAGCTCCACGGCGACGACCCACGCCACGGCGAGCAGGATGGAGGCGAAGCCAACAACGATGAGCGGTCTCCGGCGGGTGGGGAAGCCCTGGACGAGCGCCCCGGCCAGGAATGCGACGGCCACGGGCACCACCCCGAGGAACAGCAGCGACGCCTTGAGCGCGAGGCGGGACCCCCGAGTCTCGGTCGCATCGGGGTCGAGCGCCACGAGCTGGGGGTTCAGGGCCCGGAGATCCTGCAGCCGCTGGATCAGGTCGAAGCCGCCGCCCTCCAGGCGGTAGGCGGGCTCGGCGGCGATCTCCGAGGCCTGGACCAGGAGCTCCGCCATCTGGGCGTTGGTCTCGGCCTCGACCCGGAGCACCGCCGCCTCGTCGGCCGACGCCCGGCGGGCCTCGCCCGCGTACTCCTCGGCGCGGATCTCCGCCTCGACGATTCGGAGCGCGATCGGGGCCTCGTTCTCGTAGAGGAACCGGACGTCCTCGACCATGGCGGCCATCTGCTTGATGTGCTGCCGGGTCGCGGCGTGCCAGGCCTCCGCGCCGCGGTCGTTGACGATCGAGGCCCGGCCGGCGATGAGCGCCGCCGCAACGGCGGCCAGCGCGAGCAGCAGCGTGGCGCCACGGGCCTCGAGGTCGGCCCGGGCCCTCGCGGCCGCCCGCTCCTCGGCGCGCGAGCGCCCCTCCGGTCCGCTCTCGGTGCCGCCTCCCTCGGACATCCGGGGCACGTTAGTACACCCGGGCCGGCCGGACCGCCGGCCCGGTCCGTGGGCAGGCCGCGCGGCTAAATCCGACCTCGACGGTCGGGATTACGGCGGCTAGACTGGAGGCGAAGCGACCCGCCCTGGAGGACGCGTGGCTGAGACGCTGACCGAGACCACTTTCACCGAGGAGTCCCTGCCGGCTCCTCCCGGCGAGCCGGCCTTCTCCCGGCGCCTCCGTCGCGAGGCCCTCGACCTGTTCCGGGCGCTCCCGGTGCCCTCCCAGGAGACCGAGGAGTGGAGGTACACGGACCTGTCGGCGCTGGACGTCGGCCGCTTCCGGCCGCACGTCGCCGGACGGGCGGCCGACAACCTCGACGGGGTCGCGCCGGAGGTCCAGGCCGCCGTGGGCGAGCTCGGGGACCGGGCCGGCCTGCTGATCCAGCACAACTCCGAGACGGCGACCGTGCACCTGGGGCCGGACGTCGCCGGCCGGGGCGTCGTCTTCGACGGGCTCGACCGAGCGGTGACCGCGCACCCGGACCTGGTGGAGGGCCGGCTCCACCGCCTGGTCGCGGCCGACCGGACCAAGTTCGCCGCTCTCCACGCCGCGTACCGCACCGGCGGGACGTTCCTGTACGTGCCGCGGGGCGTGGCGGTCAAGGTCCCGCTCCAGGCGTTCACGTACCTCGACGCCGATGATGCGGCGGTCTTCCCCCACACCGTCATCGTCGCCGACGAGCTGGCCGAGGTGACGCTGATCGACCGGTACGCCTCTCCCCCGCTCCCCCGGGCCCTCTCGGTCGGCGTCACGGAGATCTTCGCCGGCCGGGGGGCCCGCGTCCGGTACGTCTCGCTCCAGGAGTGGGGGCCGGGGGTGACGCATCTGGCGGTCCAGCGGGCCCACCTCGACCGCGACGCGCACCTCTCGTCGCTGGCGGTCTCCTTCGGCGGCTCGCTGTCGCGGACCGAGGTCGAGGCGGTGATGGCCGCGCCCGGCGCGCACAGCGAGATGCTCGGCCTGTACTTCACCGACGGCACGCAGCACTTCGACCACCGCTCGCTCCAGGACCACGTAGCGCCGAACTGCACCAGCGACCTGCTGTACAAGGGCTCCCTGAAGGACGCGTCGCGGGCGGTGTACTCGGGGCTTATCCGGGTGCACCCCGGCGCCCACAAGACGGACGCGTTCCAGACCAACCGC
The DNA here is from genome assembly GCA_036260395.1 of Actinomycetota bacterium. Taxonomy (GTDB): domain Bacteria; phylum Actinomycetota; class UBA4738; order UBA4738; family CALAEC01; genus DASZZY01. The sequence continues at coordinate 4,181 of DASZZY010000099.1, forward strand.
AACATCGTGCTGTCCGACGACGCCAAGGCCGACTCGATCCCGAACCTGGAGATCGAGGCCAACGACGTCCGGTGCTCGCACGCCGCCAGCGTGGGGCCGGTCGACGACGACGTGATCTTCTACCTCCAGTCGCGCGGCATCGAGCGCGGCGACGCCGAGCGGCTGATCGTGAAGGGCTTCTTCCAGGAGGTCCTGGACCGGGTGGCCCTGGAGGAGGTCCGGGACGGCGTCGAGGCGGCCATCGAGGACGAGCTCCGGGGGGACGGTTGATGGGCCTGGTGACCGTGGCCCGGGCCGACGACGTCCCCGAGGGGGAGGCCCGGCGGTTCGAGGTCGACGGGCGGGAGATCGCCGTGGTGAACCTGGGGGACGGGCAGTTCCGGGCCATCGGGGACGTCTGCTCGCACGCCCACGCGTACCTCCACGAGGGCGAGGTGGACCCCGACTTCATGACGATCGAGTGCCCGCGACACGGGTCGACGTTCGACCTGGACACCGGCGACCCCAAGAGCCTGCCGGCCACGGTCCCGGTCCCGGTGTACGCGGTGAAGGTGGAAGGCGACGAGGTGAAGGTGGAGATCCCATGACGGAGCACGAGAACCAGCCGGCCACGCTGGAGATCCGCGACCTGCGGGTCTCGGTGGAGGACCGGGACATCCTGAAGGGCGTCGACCTGGTCGTCCGCCAGGGCGAGGTCCATGCGTTGATGGGGCCCAACGGCTCCGGGAAGTCCACGCTGGCCGGCGTGATCCTGGGCCGGCCGGGCTACCGGATCATGGGCGGCGACGTGCTGTTCCGCGGCGAGAGCATCCTGGCCCTGACCCCCGACGAGCGGGCGCGCCGGGGACTGTTCCTGGCGTTCCAGTACCCGGTGGAGGTGCCCGGCGTCTCGGTGGTCAACTTCCTGCGGTCGGCGTACAACGCGCTGAAGAACCCCGACGGCGACGACCAGAAGCAGATCTCGGCGCTGGCGTTCCGCAAGCTGCTCAAGGAGAAGATGGCCCTGGTCGGCGTGGACGACGACATGGTCCGGCGCTACGTGAACCAGGGGTTCTCCGGCGGCGAGAAGAAGCGGATGGAGACGCTCCAGCTCGCGGTGCTGGAGCCGCAGATGGCGATCCTCGACGAGACCGACTCCGGGCTGGACATCGACGCGCTGAAGTCGGTGGCCGAGGGCATCAACCAGCTGGCGGGGCCGGACCTCGGCGTGCTCCTGATCACCCACTACCAGCGGATCCTCAACTACGTCACGCCGCACCACGTCCACGTCCTGATGGCCGGCCGGATCGTCCGGTCGGGGGGACCGGAGCAGGCGCACGAGCTCGAGGCCAAGGGGTACGAGGGACTCCGGGCGGAGCTCGGCGTGACCGACGAGCCCGACCAGACCAAGGCGCGCGCGTAGGATGGCGGGGAGGACCGTGGACGCCGAGCGGATCCGCAAGGACTTCCCGATCTTCGAGCGCGACATGCGCGGGAAGCCGCTGGCCTACCTGGACAGCGCGGCGACCTCGCAAAAGCCGCGCCAGGTGATCGACGCCCTGACCGAGTTCTGGGAGCGGCGCAACGCCAACGTGCACCGCGGCGTGTACGAGATCGCCGAGGAGGCCACCGCGGCCTACGAGGGCGCCCGCCGCAGGGCCGCGGCGTTCCTCGGAGCGCCGGACCCCAGGACGATCGTGTTCACCCGGGGGACCACCGAGTCCATCAACCTCGTGGCCCACGGCTGGGGGACCAGGTTCCTGCGGCCGGGCGACGAGGTGCTCCTCACCGAGCTCGAGCACCACTCGAACATCGTGCCGTGGCAGATGGCGGCCCAGCGGACCGGCGCCGGTCTCCGGTACGTCCCGATCACCGACGATGGGCTCATCGAGGCGGACGCCGTCCGGCAGGCCCTCACCGACCGAACCAGGCTGGTGGCCATCACCGGGATGTCGAACGTCCTGGGCACGATCCCGCCGATCGCCGAGATCGTCACCGCGGCCCACGATGCGGGCGCCCTGGTGCTCGTCGACGGCGCGCAGATGGTGTCCCACGTCCCCGTGGACGTCCAGGCCCTGGGCGTCGACTTCCTGGCGTTCAGCGGCCACAAGATGCTGGGCCCGACGGCCTCCGGCGGGCTGTACGGGCGGCCCGAGCTGCTCGCCGCCATGGATCCGTTCCTGGGCGGCGGCGAGATGATCCAGGAGGTCCATCCCGACCGCTCGACCTACAAGGACGCCCCGTGGAAGTTCGAGGCCGGCACGATGCCGTTCGGCCAGGCCGCGGGCCTCGCCACCGCCATCGACTACCTCGACGACGTGGGGATGGACGCGGTCCGCGAGCACGAGCGCGAGCTGACGGGCTACGCCATCGAGCGCCTGGTCGACGCCGGCGCCACGGTCTTCGGGACCCACGATCCCGACCTCCGCGGGGGCGCGGTGTCGTTCTGGTTCCGCGACGTCCACCCGCACGACGTGGCCACCGTGCTGGACCAGGAGGGGGTGGCCATCCGGGCCGGACACCACTGCGCGCAGATCCTGATGCGCCGGCTGGGGGTGCCGGCCACCGCCCGGGCCTCGTTCTACCTGTACAACACGCACGAGGAAATCGACCGCCTCGCCGACGGCCTGGCCCGCGCCGAGGGGGTGTTCGGCTGATGTCGCTCGACGACCTCTACAAGGAGGTCATCCTCGACCACTACAAGAACCCCCGGAACAAGCGAGACCTCCCCGGGGCCACGGTGTCGTGCCAGCGGAACAACCCACTCTGCGGCGACGAGATCGCCATCCACGCCACGCTCGACGACGGCTCGGTGGCCGAGATCGCCTTCGAGGGCCAGGGCTGCTCGATCTCCCAGGCCTCGGCCTCGATGCTCACCGAGGCCGTGAAGGGCCGGTCCCTGACCGAGGCGGAGGCGCTCAGCACGGAGTTCCACCGGATGATGGAGGGCGCGGTGGAGCCGGACGAGGACGCCTTCGGCGACCTGGTGGCGCTCCACGGGGTCGTGAAGTACCCGGTCCGCATCAAGTGCGCCGTCCTGGCCTGGGACGTCCTCCAGGAGGCCCTCACTGCTGGAAGCGCCGAGCGCGTCGCGCCCCACGGGTCCTGAGCTCCGGCGGGCCCGGGCCGGGGACGCCGCGGCCACGGCGCCGCTGATCCTCGAGGCCGCCGGCAGCCTGAAGCTGATCTTCGGCGACCGGAGGGAGACGCTCCGGGCCATCGCCGCGGCCTACCGCGCGGAGCGCACGGAGCTCTCCCACCGGTTCGGGATGGTCGCGGAGCGCGACGGCCTCGCCGGCCTCGTGATCGCCTTCCCCGGGCGGCTGTTCGGCTCGCTGAAGCTGGGGACCGGCGTGGTCCTGGCCCGGGCCGCCGGTGCCCGGCACGTCACCGAGCTCGTCAAGCGGGGCCGGGTCCTCGACCGGCTGATCCCCCGTCCGCCGGCCGACGTGCTGTACGTCAGCGTGCTCTCGGTGGCCCCGGCTGCCCGCCGCACGGGCGTGGCCACCGCGCTGCTGGAGCGGGTCGGGGTGGCCGCCGGCCACATGGGACTGCGCGTCTGCCTCGACGTGGGGTTGGAGAACCAGGGCGCGATCGCGCTCTACGAGGCGCTGGGGTTCCGGCGGGTGTCGGTGATCGAGACGACCGGCCCCGAGCGCCGCCTGGTGCCCACCGCCGGCTCGGCCCGCATGGAGCTCGCTACGGGAACGAGCGCAGGGACGTGAGGACGGCCTCGGCGATCTCCACGTCGCCGCCGAGGCCCAGCAGCCCCTCGTACAGGCAGACGTCCGGGTCGGCCCGGTGCCCTGCCACCGAGGCGAAGGCGTAGCCGCGACCGATGACCACGGCGTCGGGGCGCTTGTCGGGCGGCGGGACGAACCCGGCCTCGAGGCCCTGGTGCCAGTCCCCCTCCCCCACGCCCTCGAGCTGGACGCGGACGCTGGCCCCGGGGAACGACCGGCCGTCGAGGGCGAACGCGTAGGGCAGGAGCCGGATCGCGAGGTCGTTCACGCAGAAGATGGGGTTGTGCTCCAGCCGGGGCGGCTGGCCGCCGCCCTCCAGCAGGTCCTCGCCGTGGACCCACCACTCGGCCACCCGCATCTGGACCAGGTAGCCGATCCGGACGTCGTCGACCGTCCACGGGAGCTCCTTGCCGACCCAGTCGTCCTCGGTGATCTTCGAGGCCCGGGCCAGGAAGAGGTCGGCGGCCCGGCCCCATTCCGCGGCCAGCTCGATGCGGGAGAGGTCGCGCCGGCGGGCCACCGCCCACTCGTTCCAGCCGTCGGCGGTGAACGGCCGGCCCTGGAGCGACTTCCGGTGCTCGTCCAGCTCCGTCGCGGGCTCGTCGCCGATGATCGCCGCGGCGGCCACCTCCGACGCGGCCAGGTGGGCCAGGACGTCCTTCACCCGCCAACCCTCGCACGGGCTGTCGGCCTCCCAGCGGTCGGGCGGCGTGTACTGGATCGTGCGGCCCAGGCCCTCGCGTTCCTGGCGGGCCACGCCCAGCAGCCATCGTCGTTCGAGCATCCGCGTCCTCCGGGAGGCGAGCGGCCAGAATCTTACCCGGCATGCGGGTGGTGATCGCGCCGGACAAATTCCGGGGGACGCTGTCGGCGGCGGAGGCTGCGGCCGCCATGGCCGAGGGATGGCAGCGGGTGGACCACCGGCCGCAGCTCGAGCAGGTGCCGGTGGCGGACGGCGGCGAGGGGACGCTCGAGGCGCTGGCCACGGCGCTCGGCGCCGAGCTGCACCGCGCCAGGGTGACGGGCCCGCTCGGGGATCCGGTCAGCGCGGCGTACGCCGTGGCCGAGACGCCCGGTGGCCGGGTGGCGGTGGTGGAGATGGCCCAGGCGTCGGGGCTGCGCCAGGTCTCGGAGCCCCGACGCGACGCCGTCCGGGCCACGACGCGCGGGACCGGCGAGCTCGTCCTGGCCGCCTGCGCGCACCGGCCGCGCCGGGTCATCGTGGCCGTCGGCGGCAGCGCGACCACCGACGGCGGGGCGGGGATGGCCCAGGCGGTCGGCGTCCGGCTCCTCGACGAGCGCGGCCGCGACCTGCGCCCGGGCGGCGGGGTGTTGCGGGCGCTGGCGCGGATCGACGCCACGGGGCTCGACCGCTCGCTCCGCTCCGTGGACGTGGTGGTCGCCGCGGACGTGGACAGCCCGCTCCTGGGCCCCCGTGGGGCGGCCAGGGCGTTCGCCCCGCAGAAGGGGGCCGGCCCCGACGAGGTCGCCCTGCTCGAGGAGGCGCTGAGCCACCTGGCGGCCGTCGTCCACCGGGACCTCGGCATCGACGTGCGCGACGTGCCCGGCGGCGGGGCGGCCGGAGGCCTGGGCGCCGGGCTCGTCGCGTTCC
>DASZZY010000100.1:0-34771 GCA_036260395.1 Actinomycetota bacterium
CCACTGGTCCGCAGGAACCCGTAGCCCTCGGGAAGGACGTCCAGGATCCCCGTCCGCACCGGCGCGTCGGCGATGTCCTCCTCGCGCTCCTCACGGAACCGCCGCCGCGGACGCGACCGCGAGCGGTTCCGTGAGGAGCGCGAGGAGGACATCGCCGACGCGCCGGTGCGGACGGGGATCCTGGACGTCCTTCCCGAGGGCTACGGGTTCCTGCGGACCAGTGGTTACCTGCCCAGCGCCGAGGACATCTACGTCTCGCTCTCGCAGATCCGCCGGTTCGCCCTGCGCAAGGGCGACCAGGTGACGGGCGCGGTCCGGCACCGCAAGGACAACGAGAAGTACTTCGCGCTGCTCCGCATCGACACCGTGAACGGGATGACCCCGGACGAGGCGCGGGCCCGGCCGTCGTTCGAGAAGCTCACGCCGCTGTTCCCCGAGGAGCGGTTCCGGCTGGAATCCGGGCCAGCGGCGGTCACCGAGCGGATCATCGACCTGGTGGCCCCCATCGGCAATGGCCAGCGAGGCATGGTGGTCTCCCCACCGAAGGCCGGGAAGACGACCGTGCTCAAGAACATCGCCAACGGCATCATCGAGGCCGACTCGAAGACCCACGTGATGGTCCTCCTCGTCGACGAGCGTCCCGAGGAGGTCACCGACTGGCAGCGGACCGTCGAGGCGGCCGAGGTCGTCTACTCGACCTTCGACAAGCCGGCCGACCAGCACATCCAGGTCACCGAGCTGGTGCTCGAGCGGGCCAAGCGCCTCGTCGAGGGCGGCCAGGACGTCGCCATCCTCCTGGACTCCATCACCCGGCTGGCCCGGGCCTATAACCTGGCGGCCCCGGCCTCCGGGAAGATCCTGTCGGGTGGCGTGGACTCCACCGCGCTGTACCCGCCGAAGCGGTTCTTCGGGGCCGCCAGGAACATCGAAGAGGGTGGGTCGCTGACGATCATCGCCAGCGCCCTGGTGGAGACCGGGTCCCGGATGGACGAGGTGATCTTCGAGGAGTTCAAGGGCACGGGGAACATGGAGCTCCGCCTGGACCGGGCCCTGTCCGAGAAGCGCATCTTCCCGGCCATCAACATCGAGGCCTCTGGAACCCGGAAGGAGGAGCGCCTCATGCCGAGCGAGGAGCTGGCGCTCACGTGGCGCCTCCGCCGGGTCCTCCACGCCCTGGACAGCGGCGCCTCCATCGAGATGCTCATCGACAAGATCCGGGCCACGAAGTCGAACGAGCAGTTCCTGCGGGAGATCGCCAAGGCCCCGATGAGGGACTGACGTGGCGGGCTGGGGAGACGACCCGACGCTTGTGGAGCTCCGGCAGGCCGTGGCCGACGGCTGGGAGCCGGTGAAGATCGCCGAGGACCGGGAGACCCCCGGCGGCCCCTACGACGTGGTGACGGTCCGCAAGGACGGCGAGGAGCGGGAATACCGGAGCGACCACCTGGCGTTCCACCGGTACGTCGAGGGGCTCATCGAGGACTTCGGCCTCTCGTACTCTTGAGGCAGAGGTGATCGCGTGAAGCAGGAGATCCATCCCGAATACGGCAAGGCCGTGGTCCGGTGCTCGTGCGGCAACACGTTCGAGACCCGGGCCACCAAGCCCGAGATCCACGTCGAGATCTGCAACGTCTGCCACCCCTTCTACACGGGCAAGCAGAAGTTCGTGGACACCGGCGGCCGCGTGGAGCGGTTCCAGCGCCGGTACGCCAAGAAGGCCTGACGGTGGCCGAGGCCCGGGCCGCCCTCGAGCGCTGGCTCGACGGGTACGGGCGAGCGTGGGAGCGGCAGGACGCCCAGGCGTTCGCCGATCTGTTCACCGAGGACGCGCTCTACCAGGAGACGCCGTTCGACGAGCCGCTCCGCGGCCGGACGGCCATCCGCGCCTACGCCGAGACGGCGGCCCACCATCAGCGGGACGTGTCGTTCGCCTACGAGGCGCTCGGCCAGGACGACGGGAAGGCCGTCGTGCTGTGGCGGGCCGCGTACGAGAAGGTCTCGAACGGCGAGCCCACGCGGCTGGAGGGCGTGTTCCTCCTGGAGTTCGCCGCCGATGGCCTGTGCCGCTCGCTCCGGGAGTGGTGGCACGCCGATCCGAGCCCGTCTTTCACCGCGGCCGGCGTCCCCCGTCCCCGCTCCGCCGCTCCGGCATCCGCGTCGCCGACGGGCTCGCGGCCCCTGGCCGTGGCCGTGCTGGTCGCCCTGGCCGTGGCCGGGGCGGTCATCTTCCTGCTCTTCCGCTAGCGAGGCCCCGCGCCCGGCCGGGTTGCGCCGGGGACCTCCCAATCTCCTTATTCCGGGGCCCGTCTAGAATGCGGCCATGGTGAGGCCTGCCTCGCACACGAGGGTTCGGCTGTGGCTTGGCGGCCTGGCGAGCGCCGGGGTGGCGCTGTCCCACTTCCTGGCGTTCCTGGTCGCCACGCCCGATCACGCCGCGCGCTCGGACCTGCTCTCGCAGACCGGTCACGGCTACTGGCCCTACTTCATCGCCGTGGCGCTCGGCGCGCTGGTCGCGGGGCTGGTGGGATTCGCGGGCGAGCGGGCGTGGGGCGAGGCCGACGGGGCCGGATTCCGCAGCCTCTACCGGTTCACGGCCATCCGGCTGCTCGTCCTCCAGGCGGTCGGGTTCCTGCTCCTCGAGGGGGCCGAGCGGCTCATCGTCCACGGGTCGCTCGACGGCCTCCTGTCGGAGCCCGTCGTGATCATCGGCCTGCTGGTCCAGGCCGCCGTCGCGCTGGCCGGGGCCTTGCTCCTCGTGCTGTTCGTCCGGGTCGTCGACCGGGTCCGTGCCCTGTTCCGGCGGTCGGCGCGCCCGCCCAGGGTCGCCCTCCCCCGCGGCCCGCTGGCGTTCACGCCGCCGCCGCTGCCGGTGGCCGGCGGCGGGCCGGCCCCTCGAGCCCCTCCCGCGCTCCCGTAACGACATCGTTCCCGTGAAGGGCGGCTCCGGCTGTCCCTCCCGGGTCGTCCGACCATGTGCGGGAGTTGGGATGAACAGACATCGATTCCAGAGCCCCTCGCGCAGGACCTCGAAGGCCAAGGCGGGCGTGCTTCTGGTGGCCGCGCTGGCGCTCACCGGCCTCCTGGCCACGCCGGCCGCGGGCCACGCCATCGTCCGCAGCACCGATCCCGACATCGACGAGGTGGTCCAGGCGCCGCCCGACGCGGTGACCATGGAGTTCAACGAGCCCGTCGAGATCGCCTTCGGGGCCCTCCGTGTCTTCAACACGAGCGGACAGAGCGTGGAGGCCGGTACGACCGAGTACCTGCCCGGCCGCCCGGACGCAGTCACCGTGCCGCTTCCTCAGGACCTGTCCAACGGCACCTACACGGTCACCTGGCGGATCGTCTCCGCGGACGGGCATCCCATCCAGGAGGCCTTCGTCTTCCACGTGGGGGCCCCCGGGGAGAACCCCCGAGGCGTCGCGGCGGAGATCCTGGCCGGGCAGTCGGGCGCCGGCCCGCTGGCGGGGACCCTCGCGGGCGTCGGCCGGTGGGTGGGATTCCTGGCGCTGCTGCTCCTGACCGGGACGGCGGTGTTCCTCGTGCTGGTGTGGCGCCTGCCGCGGACCCGGACCGCCGAGCGCCCCGAGGAGGTCGAGCGCCGGTTCGACGCCCGGTGGCGGCGGATCCTGGTGTGGTCGTGGGTCGCCGCGGTGGTGACCACCGTGGCGCTCTACGTCCTCCAGGGCTCCGTGGCCGCCGACGTCCCGCTCTCGTCGGTGTTCTCCGGCGGGGTGCTGCTGGAGCTGGCGGAGACGCGCTACGGCCTGGTGTCCCTGGTCCGCCTGGGGCTCCTGCTGCTGGCCGCGGGCCTGTGGCTGGCGGTGCGGACCTCGCTCCGTCCGGCAGCGGCCCGCAGCGTGGGCGCGGCCGCCGCCCCGCAGCGGCTGCCGTGGTGGGTCCTGGCTGCCGGGGCGGTCCTGGCGGTGGCGCTCCTGGCGAGCCCGGGCGTGGCCGGGCACGCGGGCACGACCGAGCCGCTGGCCGCGAACGTGGCCGCGGACACCGTGCACATGCTCGGCGCGGCGGTGTGGGTCGGCGGGCTGGTGATCCTGGTGGCGGCGGCGTTCCCGGCGGTCCGGATCCTCTCCGATCGCGATCGCCTGACGACCCTGGCTCCCGTCGTGGCGCGGTTCTCGGACACGGCCATGGTCGCCGTCGGGCTGCTGGTGGCCAGCGGCGTGTTCCGCGCGTGGCTCGAGATCCGGGCCTGGCGCGCCCTCACCGGCGCGACGTACGGGATCGTCCTCCTGACGAAGATCGGGGCGTTCCTCCCGCTCCTGGCGCTGGGCGCCATCAACAACCGGTGGACGAAGCCCCGGATCTCCCGGGCCGCCCAGGAGGGCGCCCCGGGGAAGGCCCCGCTCCGCACGCTGCGGCGCCTGGTCACCGCGGAGATCGCGCTGGTGACCGTGGTGGTGGCCATCACGGCCTTCCTCGTCAACCTGCCGCCGGCCCGGGTCGAGGCCGGGGTCGTCGGCCCGTTCATCGGCGAGACCCGGCTGGGGGAGCACAAGCTGAGCGTCCTCGTGGAGCCGAACCAGGTCGGCCGGAACACCGTCCACCTCTCGCTCACCGAACCCCACGGGGCGCCGGTGCACGAGGCCGAGGAGGTCCGGGTGCTGTTCCGCATGCCGTCGAAGGGCATCGGTCCGCTGGTGGCGGAGGCGGAACGGGAGCACCCCGGCCGCTTCATGCTCCACGGCCACCAGCTCTCGATCCCGGGCGAGTGGGTGCTGGAGATCGTGATCCGGCTAGGCGAGTTCGAGGAGCAACGGACCACGATGACCGTGCACGTCAATCCATGACAACGAGAGAGGAGCTCGGATGCGAAGAGCGCTGATCGCACTGGGCGTCGGCTTCGCCGTGCTCGGCCTGGCGGCTCCGGCCCTGGCGCACGTGACGATCCAGCCCGACGAGGCGCTGGTCGGGGACTTCGCCAGGTTCGTCGTCCGGGTGCCGACCGAGCGGGACGACGCCAGCACGATCGAGATCCAGCTCGAGCTTCCGCCGCTGGCCTTCGTGAGTTTCCAGGACACGCCGGGGTGGGAGCGGAGCATCGAGATGCGGACCCTGGACGAGCCGCTCGAGGTGTTCGGCGAACAGGTCACCGAGGTCGTCGGCACCGTCACGTGGGAGGGCGGCGAGATTGAGCCGAACGAGTTCCAGGAGTTCGGCTTCTCGGCGCGCATGCCCGACCAGGAGACCACGCTCGAGTTCGCCGCGATCCAGACCTACGACTCCGGAGAGGTGGTCCGGTGGATCGGGCCCCCGGATTCGGAGGAGCCGGCCGCGCTCGTCGAGGTGCTCGACATCGGTGCCGGCGAGGAGGAGGGCGAGCTCGAGGTCCTGGCCCGGCTGGCCGGGGGCGCGGAGGCCGAGAACTCGCCGGCGGAGGACGGCGGAAACCTCGGGGTCATCCTGGGGTGGATCGCCATCGTGCTGGCGGCGATCGCGCTCATCGTGTCGCTCGTCAGGAAGCGGGCGTGATCCGACGGGCCCTGGGCGTCGCCGCCCTGGTGCTGCTGCTGCCCTCGCCGGCAGCAGCGCACGCCGCGGGCTCATCCGGGGTCGCGGACGTCCCGCTGATGCTCGCCGGGGCGGGGGTCATCGGGGTCGCGATCGTGCTCTCGATCAGGCAGCGGGCGACCATCGGCGTCATCCGGCTGTTGCTGGCCGGAGGGCTGGGGCTCGTCGGCGTCGGGCGTTCCTCGCGGGTTCCACGGGCGGAGAGGCGACGCGGCCGACGGTCGCCATCGTCCGCCCCACGCACATGGAGCGGGTCCCGCCGGCGAGCCGCTCACGGTCAGCGTGGCGCTCGAGCATGCGGTGGTCGCCAGGTCGCCGACGGACCACGGCGGGGGGCGTCACGTGTACGTGAACGGCGAGCTGCACCAGATGCCGTACTCGATGCGGACGGAGGTGACGCTGGAGCGTGGGCGGAACGACCTGCGGGTGGAGTACGTGGATCACCTGCATCGCACGCTCCGGCCGGCGGTGGCCGCCGAGGTGACGGTCGTGGCGGCGTGAGGGGCGGCCGGCCGGCCGCCGCCCATACAATGGCCCCGTGGCCGAGGAGCACTACTACGGGGGGCAGGCCGTCCTCGAAGGCGTGATGATGCGCGGCCGCGACCACTGGGCGGTGGCGGTCCGCAAGCCCGACGGGGACCTGCACCTCGAGGGCCACGGCATCGACTCGATCGCCAAGCGGTGGCCGATCCTTCGCAAGCCGGGCCTCCGCGGGGTCATCGCCCTGGGCCAGGCCCTGGCCATCGGCGTCAAGGCGCTGACGATCTCCGCCAACCAGTCGGCCGAGGAGGAGGAGAAGCTCTCCCCCCGGCAGATGGCGCTGTCGATGACGATCGCGCTCCTGTTCTTCGTCGGGCTGTTCATCGTGCTGCCGGCGTTCCTCTCGGGCTTCGCCCGGGACCGGGTCGGCTCGGGGATCCTGCTCAACATCGGTGAGGGCATCTTCCGGGTCCTGCTGTTCCTCGGGTACCTGGCGCTGATCGGCCGGATGAAGGAGATCCGCCGGGTGTTCGCCTACCACGGGGCGGAGCACAAGACGATCGCTGCCTACGAGCACGGCGCCCCCCTGGAGCCGGACAGCGTGGACCGGTACTCCACCCTCCACGTGCGGTGCGGGACCAACTTCCTGCTGATCGTGATGATCCTGACGATCTTCGTGTTCGCGCTGTTCGGGAACCCCTCGATCCCGTGGCGGATCGGCTCGCGGCTCATCGCCATCCCGCTGATCGCCGGCCTGGCCTTCGAGATCCTGCGGCTGGGGGCTCGGTACTCGCGCTCCCGGGTGATGCGGGCGCTGATGGCCCCGGGGCTGTGGCTCCAGAAGATCACCACGAAGCCGCCCACCGCCGACCAGATCGACGTGGCCGTCGCGGCGTTCCAGGAGGTCCGCCGGATGGAGGGCGCCGCCGCCTCCGGCGCCGCCGCGGAGTCGCCGGTCCCGCCGCCCGCGGCCGGGTAGCGGGAACCGGCGCGCCACGCCGGATAATGGGGCCGGCATGCGCGACCGCCTGGACCAGATCGAGGGCTCGTTCGAGGAGCTGACCCGGGAGCTGTCCGGCCCCGACGTGGCGTCCGACCCTGCCCGGCTCCGGGAGCTCGGAAAGCGGCACCGGGAGCTCGAGGAGATCGTGACCGTCTACCGCCAGTACAAGAAGGCGCTGGCGGATGCGGAGGAGGCCCGGGGGCTGGCCCGGGAGGAGCACGACCCCGAGACCCAGGCCTACTTCCGGCAGGAGGGCGACCGGGCCGCCGCCGAGGCCCGGGAGCTCGAGGCGAGGCTCGAGGTCCTCCTGCTCCCGAAGGACCCGTTCGACGAGAAGAACGTGGTGCTGGAGATCCGGGCCGGGGCCGGGGGGCAGGAGGCGGCGCTGTTCGCGGCGGACCTGTTCGAGATGTACCGGCGGTACGCGGAGCGGCACCGATGGAAGACCGAGGTGCTGTCGTCGAGCCCGTCGGAGCTCGGCGGGTTCAAGGAGGTCGTGCTGGAGGTCCGCGGCGACCGGGCGTACTCGCGGCTGAAGCATGAGTCCGGGGTGCACCGCGTCCAGCGCATCCCTGAGACGGAGTCCGGCGGCCGCATCCACACCTCGACGGCGACGGTGGCGGTGCTGCCGGAGGCCGACGAGGTCGACGTGGCCCTTCGCGACGAGGACCTCGAGATCGACGTGTACCGCTCGTCGGGGCCGGGTGGCCAGTCGGTGAACACCACCGACTCGGCGGTGCGGATCACCCACACGCCGACCGGGATCGTCGTCGCCGTCCAGGAGGAGCGGTCCCAGCGCCAGAACCGCGAGAAGGCCATGCGGTACCTCCGCGCGCGGCTGCTCAAGATGGAGCAGGAGCGCCAGCAGCGCGAGGAGGCCGAGGCGCGACGGGCCCAGGTCGGCACCGGCGAGCGCGCCGAGAAGATCAGGACGTACAACTTCCCGCAGAGCCGGGTGACCGACCACCGCATCGGGCTGACGTCGCACCGCCTCCAGGGGATCCTGGAGGGGGACCTGGACGAGTTCGTGGACGCCCTCGGGGCCCAAGAGCGCGCCGCGCAGCTCTCCGCTGCCCGCTAAGCGCATCCGTCGTCAATTTCGACTATTGACCGCTTCGGGCGTCCCTCTCACACTGAGGCGTGGCCGCCAGTTCCCATCGCGATCGTGGACGTGCGTGGCATCGGCGCCTGCTTGGGCTGGCGCTCGCGGCCTCGTTGACCCCCTTTTACGGCGCCGGTCGCGCGGCTGGGACCACCGACCCTCCAACCCCCGCATTCTTCCCCGACGAATGGCATGGCCTGGAAGGGACGGCGGACGTCGTGAGGATCGCCGACGTGACCGGCGACGGCCGGAGCGACCTCGTGACGAACGTCCGGTACGCTTCCGAGCCCGTCATCGCCGTTATCCCGCAGCAGCCGGATGGAACGCTTGGGACTCGCCAGACGCATGAGACGGACGGAGCGTTTTCGGATCCATATGGGATCGCGACGGGCGATCTCAACGGCGACGGGTTGAACGATGTCGCCGTCGGGACGTCCCAGGGCCTCAATCTCTTCTACCAAGCTGCCGGCTCGCTCGGGCAACGGAAGCTCCTCGAGACGAGCCTCCCGCCATTGGTCGTCGAGATGGGAGATCAGGAGGGCGATGGCGACCTGGACATCGTCGCGTACGCCACGCAGGGAAACGGAAGCGGGGACGTCTACCTCTTCGCGAACTGGGGCCCCGTCGTGGGGTTCGTCCAGTCCACCGTCCTCGAGGGGGTCGACCTGTGGCGGATGGACGTGGGCGACCTGAACGGCGATGGACGCCTCGACATCGCCAGCCATAGCTGGAGCACGTTGCGGATCTTCATCCAGCAGGTGGATGGCGGATACGTCCAACAGGAGTACGCGGAGGACTACACCCACGATGTCGACATCGCAGATCTGAACGGGGACGGACGCGACGACGTCCTCACTGCTTCGGGCGACTATCCACCCGCGTCGAGGGTCCGGGTCTATCGCCAGCAGGCGGGAGGAGCGCTCGGGGCACCAAGCCTCTACGACGTCGAGGCCTTACCAGTGGCGGTCCAGAGCGCGGACGTCAACGGAGATGGCTCCGGCGACATCGCGGTGCAGTTCAGCTCGGGACATTTCCGCATCCTTCCCCAGCGCCCGGACGGCACGTTCGGCCCGGGTGCCTACTACGACATGGGCTGGAGTGGTGGGGGGCACGACGCCGAGGGGCTCGCGGCCGGGGATGTGACCGGCGATGGGATGGCGGATGTGGCCTATCCCGAGTCCTCCGGGATCAAGTTCCTTCGGCAGGGGCTCGCCGCGACCCTGGAGCTTTCGTCATCGAAGAAGAAGATCCAGTACGGGGGCGAGGTCGTCCTCACGGCGACGCTGGGTACGGCAGCGGATGCCGCCAACGACGTGGTTTCGATCTACGCGGAGCCGGATGGGGAGCCGCGGTTTCTCGTTGCCTCCGGACCGGTCGACTCGACCGGGACGTTCAGCGTCTCCGTCAGCCCGGGCCGCAACACGGCATACACGGCCGAATGGCAGGCCGATCCCGAGTACGTCCAACCCGAGGCCGCTGCGATCGACGTGAAGGTACAGGTCGTTGCGACCGGGGAGTTGAAGAAGTTCTACGGCCGGTCGGGCTCATACAAGCTGTACCACGCTGGTGTCGATCCCCGGTACGTCGCCAAGGTGAAGCCCAATCACGCCGGGGATTCCGTGGGGATCCAACTCGAGGTCCAGATCAAGAAGAAGTGGAAGGAGATCGGCTCGGAGCTCTTCAAGCTGAATCCGAAGAGCCGCGTGACCATCGTCCTGGTGGATCCGGCGAAGGGTTATCGCTTCCGGATCCGGACGCTCTACGACAGCGATGACGACCACGTCCCCGACATCTCTCCCTGGTACAAGTTCAAGGTGACCAAGTAGACCGTCATCCGGCCGGCGCCTGAACCCATACCCACGCCTAAATTGGCGTCTGATGCGTTCGTCTGACGTCGTATCGCGGGCCGCCGACTATCTGGCGCGGCATGGGGTCGAGACCCCGCGGGAGACCGCGGAGGCCCTCCTCATGTACTTCCTGGGGACCGATCGCGCGGGGCTCTATTCGCGCACCGAGGGCCTCGACACCAGAACGGCGAAGCTGTTCGGCCGTGCCCTCTGCCAGCGCTGCCACGGTGTCCCGCTCCAGTACCTCACCGGCGAGCAGCAGTTCTTCGACCTGGTACTCGGCGTGGCGCCCGGGGTCTTCGTCCCTCGGCCGGAGACGGAGGTCCTCGTGGAGCGGGCCCTCGAGCTGGTGCCGCCGGACGAACCGACCCTGGTCGATGTCGGCACCGGCACCGGGGCCATCGCCCTGGCACTGAAGCGGTTCCGCTCGGACGCCCGCGTCGTGGCCACCGATGTGTCGGAGGACGCCGTCGCCGTGGCCCGCGCGAACGCCTCCCGCCACGCCCTCGAGGTGGAGGTCCTCCATGGAGACCTCTTCTCGCCGATGCCCGACGAGCTCCGCGGGCGCGTCGACCTGATCGTCAGCAACCCGCCGTACGTCACCGAGGCGGAGTACGCGGACCTCCCCGAGGAGGTCCGAGCCGAGCCGCTCGAGGCCCTGGTCGGCGGGACCGAGGTGCACCGGAGGCTGGCGAAGGAGGGGCCGGCGTGGCTCCGCCAGGGCGGCTGGCTCCTCATGGAGATCGGCGCGGCGCAGGCAGACGAGGTCGAGGCGATCGTCTCCGAGGGGTTCGGCGAGGTCGAGGTGCTGCCCGACCTGGCGGGGAA
Organism: Actinomycetota bacterium; assembly: GCA_036260395.1. Lineage (GTDB taxonomy): Bacteria > Actinomycetota > UBA4738 > UBA4738 > CALAEC01 > DASZZY01. The sequence continues at coordinate 10,790 of DASZZY010000100.1, forward strand.
GCCGCGGATCGTCCGAGGGCGTCGCCGTGGCTGAGATGTTCTCCCTGCCGAGCGGGCCCGGCCTCGAGGCCGCTGAACGCGCCATGGCCGCCGGTGGGCTGGTCGTGTTCCCCACCGACACGGTCTACGGCGTCGCCGCCCGGCCGGAGCTGACGCCGGCGACCGCGCGACTCTTCGACGCGAAGGGCCGCCCGAGGACGCTGACCCTCCCCGTGCTGGCGGCGGCCCTCGAGCAGGCGCGGACCGTCGCGGTCTTCGACGCCCGGGCCGAGGTGCTGGCGGAGCGGTTCTGGCCCGGCGGGCTCACGATCGTCCTCCCGCGGACCGAGCGCGCGGCCGGCTGGGACCTCGGCGACGAGGGGGCCACGGTCGGGGTCCGGGTGCCGGCGCACGAGGGGGCCCTCGCGCTCCTGCGCCGGACGGGCCCGCTGGCGGTGACGAGCGCCAACCGCTCCGGCGAGCCCACGCCGACCACGTGCGAGGGCGTCCGCCAGGCGCTCGGCGACGCCGTGGCCGTCTACCTGTGCGGCGGCTCGACGTCGAACGCCGCCTCGACGGTGGTCGACCTCACCGGGGGACAGCCGCGGATCCTCCGTCACGGGACGCTCCCGGGGAACGAGGTCCTGGCCGCCGCCGCAGCCGCATGACGCACGTACGGCGCTGGTCCACCGTGTTGCTGGCCGCCCTGGCGGTCGGGGCGGCCTGCTCGCCGGACGAGGCGTCGGTCCCCGAGCCGTCCGGCCCCCTCCGCTCCCGTTCCCCGGTGGAGGGCCGGGCCTTCGAGTTCGCGGTCATCGGCGACTTCGGGACCGGCGAGGAGGACCAGCGAGCGGTGGCGGATGCGCTTCGGCGGTGGGCGGGGACGCGCCCCTTCGAGGCCCTGGTGACCACCGGGGACAACATCTACGACTCGGGTCACCCCGACGACTTCGCCGAGGCCTGGCACCAGCCGTACGGGTGGGTGGACCGGGGCGGCATCCCCGTCATCGCCTCGGTGGGGAACCACGACATCAGGACGGCCAGCGGCGCGCCCGTGATGGAGCTGTTCTCGATGCCCGGCCGCTGGTACGCGCACCGGTTCGGGCCCGTGGAGCTGTTCGTGCTCGACGGGAACCGCCCGGCGGACCTGCGGCAGCTGACGTGGCTGGGCGACGCGCTGCGGCGGTCGCGCGCCACGTGGAAGGTGGCCGTATTCCACCACCCGGCGTACAGCTGCAGCGACCACGGCAGCACGCGCGAGATCCTCGAGCGCTGGGTTCCGGTCCTGCAGGCGGGCGGCGTCGACCTCGTTCTGTCCGGCCACGACCACAACTACCAGCGGTTCCGGGCGTACGGGATCGCGTTCGTCGTCTCGGGCGGCGGCGGCGCGGCCCTCGACGCGGTGGGCGACTGCCCGGCCGGCACGCCCGCGCCGCTGGCGGAGCTCGACGAGCGGCACCACTTCCTGTACGGGCGGGCCACGCGCACCCGGCTCACGCTCCAGGCCGTCCCGGTTCCCGGCCTCCGGCCGGCGGACCGGGTGGTCCTCCGCGCGTAGCGGGGGTCGCCGGAAGGGCCGGTGCTAGACTCCGGGCGTGCTGTCCGTGCTGTTCGTCTGCACCGGCAACATCTGCCGCTCCCCGATCGCCGAAGGGCTCCTGGCCCACCGCTCGGCCCGTCTGCTGGGCGGGACCCTGCGCGTCGGATCGGCGGGCACGTGGGCTCGACCGGGCCAGCCGCCGATGCCCGAGACGGTTCGCGCGGCGGGGGAGCGCGGGGTCGACATCTCGAGCCTCCGGGCCAGCTCCCTGGATCCGGAGATCGTCGGCGAGGCCGACGTGGTCCTCACGATGACCGCCGAGCACCGCGACGAGGTCGCTCGCATCGCGCCGGAGGCGTCGTCCAAGACCTTCACGCTCAAGGAGCTGGTCACCTTGCTCCGGCGCCTTCCCCCGGCGCCGTACCCGCCGTCGCGCGACGCGGCCCTGGCCCGGATCGTTGCCGCCGACGAGCTGCGCCGGTCCGCCGACGCGCCGGCCGTCCCCGACGAGGACGTGGCCGATCCGCTCGGCATGTCGGTCGAGACGTACCGGGCCGTCGCCTGGGAGCTCGACGGGCTGGTGGACGCGCTGGTCGGGGGCCTGTTCGGCGACCTGCGGCGGGCCAGCGCCGCCGCGGGGGGGACAGGGGCCTAGCGTGCGCATCGCGATCGGTGCCGACCACGCCGGCTTCGGGCTGAAGGAGGACCTCGAGCAGCATCTGAAGGACCGCGGCCACGACGTCGACGATGTCGGGACCGACTCCGAGGAGCCCACGGACTACCCGCCGATCTGCGCGGCCGTGGCCCGGACGGTCCGCGAGGGCCGCGCCGAGCGAGGGATCGTGCTGGGGGGGTCGGGGCAGGGCGAGCAGATCGCCGCCAACAAGGTATCGGGCGTGCGCGCCGCACTCTGCAACGACCTCTACACCGCGAGGATGTCCCGGGCCCACAACGACGCCAACGTGTTGGCGCTCGGCGCCCGGATCGTGGCCCCGCCGCTGGCCCGGGAGATCGTCGACCTGTGGCTCGACACGCCATTCGAGGGGGGACGCCACGGGCGTCGCGTCGAACAGATCGCGGGCATCGAAGAAGAGGAGAGGAGCCGATGAACGACTGGGTCGCGGACTGGGAGGCCCTCCGGGCCACGGACCCCGAGGTCGCCGACGCCATCGTGGGCGAGCTCGAGCGCGAGCGGGGCACGATCCGGCTGATCGCCTCGGAGAACTACACGAGCCCGGCGGTCCTCGCGGCGCTCGCGTCCACGATGAACAACAAGTACGCGGAGGGCCTCCCCGGGAAGCGGTACTACGGCGGCTGCCGGTTCGTCGACGTGACGGAACAGCTGGCCATCGACCGGGCCAAGGAGCTCTTCGGCGCCGAGCACGCCAACGTCCAGCCGCATGCCGGCGCCCAAGCCAACATGGCGGCGTACTTCGCGTTCATGGAGCTCGGCGACACGCTGCTCGGGATGAGCCTCCCGCACGGCGGGCACCTGACGCACGGCTCGCCGGTCAACTTCTCCGGCAAGTGGTTCAACGTCGTGGGCTACGAGGTCGACAAGGAGACCGAGCTGATCGACCTCGATCGGGTCCGCGACCTGGCCCGGGAGCACCGCCCGAAGATGATCGTCGCCGGCGCCACGGCGTACCCGAGAACGATCGACTTCGCGGGCTTCCGGGAGATCGCGGACGAGGTCGGCGCGGTGTTCATGGTGGATGCCGCCCACTTCATCGGCCTGGTGGCCGGCGGCGCGTATCCGACCCCGGTGCGCCACGCCGACGTGGTGACGTTCACCACCCACAACACGCTGCGCGGGCCGCGCGGCGCCATGATCCTGTCGAAGGCCGAACACGCCAAGGCCATCGACAAGGCCACGTTCCCGATGATGCAGGGCGGGCCCCTCGAGCACTGCATCGCCGCCAAGGCGGTGGCGCTGAAGGAAGCGGCCTCCCCGGAGTTCCGCGACTACGCCCATCGCGTGGTGCGGACGGCCCGGGCCCTGGCCGGCGGCCTCCAGGACCAGGGGCTGCGGCTGGTCTCGGGGGGCACCGACTCGCACCTGGCGCTGGTCGACCTCCAGCCCGCGGGCATCACCGGCGCCGACGCCGAGGCGGCCTGCGACGAGGTGGGCATCACGCTCAACAAGAACGCCATCCCCTTCGACCCGCTCCCGCCGGCCACCGCGTCCGGGATCCGGGTCGGGACACCGGGTCCCGCGACGCTGGGCATGGACGAGCCGGAGATGAAGGAGATCGCCGGCGTGATCGGCGAGGTCATCCGGGCCCCCGGCGACGAGGACATGAAGCGGCGGGCGCGCGAGCGCGTGGCCGAGCTGACCGCCCGGTTCCCCGCGTACGCCTGACGTGCTGGCCTACCTGGCGGTCTTCGTGGTCTCGATCGCCGCGGCGTTCCTGGCGACGCCGGTGGTCCGAAGGCTCGCCACGCGGTTCGGGGCCATCGACCGGCCCTCGGACCGGAAGGTCCACCCCAAGCCCACCCCGACGCTGGGGGGGCTGGCCCTGTGGCTCGCCGTGCTGGCCGGGCTCGGCGTGGCGGCGCTGCTCCCGGCGTTCCGGGAGCTGTTCCGGACGTCCTCCGAGCCCCTGGGGGCCGCCCTGGCCGGGACGGTGGTGGTGGTCCTCGGGGTCTACGACGACGTCCGGGGCCTGTCCGTGCCCGCGAAGGTGGCCGGCCAGATCCTGGCCGCCGGCCTGCTGATCCTGGCCGGCGTCCAACTGTTCTACTTCTGGTTCCCGGGCCTCGGCGTGCTGTCGCTCTCAGCCGACCTGGCGGTGCCGCTCACGCTGCTGTGGGTGCTGGCCATGGTCAACGCGGTCAACCTGATCGACGGGCTGGACGGGCTGGCGGCCGGGGTGGTGGCCATCGCCGCCGGTGCCTTCTTCGCCTATTCGTTCCAGACGGGCGACGTGCCGTTCGGCGAGCCCTCGCCGGCATCGCTTCTCTGCGTCGTCGTGGCGGGCGCGAGCCTGGGGTTCCTGCCGCACAACTTCTTCCCCGCCCGGGTCTTCATGGGCGACTCGGGGAGCATGCTGCTCGGCGTGCTCCTGGCGGCGGCGACGATCTCCGGCGTGGGGCGGACCGTGGACCCATCGATCTCCAACCTCGCGGCGCTGGCGATCCCGGTGGTGATCCCGCTGCTGGTCCTGGCGATCCCGTTCACCGACGTGGTCCTGGCGATCGTCCGCCGCATCCGGCGAGGGCGGCCCGTGACCCGGCCCGACAAGGAGCACATCCACCACCACCTGATGGAGATCGGCCACACCCACCGGCAGGCGGTCCTGTTGATGTACCTGTGGAGCGCGCTCCTGGGGGCCGCGGCGTTGGCCATCACGTTCGTCCGCAGCATCGCGCTGGCGGGCGGGGTCGTGATCGGGGTCGCCGCGGTCCTCCTCGGCACCTCGGTCCCCAGGATGATGCGCCGGGCGGGCCGGGTGGCCTCGCAGCCTCCGGTCGGATCGAACCGGCCGGGCTGAAGCTCGGCAGCCTCGCGGCGGCGCGCTGGCTACGTCTCGCAGGAACGCAGACGGTCGTTCCCCGGGCCACCGACGCAGGAGTCGGTTCCCGGGCCACCGACGAGAAGGTCGTTGCCCTTGTGGCCGAAGAGCTGGTCGTTCCCCTTCCTGCCCTTCAGCTGGTCATGGCCTCCCTTGCCCCGGAGGACGTCCTTGCCGCCGCCGCCGACCGCGATGTCGTCGCCTCCTCCCCCGACGAACTCATCGTTGCCACCGGCGCCGACGAGGAGATCGCCTCCGGGTCCTCCATTCATGAAGCAGGAAGCGATCGTCCTCAGCTCGTCGTTGCCGCCGTCGCCGAACAGAGCACTCCCTCCCACACCGAGGAGCAGGTCGGGCCCCGCCCCCCCGGATAGTTGAAGGATGGCGCCGGTCAGTGTCTCGCCGGTTCCGGCACCGCCGCCGGCATCGAGGCTGTCGCTCCCACCACTGCCTCGAAGGCCCACGTTCGGCGAGTCCGTCGTCACGTCGGCATCGATGCCGTCGACCTCGGACGCATCGAGGTTGATGGCGACCGGCAGAGGATCTCCCACGTTGGCGCCGACCGTGATCGTGTCCCCTCCCGCGCTTCCCATGACCGTGATGCCCTCGGGCGCCTGCACCGCGCCGTGGTCCACCTGGAACTCGATCTCATCGGAGTCCCCCGCCTCGTCCTCGAAGCCCGGCGCGAACGGGCCACCGGAGAGCGAGATCGTGACGAAAGTGAAGACCGCGGATCCACCGAGATCCTCGACGAGGACGGTATCCGTGTTCATCACGGTGGCATCACCGCAGGCGGTCCCGTTGACCGTGATGGCGTCCTCGGAGCGCTGGATGATCGCCTCGTCGAAGTTCGCCTCCATCGTGACGGTTGCGGTCTTGGCATCCTCGTCGTAGTTGCAGATGACGGCCGCGGACGCCCCAGCCGGTGCGGCGATCGTCGCGGTGGCGATGACGAATACGGCGCTAGGGATGTGCATGGTGGGACCCCCTCTCCTGAACCGCTTGTACCAGGGTGCCCGTCGGCGGTCAAGAGACAAGCCGACTGCGGTACGTCAGGTGGTCAGCGCCAGGCAGAACTCGGCGTAGGCCTCCACGTACCGGGCAATGTCGTCCTCGGAGTGCTGAACGGAGATCGTCCACTGCTCCTCGTCGCCGGGCGTCATGAAGATGCCGCGGTTCACCATCCACGGCCAGGACGCCTCGAACAGCTGGACGTCGCACTCCAGGAAGTCGCGATAGTTGACCAGGGGGTCCGGCCGGTACGAGACGCAGCCCTTGGAGCCCAGGTCGATGGTGTGGGCCGGCACGTCGTGCGCCTCGATGGCCGAGCGGCACCCCTCGGCCAGCATCGTGCCGAGCTTGCCGAGGTGCTCGTAGGCGTCCGGGGTCAGGACCTCGGTGAGCGCCGCCAGTCCCGCCGCCATGGCCAGCGGGTTCCCGTTGAACGTCCCCTGCTGCGCGGCGCCGCGCTCGATCTCGCCCATGATCTCGGCGCGGCCGCCGAAGGCCCCGGCCGGCACGCCGCCGCCGATGGCCTTGGCGAAACACTTCAGGTCGGGCTGGACGCCGAACCGCTCGGCGGCGCCGCCGGGGGCCACCGTGGCCCCGGACTTCACCTCGTCGAAGATCAGCACGACGCCGTGGCGGGTGCACAGCTCGCGGACCGCCTCCAGGTACCCCGGCTGCGGCAGGCAGATGCCGATGTTCATCATCACCGGCTCCATGATCAGGCACGCCACCTCGCCGGCCCGCTCCTCGAGCAGCCGCTCGAGCGCCCCGGTGTCGTTGAACGGGACGACGAGCGTGTGCCGGGCGGTGTCGGCCGGGATGCCCCTGGACATGGGTGCCGACGCCGGCCGGTCGCGCCCGCCCATGGCGTCGGCGTTGGGTACGACGGAGAACATCACCGCGTCGTGGTGCCCGTGGTACGACCCCTCGATCTTCACGATGGCGTCCCGGCCGGTGGCCGCCCGGGCCACCCGGATGGCGTCCATGGTGGCCTCGGTCCCGGAGTTCGTGAACCGGACACGATCGATGGAGAACCGGCGGCACAGCTCCTCGGCCAGGGCCACGGTGAGCTCGGTGGACACCGCGAAGTGCGTCCCGGAGCGCGCCGCCCGCTCGATGGCCTCCGCCACCTTCGGGTGGGCGTGGCCGACGACCATGGTCCCGAAGCCGTTGTGGAAGTCGACGTACTCGGTGCCGTCCAGGTCCCACACCCGGCTGCCCTGGCCCCGGGCCAGGTAGATCGGATAGGGGTCCGCCGCCTGGAACGACGACCCGACCCCCATGGGGAGCGAGCGGACGGCTCGCTCGTACAGCCGCGCGGACGCCGGCGTGCGCGCCTCGAGGCGCGCGGCCTCCTCCAGGGCCATCTCCTTCGCGCGTGCCGTCAGGGCCACGTGATCGCTCACCGCCACCTCCTCATCCGCCCGCCGCGGCCGGGACCCGGGGGGCCACCTCCTCCGGCTTCATCCCGCGGTAGCTCCGGCGCTGGACGACGACGCTCAGGATCGCCAGGCCCACCCCGACCAGGAAGATGATCGTTCCCATCACGTTCACCTGAGGCGGGATCCCGAACCGGGAGGCGCCCACGACCCACAGCGGGAACGTCAGCGTCTGCCCCGCGTTGAACAGCGTGATGACGTAGTCGTCGACCGACAGGGCGAAGGCCAGCACCGCCGCGGCCAGGATGCCGGGGAAGATCAGGGGGAACGTCACCGTCCGGAACGCGGCCCACGGCGTGGCCCCCAGGTCCTTGGCCGCCTCCTCCCACTCGGGGTTGAACCCGTGCGTCCGGGCCTTCACCGTCACCACCACGAATGAGATGTTGAACATGATGTGGGCCAGCAGGATCGTCACGAAACCGCGGTCGACACCGAACGTCACGAACAGCGACAGGAGGGAGGCGCCCAGCACGACCTCGGGCGTCCCCAGCGGGAGGAAGATGAACAGGTTCGTCGCCCCGCGCCCCCGGAAGCGGTGGCGGGTGAGGGCCAGGCCCATCAGGGTACCCAGCGTGGTGGCCACCACCGTGCTGAGGGCCGCGATCGCTAGCGAGTTCTGGAGCGCTGACGTGAGGTCCGGGAAGTCGAACAGCGTCCGGTACCACCGCAGCGTGAACCCCTGCCACGTGTAGTTGAACCGCCCCTTGAGGTCGTTGAACCCGAACAGGATCATCACCGCGATCGGGAAGAAGAGGTACGCGATCACCAGGGCGGTGTAGACGGGCATCCCCCACCGCCGGCGGGCCCGCGGCGCGGCCGCCGTCTCCGTCGCCGTGGCGTCGTCGTCGATGGTCCGGCTCATCCGGTCAGCTCCTCGGTTCCCAGCAACCGGGCGTAGAGCGACACGGCCACCAGGATCCCGAACATGAGGATGAAGGACAGCGCCGCGGCCTCTGGGTAGTCGTTGTTCACGAGGTACTCGCGCTGGACCACATTGCCGATCATCGTCGTGCTCGGCCCGCCCAGCAGCTCGGCGTTGATGAAGTCGCCCACCGCGGGGATGAACGTCAGCAGCGACCCGGCGAAGACCCCCGGCAGCGATAGGGGGAACGTGACCCGCATGAAGGCCGTGAAGCGGCTTGAGTACAGGTCGCCGGCCGCGTCCAGCAGGCTCTTGTCCATCTTCTCCAGCGACACGTACAGCGGCAGCGCCATGAACGGCAGGAAGTTGTAGATGAGCCCGCCGATCACCGCGATCGGGGTCGCCAGGACCCGGAATCCCTCCTCCACCAGCCCGACGTTCTTGAGGGCCCCGAGGAACAGCCCGTTGTCGGCGAGGACCACCTTCCACGACAGCGTCCGGATCACGAACGACACGAAGAACGGGAGGATGACCAGGAACAGCAGGGCGTTCTTCCACCGGCCGCCGCGGAAGGCGATCGTGTAAGCCAGCGGATAGGCGATGGCCAGACAGACCAGCGTCACCACGAGCCCGTAGGCGAGCGACCGGATGAACTGGGTGTCGTTCCGGAGGAGGACCTCGGGATACACGCCGACGTTCCACGTCAGCCGGTAACCCAAGGCGAGCGACCCGGTCTGGAGCGACACCGACAGCATGGAGATCGTCGGCACGACGTAGAACAGGAGCAGCCACAGGCCGCCGGGCAGGAGCAGCAGGTAGGCCGGCGAGAGCCTCCGGCCGGGCCGGGCCGCCGTCAGCCTTGCACCACCTCCTGGAACAGGTCGTTCCAGACCTCCTCCTCCTCCAGGTCGAGGCGCTTGTAGGGATGGAGCTGGGCCAGCGTGTCCTCCGTGGGGAAGACCAGCTCGCTCTCCGCCAGCTCCCGGAGGTACCGCGGCCCACCGCCGGCGATGTCCTCTTGGACGAGCTCCTGGACCCCATCGACCGGGGACTCGTACCACACCCACTCGGTGATGTTCGTGGCGATCCGCGGCTGATACACGTAGTCGATGAACGCGTGGGCGTCCGTGGGGTTCTCCGCTCCGGCCGGGATGACCATGTTGTCGGTCCACGCCATCCCGCCCTCCTCCGGGATGACGAACCGGAGGTCCGGGTTGTCGAGCGACAGGGCGAAGATGTCGCCCGACCACGCCATCGACAGCGCCAGGTTCCCGGCGCCCAGCTGGTCCGTGTACTCGTTGCCGTAGAAGTCGCGGAAGTTGCCCCGGTTGTCGATCAAGAGCTGCTGGGCCTTCTCGACGTCCTCGACGGTGGCATCCTGCGGCTCGACCCCGAGCGAGAGCAGGACGAGGCCGAACGTGTCCCGCATCTCGGAGAACATCCCGACCCGGCCCTCGAACTCGGGGTCGAGGAGGTCCTGGACGCTGGTGATCTCCCGCCCCGTGGCCGAGATGTCGTACCCGATGCCCGTGATGCCGGCGGCCCACGGGAAGCTGTGGGCGTTGCCCGGGTCGTACCAGGGGTCACGGAACTTGTCGGCCAGGTTCTCCGTCGCCGTCGGGAGGCGGTCGTGGTGCAGCCGCTCGGCGTACCCGAGGTCGATCATCTTGGCGACCAGCCAGTCGGTGACCACGATGATGTCCCACCCCGTCGGCTCTCCCTGGGACAGGGGCTCCCGGATCGTCCCGAAGAACTCCTCGTTGTCGTTGATCACGGTCTTGTAGCTGATGTCGATCCCGGTCTCCTCGCGGAACGAGATCAGCGTGGGGCTCCGGCCCCCGGACTTGTCGATGTAGAGCGGCCAGTTCGCCATGTTGAGTTCGCCGCTTTCCGGTGGCAGCTCCTCGAGGCGCTGTCGCGGCCGGCGTTCCGCCTGGACCCCGCAGGCGGCCAGGAACGCCATGGCCCCGAGGTACATCGACCCTCGCCCGGCCGTCCGCAGCAGCTCTCGACGCGACATCGGCCGGCCCAACGCCCGCTCCCGCTCAGTCACCGCTCGCTCCTTCCTGCCGGGGGCCCCGGCGCACGACGAAGGTGTGCTCCGGCCGCCACGACAGCGCCACCCGCTGCCCGGGACCGGGCGGCGGCGCGTCGGACGTGCCGGCGTTCTGCGCGTAGACGGTCAGGGTCTGCCCCGACCGCGTGCGCACCGTGTAGACGTTGCTGACCCCGACGAACGTGGCGTCCCGGACGTGGCCCTCGATGACGTTCCCCTCGCCGCCGCCGGGGGGAGCGGCGATCGAGATCTTCTCGGGGCGGACCCCGACCTTCACCTCGCCCTCGGTGCCGTTCAGCGTCTGGGCCGGGACGCGGACCTTCTCCCCGGAGGAGAGCGCGACCAGCCGGAACCCGGCCTCGGTCGGCCCGACCGTCCCCTCGAGCAGGTTCGAGGCGCCCAGGAAGCCGGCCACGAACTCGGTGGCCGGCCGCTCGTAGACGTCCTGGGGGGCTCCCACCTGCTCGATCCGCCCGTCCCGCATCACGGCGATGCGGTCGGACATCGTCATGGCCTCCTCCTGGTCGTGCGTCACGTAGATGAACGAGATGCCGACCTCGTCCTGGATGCGCTTCAGCTCGAGCTGCATCTGCTTGCGCAGCTTCAGGTCCAGGGCCCCCAGCGGCTCGTCGAGGAGGAGCACCCGCGGTTGGTTGACCAGGGCCCGTGCCAGCGCCACGCGCTGCTGCTGACCGCCCGACAGCTGGAACGGCCGGCGGCGCTCGAACCCGGGGAGATCCACGAGGCGCAGGATGTCCCGGACCCGCTCGGCGATCCGGTCCTTCGGGACCCCTTTGCGACGCAGGCCGTACGCCACGTTGCCGAAGACGTCCAGGTGGGGGAACAGGGCATAGGACTGGAACACGGTGTTCACGTCGCGGTGGTGCGGCGGCAGGCGGGCCACGTCCTTCCCGGCCAGCTCGATGCGCCCGGCGTCCGGCTGCTCGAAGCCGCCGATCATCCGGAGCGTGGTCGTCTTCCCGCAGCCCGAGGGTCCCAAAAGGCTGAAGAACTCGCCGCGGGAGATGTCGAGCGAGACGTCGTCCACCGCCACCACCTCGCCGAACCGCTTGGTGACGTGGACGAGCCGGACGTCGGCGTCGCCGCCGACCCCCGTCCTCGCCGGCTCCATGCGAGCAAGCCTAGCGGTGGTGTTGGGGTTCCGCATCGCGTCCGGGCCGAAAAACGGCCACGGGCTTTGTACAGTCGGGCGGCGGGTTGGCGGCATACCGGCGCCGCGTCTAAGATGCGCTTGTGAAAAGTTTCACAAGCTCGGATGCCGCCGGCGCGGCCCGCCCTGCGGTTCGCGGGCGCCGGCGGGCGGCCGATATACTTGCCCGGCCCATGCCTGAACCGCGCCGCGACCCGTGGAGCGGGTACGGCACCGCGTACGCCATCATGGGGACCCTCCTCGCGGGCCTGCTGGTGTGGGGGGGTATCGGGTACCTGGTCGACAGGATCGCGGGGACCGACCCGCTGTTCGTGGCGGTCGGGCTCCTCGTCGGGATGGCCGGAGGGATCTACCTCGTCTATCTCAGGTATGGCCGCGAAGACCGCCCCGAGTGACCGCCGCAGGCCCGAGCGGGTCATGGTCCGCCGCGCCGCCCTGGCGGCCGCGGCCGCCCTGCCGGTGGCCTTCGGCGCCGGGTGGCTGGCCGGGGGGCCGGGCGCGGCCGCCTCGGCTGCCCTGGCGGTCGCCGTCGTGGCCGGGAACTTCGCGGCCCACGGCCTGTCGCTGGCGTGGGCCGCGGGCGTGTCGGTCGGCGCGGTGCAGGCCGTGGCCCTCGGTGGGTTCGTCCTCCGGATGGGCGTGATCCTCGGCGCGCTGTTCGCCCTCGACCGCGCGGCGTTCTTCTCGCCGCTCGTGTTCGGGCTCACGGCGATGGCCGCGACGGTGGCGCTGCTGGTCTACGAGGCCCGCCTGGTGGCCGCCGGCCTCGGCGGCTCCCTCGACCTGCCCCCCGACCCCGCGGCCACTGCCGCCGCCCGGAAGCTGCGGCTATCCGAGGAGGGCCCGTGATGCTGCTGGCCGCCAGCAGGCCGCCGGAGCCGTTCGACCCTCCGGGGCTCGACATCTTCGAGCCTCCGCCGATCTGGAGCTTCGACCTGTTCGGGCTGCAGTTCGACATCACCCGGGTCACCCTCTACATGTTCCTGGCCGCCGCCATCGTGATCGTGCTGTTCGTGCTGGCCGCCTCGCGCCCCGGGCTGGTGCCGAGGGGCGTCCGGAACGTCGTCGAGCTGATCGTCGAGTTCGTCCGGGAGCAGATCGCCCTCCAGGTGATCGGGCGGGAGGGCCTGCCGTGGGTCCCGTTCCTCACGGCGATGTTCATGTTCATCCTGGTCGGGAACCTGTTCGAGGTGATCCCCGGGATCCAGTTCCCGATCACCTCGAAGATGGCCATCCCCGCGTTCCTGGCCGGCGTGACCTGGATCATCTTCAACGCGGTCGGGTTCCGGGCCCAGGGCGGGCGCTACCTGGTGAACACCCTGTTCCCGCCCGGCGTGCCCAAGGCGATGTACATCCTGCTCACGCCGATCGAGTTCATCTCGGTGTTCCTGGTCCGGCCGTTCACGCTGTCCGTCCGTCTCCTGGCCAACATGATCGCCGGGCACCTGATCCTGACGATCTTCTTCGTGGGCGCCGTGTACCTGATCCTCAGCCCCCCGATCGGGTGGCTGGCCGGTGTCCCGGCGTTCGCCCTGGGGACGGCGCTGATCGCGTTCGAGATCCTGGTGTCGATCCTGCAGGCCTACATCTTCACGATCCTGACCGCCGTCTACATCGCCGGGGCCGTGCACCCCGAGCACTGAGGAGGAGAGCCATGGGAGAGCTGTTGACGCAGATCGGAGCCTTCGTCGCCCAGGTCGAGGGCGACGTGAGCGTCATCGGCCGGGGCATCGTGTACGGGTTCGCGGCCATCGGGCCGGGCATCGGCATCGGCTTCCTGGTGGGGAAGTCGGTCGAGGCCATGGCCCGTCAGCCGGAGGCGGCGGGCATGGTGCGAACCACGATGTTCCTGGGGATCGCGTTCGTCGAGGCGCTGGCCCTGTTCGGGTTCGTCCTGGCGTTCATCATCTGAGGGGAGGCGACATGCAGCTGGCCATCGCGGGGCTCCCCATCACCGTCGCCCAGCCGGAGCACGACGGCGCCGGCGAGGCGGGGGCCGCCGAGGAGCACAACCCGCTCATCCCCGAGATCGACGAGCTGATCCCGGGCGCGCTGGCGTTCCTCCTGGTGTTCCTGGTGCTGGCCAAGTACGCGTTCCCGCGCCTCCGCCAGGGGATGCAGGCCCGGACCGAGAAGATCCAGGGCGACCTCGAGCGGGCCGAGCGGGCCCGGGACGAGGCCGAGTCCTCGCTCCGCCGGTACGAGGAGCAGCTGCGGGAGGCCAGGGCCGAGGCCGGCCGGATCATCGACGAGGCCCGCAAGACCGCCGAGTCGATGCGCCGCGACCTCCTGGCCCGGGGCGAGGCCGAGTCCCGCCAGATCGTGGAGCGCGCGCAGGAGGAGATCCGGGCCGAGCGCGACCGCGCGTTCCAGGACCTCCGGCGACAGGTCGGGGAGATCTCCGTGGAGCTCGCCAGCCGCGTCGTCGGCGAGAGCCTGGACCGGGAGCGGCAGCTCCGGTTGGTCGACGCCTACATCGACGAGGTTGCCGGCATGGGCGGGGGGAACGGCAACGGCCACGGCGGCTCCGGAGAGGGGCCGGAGGGCGGCGCCGGTGGGTGACGGCCGCGACGCCATCCGGGGGTACGCCCAGGCCCTGTTCGCGGTGGCCGAGGCCGAGGACGCCCTCGACGCGGTCGAGGACGAGCTGTTCCGGTTCGCGCGCACGGTGGAGTCCCAGCCGGATCTCCGCCAGGCGCTCACGGACCCGGGACTCCCGGCGGAGCGCAAGCGCGCCCTCCTCGAGGATCTGCTGGGCGACCGCGCCAACCAGCACACCACCAACCTGCTGGCGTTCATCGTCGAGCAGGGCCGGGCCCGGCAGCTGACCGCGATCGCGGACGAGCTGGCCCAGGTGGCCGCGGAGCGGCGGCAGCGGGTGGTGGCGGAGGTGCGGACCGCGATCCCGCTGGATGGAGAGGCGCGCGAGCGGCTGGCCGAGGCGCTGTCCCGGGCCACCGGGAAGAAGGTGGAGCTGAAGGCCCTGATCGACCCGTCGGTGATCGGCGGCGTCGTGGCCAGGGTCGGTGACCAGGTGATCGACGGGTCGGTCCGGCGGCGGCTGGAGCTGGCCAGAGAGCGTCTGAGCGAGGTGTGACGTGGGAGAGCTGAAGATCGACCCTCAGGACATCGCGGAAGCGCTGCGGCGGCACGTCGAGGGCTTCCGCCCCGAGACCGAGCGCGAGGAGGTCGGCCGCGTGGAGGAGGCCGGCGACGGCATCGCCCGGGTGACCGGCCTGCCCGGCGCCATGGCCCTGGAGCTCCTGGAGTTCCCCCACGAGATCCTCGGGCTGGCCTTCAACCTCGAGGTGGACCAGATCGGGTGCGTGCTCCTCTCCGAGGACGCAGAGCTGATCGAGGAGGGTGCCCCCGTCCGCCGGACCGGACGGATCCTGTCGGTCCCGGTCGGCGACGAGCTGCTGGGCCGGGTGGTCGACCCCCTCGGCCGGCCGGTGGACGGCAAGGGCCCCATCCGCGCCGAGGAGCAACGGCCGCTCGAGGTCCAGGCGCCCTCGGTCATCGACCGCCAGCCGGTGAACGAGCCGCTCCAGACGGGGATCAAGGCGGTCGACGCCATGACCCCGATCGGCCGCGGACAGCGGGAGCTGATCATCGGCGACCGCCAGACCGGCAAAACCGCCATCGCCGTGGACGCCATCATCAACCAGCGCGAGAACTGGGGGACCGGCGACCCGAACAAGCAGGTGAAGTGCATCTACGTGGCCATCGGGCAGAAGGCCTCCACGGTGGCCGAGGTGGTGGGCGCGCTCGAGAACAACGGGGCCATGGACTACACCGTGGTGGTCAGCGCCCCCGCCTCGTTCCCCGCGCCGTTCAAGTACGTGTCCCCCTATGCCGGCTCGGCCATGGGGCAGCACTGGATGTACCAGGGCCAGCACGCCCTGATCGTGTTCGACGACCTGTCGAAGCAGGCCGACGCGTACCGGGAGATCTCGCTGCTGCTCCGCCGCCCGCCCGGCCGCGAGGCCTACCCGGGCGACGTCTTCTACCTGCACTCCCGGCTGCTGGAGCGGTGCGCGAAGCTCTCCGACGACAACGGCGGCGGCTCGCTCACCGGCCTGCCGTTCGTGGAGACGAAGGGCGGGGACGTGTCCGCGTACATCCCGACGAACGTCATCTCCATCACCGACGGGCAGATCTACCTGGAGACCGACCTGTTCAACGCCGGCGTGCGGCCGGCGATCAACGTCGGCATCTCGGTCTCCCGGGTCGGCGGCAACGCCCAGATCAAGGCCATGAAGCAGGTGGCCGGGCGGCTGCGGCTCGACCTGGCCCAGTTCCGTGAGCTGGAGGCGTTCGCCGAGTTCGGCTCCGAGCTCGACAAAGCGTCCCAGGCCCAGCTCCAGCGCGGCGAGCGGGTGGTGGAGGTGCTGAAGCAGCCGCAGTACCAGCCGATGCCGGTCGAGAAGCAGGTGATGAGCATCTACGCCGTGACGAACGGCTACCTCGACCGGTTCCCGGTCGGGGACGCCAAGCGCTTCGAGGCGGAGTTCCTCGAGTACATGGACACCCGCCACGACGACGTCGGCCGGCACATCCGCGAGCAGGGGACGCTGCCGGACGAAGTGGAG
The DNA here is from genome assembly GCA_036260395.1 of Actinomycetota bacterium. Taxonomy (GTDB): domain Bacteria; phylum Actinomycetota; class UBA4738; order UBA4738; family CALAEC01; genus DASZZY01. The sequence goes on from DASZZY010000100.1 coordinate 26,952, forward strand.
GGCAAGCTGAAGGAAGCGCTGGAAGAGTTCTCCAAGCAGTTCTCGCCCTCGGAGGAGCGTCCGGCCGCGGGGCCCGCGGAGGGCGGCCCCGTCGACGAGCGTCGCCCGGATGTCGGCTGGGACCGCGTCGGCGAGGAGGCCGGCGAGCGCCGGGAGCGCGCCGCGGAGGAGGGCCAGGACCAGGACCGCGCGTACCCCGAGCCGACCGAGCCGGGGGAAGGCACGACGCGGGAGGTCCGCGACGAGGCCCGGGAAACGGAGCGGGAGGGGGGCCCGAGCGGCGAGACCCGCGCTCAACCCCCCGGATAGCCGATGGGAGCGAGGCTTCGACAGGTCCGCCGGCGGATCCGCTCCGTCCAGTCGACGATGAAGATCACCCGGGCGATGGAGCTGATCGCCGCATCGCGCATCCTCCGGGCCCAGCAGCGGGTCGAGGCGGCCCGCCCGTACGCCGAGCGGCTGACCCAGGCCATGGAGGACGTCGCCCGCCAGACGGGCGCGCTCGTCCACCCGCTCCTCGAGGAGCGCGAGGAGCCCCGACGGGCGGCCGTGCTGGTGATCAGCTCGGACCGGGGGCTGGCCGGCGCGTACAACGCCAACGTCCTGCGGCGGTCCGAGCGCGTGATCGGGCGGCTCCGCGGCGGCGGGGTCGAGCCCGTGCTGTACGTGACGGGGCGCAAGGGTCAGTCCTACTTCCGGTTCCGGCAGGTCCCCATCGAGCGGGGCTGGGAGGAGTTCAGCGAGGTGCCCAGGTACGACAACGCGGAGGACATCGCCGGCACGCTCATCGAGGCGTTCCGCGAGCGCGAGGTCGACGCCGTCCACGCCGTCTACACGGACTTCCGGTCGGCGTTCACGCTCCGCCCCGTCGACCAGCGGTTCCTCCCGATCGCGCCCGAGGAGATCCGGGGGGAGGGCGGGGAGCCGTCGGCCGAGTACATCTTCGAGCCGGCGCCGGCGCGGCTGCTCGACGCCCTGCTGCCCCGGTACGTCACCGCCAAGATCTTCCACGCGATGCTGGAGTCGGCGGCGTCGGAGCACGCCGCCCGGCGGCGGGCCATGAAGGCCGCGACCGAGAACGCGGAGGACCTCATCAAGCGCCTGACCCGGGTGGCGAACCAGGCCCGGCAGGCGGAGATCACGACGGAGCTGATGGAGATCGTCGGAGGCGCGGAAGCGCTGAAACAGGCATCAGGGGAGTGAGCCGTGGCTGAGAACGGGAAGAGCGGGGCGGACGGACGGATCGTGCAGGTCATCGGGCCGGTGGTGGACGCCGAGTTCCCCCCGGACGACCTGCCGGAGATCAACACCGCCATCGAGGTCGACATCTCGATGGACGGCCAGAAGGACACGATCGTGTGCGAGGTGGCTCAGCACGTCGGTGAATCCGTGGTCCGGGCCATCGCCATGCGCCCCACCGACGGCCTGGTCCGGGGCACGCCGGTCCGCAACACCGGCCGGCCGATCGCCGTCCCGGTGGGGCCCAAGGTCCTGGGCCACGTCTACAACGTGGTCGGCCGGCCGCTCGACACCGACGAGGTGGACGCCGAGGACCGGTGGCCGATCCACCGCGATCCCCCGAAGTTCGAGGACCTCGAGGCCCGGACCGAGATGTTCGAGACCGGGATCAAGGTCATCGACCTCCTCGAGCCGTACGTGCAGGGCGGCAAGATCGGGATGTTCGGCGGCGCTGGCGTGGGCAAGACCGTGATCATCCAGGAGATGATCTACCGCGTCGCCGAGCAGCACGGCGGGGTCTCGATCTTCGCCGGGGTGGGCGAGCGGACCCGCGAGGGCAACGACCTCCTGCTGGAGATGAAGGAGACCGGGGTCATCGACAAGACGGCGCTGGTCTTCGGCCAGATGGACGAGCCGCCCGGCGTCCGGCTGCGCGTGGGGCTGGCGGCCCTCACGATGGCCGAGTACTTCCGCGACGTGCAGCGTCAGGATGTGCTCCTGTTCATCGACAACATCTTCCGGTTCGTCCAGGCCGGCTCCGAGGTGTCCACCCTGCTGGGGCGGATGCCCTCCGCGGTGGGGTACCAGCCCACGCTGGCCGATGAGATGGGCGAGCTGCAGGAGCGGATCACCTCGACCAAGGGCCGGTCGATCACCTCGCTGCAGGCCATCTACGTCCCGGCCGACGACATCACGGACCCGGCGCCCCACACGACGTTCGCCCACCTGGACGCCACGACCGTCCTGTCGCGGGCCATCGTCGAGCAGGGGATCTATCCGGCCGTGGACCCGCTGGACTCGACGTCCCGGATCCTCGACGCCCGGTACCTCGGCGAGGAGCACTACGCGGCGGCCCGGCGGGTCCAGGAGATCCTCCAGCGGTACAAGGACCTCCAGGACATCATCGCGATCCTCGGGATCGACGAGCTCTCTGAGGAGGACAAGGTCATCGTGTCCCGGGCCCGCAAGATCCAGCGGTTCCTGTCCCAGCCGTTCTTCGTGGCCACCCAGTTCACCGGGATCGAGGGCAAGTACGTCGAGGTCGCGGACACGATCCGCGGGTTCAAGATGATCACCGAGGGCGAGCTCGATCACCTGCCCGAGCAGGCCTTCTACATGGTCGGCGGGATCGAGGAGGCCATCGAGAAGGGCGAGCAGATGGGCAAGGAGGGCGAGTAGCCGCGGTGGCTGGACTGCGCGTCCACGTGGTGTCCCCGGAACGCGAGATCTACTCGGGCGACGCGGAGCTGGTGGTGGCCCGGGGGGTCGACGGCGACGTGGGGATCATGCCGGGACACGCCCCCATGCTGGTCGAGCTGGCCATCGCCCCGGTCCGGATCGTGGAGGGGGAGCAGAACCGCCGGGTGATCCTGGTCGACGGCGGCTTCCTCCACGTCACCTCCTCCGACGAGGAGGGCGAGACGCGGGTCGACGTGTTGGCCGAACACGCCGCGCTGCCCGAGGAGATCGACGCCGCCGCGGCCCAGGCCCGGGCCGAGGAGCTTCGGCGCCGGGTCGAGGACCAGGGCGAGACCGAGGCGTCCGCCGAGCTGGCCAAGGCGCTGATGCGCGCCGAGCACGGCCGGTAGGTAGGTCCACCCGAGGAGGGAAGAGCGGCAGGCCCCCGGGTTGCCCGGGGGCCTGCCTCCTTTTCCGTTGGGTTGCCTACTCGCCGGTGTACCGGAAGATCCACAGACCGGAGTCGCGGTCGGACATCAGGAGCAGGGGCTGGCCCTTGCTCTTGCCGAGCTGGGCCGGCTCGATGCCCCAGAAGTCGTTCCCGCCGTCGGCGATGTAGTGCCCGACCTCTTCGATCCCGTTCTTGCCGAACTTCGCCACGCGCAGGCCGGCGTCGTAGTACGAGAAGTACGCCAGGTTCACCTTGGGCCGGGGGTCCGTCTGGACCTCGTGGACCGTGAGGTTCCCGAACCCGGACTGGAACGCCGGGTCGAGGGCCTCGGGCACGGCGTACGCGTCGATCTCCTGGAGCGTGTTCGCGTCGAGCAGGTGGACGTATCCCCACCCGTCGAACACGCCGCCCTTGGCGAAGACGCTGTGGCCCAGGGTTCCCTTGGCCGGCATGTCCGCCGTGTCGGCGCCCGCGTAGGCCGGCGCGTCGTCGAACAGGTTGTGCATGGCTCGGTGGCCAAGGCACGCGGCCGCCGCGGTCCCGGCGATGGGGCTCCCCTGCCCGCCGCAGATGAACCCGTCCGGGAGCAGGCCGTTCCTGGCCCCGACGTGGCTCTGCCCGACGAACACCATGGAGTACCCGGCCAGCTCGGCGGTGCGGATCTTGTCGGAGAAGAAGCACACCCCCCGGGTGAACACCATCGCGTCCGCGCCGGTCTGGGCCTGGGTGTGGTCGGCGAGGACCTCGTTCCGGTCGCCGGTCCCGTTGCCGTCCACGTCCTCGTTGCAGCCGGAGCCGCCCCACACCGTGGTCCCGGAGAAGCCGCCCGGGAACATCGACTCGATCGACGGGGTGAAGCCGAACTCGCCGCACGGCGTCGCGCCGGCGCTCGGGCCGGAGAGGATCTCGCAGTTCGTCCGGGTCGGCGAGAAGTCCTCGTCGGTCCCGATGATGAACTTGTCGTTCGAGCTCCACCAGGCCTGGTGGCCGTTGCCCTCCGGGATCGCGAACCCCGTGAGCGGGTCCGGGGTGGGGTAGTCGGAGTCCCTGACGAACGCCGGGTTCGCCGGATCGGTGACGTCCACGATGACCCACCCCGCGTCCCAGTAGGAGATCAGGGCCAGCCACTTGGTGCCGATCTTCTTGATCTGCATGTCGTGGTTGAAGACCGTGTCCCCGTTGGCCAGCGGCGAATGAGCGCTCGGCCAGTTGTCGAAGCCGGTCTCGGCGACCTGGACCGGGGCCAGGGGGTTCGTGACGTCGAAGATGTCGACGTCACCGAGCTCCTGGTTGTCCGTGGCCATGACGTACGCCTTCCCGGTCTCCGGGACCCACCAGCCGAACGTGCTGTGGGTGGTGTGTGCCGCCTGGTTGGCGATGGCGGGCACGGTGTCGCCGAAGTTCGAGAGGAGCGTCGGGTTCAGCGGGTCGGACACGTCCCACAGGGAGACCCCGCCCGGCGCGAAGCCGCCGCCACAGGTCTCGTTGTTGTGGACCAGCATCTCGCCGGAGAACGCGGGGGTCTCGGCGTGGAAGACCTGGACCCCCTCGCCGACGTAGCTGTTGGCGTGCGCGGGGATGAACCCCACCTTGGTCGGGCTCGACGGGTCGCTGATGTCGACCACGTGGACGCCGGTCCCCTGGGCGCCGGGACGGCCCGCGCACTCGGGGTTGAAGGCTCCGAGGTACGCGTAGTTCCCGTACGTCCCCACGTCGCTGATGCCCCCGGGGACGTTCGTGAGATCGGCCGTTCCGACGAGCTCCACGTTGGCGCTGGAGGGCGCCAGGTGGCCGCCGGCACTTCCGTGCTGGTCGCCCGCCTGGTCCTCCGGGCCGTCCGGGTGCGCCAGCGCGATCGAGGAGCCGGCGACGCTCACGGCCAGAGCGAAGGCCATGAGCAACGTGAGATATCGTTTCATGCGTGCTCCCTCCCTGGACATAGCTCCTGTTCGACGACGACAGCGAACAGCTGAGCAGAACGGCCTTCGCGGCTCCGGCATCACCCCCTTGTGGCGCCGATGAGCGGCGCGAACTCTAGTTCGGGCCCACTTGGCACGCAACTCGGGCATCCCGGACGCCGGCGTCGTGCCACACGGGACGGCGCGATGTCCGAGTCAGATCAGCCCCCAAAGCGAAACGGAACCGGCCCCCGGGGTGTCCCCGAGGGCCGGTTCGTGCCGTGCTGCTGACGACGTTATCCCGCGTTAGATCCCGTCGTCGGTGTCCTCGAAGATCCACAGCCCGCTGTCGCGGTCGCTTCCGAGGACGATGGTGCGCCCGTCGTCGGTGACGAACGTCTCGACTCCCCAGAAGTCGTTGCCCTGAGGGTCGAGGTAGCTGCCGGTCTCCACCAGCTCCCCGTCGACGATCTCGAGCGACCGGATCCCGCCCGAGTAGTACGAGAGGTACGCCTGGTCGGACTGCGACACGTGCGTGGCCACCTCGTGGACGCTCAGGTCGCCGAAGCCGGAGGCGTAGGCCTCGTCGTGGGCCTCGTCGATGGCGTAGGTGTCCAGCCCCTGCGCCGTGTCCCGGTCGAACAGGTGCACGTAGCCCCATCCGTCGAAGTACGGGGTGAAGCTGGCGCGCTCACCGACGGTCCCGATCGCCGGCTGGTCGGGGTACGTGAACGACGGGTCGTCGTTGAACAGGAGGTGCATCGGCCGGTGCCCGATGCAGACGGCCGGCGCCGTCTTCACGTACTCGTGGCCCTGGCCGCCGCAGAAGTGGGCGTCCGGAGCGCTGCCGCCCTGGGCGCCGGAGTGATGGTTGGCGACCACGACGCCGTCGTAGCCGGCGAGCTGGCCGGACTCGATCTTCTCCGAGAAGAAGCACGCGGCGCTGCCCTCGACCGGATCGCCCACCGGGCCACGCTCGAAGACAACGATCGCCTCCTCACCCGGAGCCAGCGACCCGGCCGGGAACACGGTGTCGCGGTGCGGGATGCTGGACCGGTCGTCGGGGCACCCGTAACCGCCGAACACCGTGGGACCGTTCAGCACGCCGTCCGCCAGCGTCGTGCGGACCGGCGGCGTGAACCCGAACTCACCGCCCGCGTACTCGCCGGCGTTGGGGCCGGTGTCGATCGTGAACTTCGAGCCGTAGGGCGAGAAGTCCTCGTCGGTCGCGATGAAGTACTCGTTGTCCGCCGTGAACTCGGCCTGGTGGCCGTTGCCCTCAGGACGCTCGCTGAGGCCCGCCGACTCGAGCAGCTCGGGGTCGGGGTTCTGGTAGTCGGTGTCCGAGATGAACGTGGCACTGGCCGGGTTGGTCACGTCGAGCTGCACGTACCCGCCGTCCCAGTAGGACAGCAGCATGATGAACCGACCGTCGATCTCCTTGACGATCATGTCGTGCAACGACGACTCCGTCAGGAAGATGTCCGGCTGGTCGATCGGATTCCCCAGCGCGCGGGTCATCGCGTTCAGGTTGTACTCGGCGATGAGCCGGGGGCGCTTCGGGTTGGTGATGTCGAGGATGTCGACGTCCGTGGTCTCGAAGTTGTCGGTCATGACCACGTACGCCTTCTGGCCGGCATCCCAGGCGAACGCGCTGTGGATGTCGTTGGTGTCGGCGAAGCCCTTGTCACCGAAGTGGTCGGACAGCGTCTTGGGCTTCAGCGGGTTCGTCACATCCACCAGCGTGACGCCGCCCTTCCCGTTCTTGCCGCACTGCTCGTTGTTCATGACGAGGACCTCGCCGTTGAACTTGGCAGTGCTCAGCTCGATGACGTGCATCCCCTCGCCGGGACGGCTGTCCTGGCTGTGCGGGATGAACCCCACCTCGACCGGGTTGCTGAGATCGCTGATGTCGATCACCCATGCGCCGGCATCCGGCGAGTTGGTCCCACCGCTCTCGGAGTTCGCCGCACAGTCCGGCTCCCCCCAGTTGGCCAGGTAGGCGTAGTCGCCGTCGGGGTCGACGGCCACGTCGGCCACCAGGTCGTTGGTGTCGGTAACGTCGGCTACGCCGAGGAGATCGATGTCCCCGGATTCACCGCTCCCGAGCAGGTGACCCGCGGTGTCCCCGTGCTGGCTCGGATGGCTCTGAGCTATTCCAGAGAGCGACAGCGCCGCAATGAGCGCTACCGCCACTGTGAGATATCGCTTCAAGACAGTTCCCTTCCGTTCCGGGCCCACCGGCTCCCAGCGGTGGGCGACTCCACTGAAGACCTCCGGTAACGTGCTCCCTCCCCGGCAACACCCCCTCGTGCTGTCAGACGACGACCGCCGTCTCGGGACCCGATGAAAGCGGCGAAGCATACCACGTCGGCGAGGGGCTCCCCCATCCCAGTCCGGGGAGCCGGCCCGCTCGCCCCCCCTGGCGCTCCGGCAAAGGGTTCCTAGCGACTCAGTGCCAACTGGGCAAGTCCCGGTTGACCGGACCGCTCCGTTTGCCACGGATCCCCGCGCTTCCCGGCGGAAACGGTCGCGGTTTCCGTGTAAACCTCCGCCGGCTCGTGGCGGTGTGTCAGGGTGATGGCGGAGACCACATCACTCGTGGCCCCTCGAGTGGCGGAGATGGAAGCCGGCGCCGACTTCGGGTGGCTGTTCCGGGAGGAGTACCCCTCGATCGTCCGGACGGCCTACCTGATGCTCGGCGATCGCGAGGCTGCCGAGGACGTGGCCCAGGAGGCCTTCGCCCGCCTGTTCGCCCGTTGGGGCAAGGTCTCGCGATACGACCGCCCCGGGGCCTGGGTGCGCCGGGTGGCGATCCGCCTCTCGGCCCGGTC
>DASZZY010000101.1:0-23853 GCA_036260395.1 Actinomycetota bacterium
GCCCGCGCCACCCGGCCCGTCGGCGTCGGGGGCTCGCACAGGCCAACCCTACCCGCGGCCGGCGGAGCTCACCGCGAGGGCCTCGCGGGGACGCCTCGGTCCGGCGCCGCGGCGATCCCCCGGAGCTCGAATCCCCGTGGATGGCCGGGGTGGTCGGCCTTGCACGTTAGCATCTGGTCCGGGCGGCGGACGACCTCGACGTCGACGACCCACCGCCCGGAGGGCGTGTCCCATCCGGTGAGGTGGCGGTTCCCCGGGCGCTGCTCATGGCTCCTCACCGCGACGTCCTCGATACCCCGGAGGTCCAGGTGCCGGCGCAGGAAGTGCTCGGCAGCCTGGATCGGCGGCGGATAGCACGACCGGCCGCGGTAGAAGCGGAGATCGATCCCACCCTCCGCATACCCCCGCGCCACCGCGGGCGCCGCCTCGGGGCTGAGCCGGCCGAAGTACACCCCGTGCGGGAAGCACACCAGGTTGCCCGCGAACCGGTCGCCGCCGACGTGGGTGGCCTCCCACACCGCCGCCCCCCGGGCGTCGGCCAGGGCCCGGAACAGCGGGAGGCCGAGCCGCGCGCAGCACGGATCGTGCTTGCCGTGGGTGCACACCAGGAACAGCGGCCCCCGCACGGACCGGCCGGCGCCCCGGAACCGCCGGCGGGCCAGCGCCCGGAGGTCCATGGCCAGCAGCTCCGACGGCTCCTCGACCTCGAACGTCGCCAGCCGCTGCTCCTGCCGTCCGGTGTAGGCGACGAAGCACCGCCGCGGCGCACCCGCCGGGCGGTCGCGCTGCTTGATGAGGAGCACGCGCATCCCGAGGCCGTCCGCCAGGCCGGCCAGGCGCGCGCCGACCTCCTCGGGGAGCTCGCTGTCGACCAGGGCGTCGTGTCCCCACCGGCCGGGCTGCTCGACCATCAGCCACCAGCGGTACCGGGAGGCCGTTCCGAGCAGGGGCTCGCCGCCGCCCAGCGAGAGCGTCGAGCAGGCGGGCCGGTCAGCCCGCATCGACGACCTCGACCGCCCCCTCGCGGACCAGGCGCCGAAGCAGGACGAGCCGGGACTCCTGGTCGAGCGTTCCCGGCAGGTCGGGCGGCCCGAACGCCCCCGGGGCCTCGGCCACGAAGCGCAGGTCGGGCTCGGCGAACGCCGGCATCCGGAGCTCCTTCCCGGCCAGGATCACCGAGGCCTCGTCGCCGTCGACGGAGACGATGAAGGCCGTGCCCGGGCGCCGGCGGAACCGGCTCCCCGTGTGGACCCGTGCCAGCCGACCGACCTGCTGGAGCTGTCCGGGCACCAGGGGCCGGCGGTTGGCCCAGAACCGGCGGACGAACGACGACACCGCCGCCTCGAGGTCCACCTCGTCGAGCCACGCCCGGAGCTCCTTCTCCCGGGCCGGCAGCTCCTCGCCGAGCGCGGACGGATCCCGGGCGAACCCGATCGGGAGCGCCTCGCGGAACGGCAGGTGCCCGGGGGCGCCCCCCATCACGTGCCGCCACAGGTCGAGCCACGTCAGCGTCAGGACGCCCACGGTGACGTGGATCGAGACCTCCTCGCGGGCCTCCGCGTCGTGGAGGAACCCCCGGGGGACGTAGAGCACGTCACCGGGGCCGAGGTCGGCCTCGAGGATCGGCGCCTCTGGCTCGCCGAGGGCCTTCGACCACGGCTGCTCGGGCCCGGCCAGCTCGACGAGGGGGCGGTACACCCGCCACCGCTTGTGGCCGTGGGTCTGGAGCACGAAGACGTCGTGGGTGTCGTGGTGCACCGAGAACCCCCGGGCCGTGGGCGGCGTTACGTACGCGTTCGCCTGGACGGGATGGGTCAGCGCGAGCTCGAGCTCGCGACAGAACTCGGCCACCGGCGGCCACAGCCGGTGGAGGGCCTGGAGCACGATCGTCGCGCCGCCCTCGAAGGCCTCCGCCACGCGCTCCGGACGCACGGTCCGGTCCACTCGGCTGGAGCCGATCCGGATGGTCTGGGTGTACTCCGACGCCGGCAGCGGCGTGCCGTCCTTCACCAGCCGGAACGACGGCATGCGCAGGAGCGTCTCGGTGACGAGGTGGTCGACGTCCGGCAGGTCGAGGAGGTCGGCGAACCTTCCGGCGCCCCGGCGCAGCAGGGGGTGACGCCCCCAGTGCTCGCGGGCGAAGCGCCGCCGGTCACCGACGCACCGCTCGAGCGCGTCGGCCGCGGTCACGGGCGGGTCAGACGGCGTCCGTGGTGTCGGAGTCCTGGCCGCCGACCGACTCGTCGGTGGTGTCGTCGTCCGCCGTGTCCGTCGCGTCGGTGGCGTCCGGGTCCACGGTGTCGTGGTCGGCACCCCCCGTGTCCACCGTGTCCTGGTCCTTCGTGTCGGTGGTGTCGGTGGTGTCGGCGTCCCTCGTGTCGGGGTCCTCGAGCGACGCCGAGGGGCTGCCGCCCTGGAGCGTCGTGGTCCGGATGTCCTCGTCGGACAGTCGATCGGTCATCGGCCCCTCCTTGTTCTCCGTTCCTCCAAGGCTACGTCCCTGCCGGGACGCGGGCAAACCACGGACCTACGGGCCGGCGAAGGCCAGGGCGACGAGCCCGACGATGATCTCGAGCACCGCCGCCACCGCCGCCACCGCCGTCAGCGCCAGGAGGCCCGGCGTGAGCAGGACGGCCGCCGGCGACAGGACCTCGAGGAGCTCCCGCGAGGAGGCCGCCGCCCACCACAGCCGCACGACGGCGCGCAGCCCCGCCAGGACGCCCCGGCCCCGCGCCTCCGCCAGCTCCGCGGCCCGGCGACGGATGTGGGCGGCGCGGTCCCTGACCTCGTCGGGGGCCCCGCGGAGGCGGCGCGGGAGGTCGGCCAACGCCCGCAGCGCCAGGGCGAACACCGCGAGGACCGCCGGCGGAGCGAGGAGGACCACGCCCACCACCGCGAGCACGACGCCGCGAGCTTCGCCGTCGCCGATCGCGCCGCGCAGCGCCCACCACGCTCCGGCGCCGGCGGCCAGCGCGGCGGCGGCCAGCCACAGCGTGGCCCGGGCCACCCGCCGCAGTATTCCGACCGCCCGCCCAATCGCGCCGCCGCCAGGCTCGGCGCGCGCGGGATCACCCTCGGGCCGGGACGGCGGCCGACGGCTCACCCGGCCGGCGTGGCGGGCGTGCGCGAGACGACCGTGATGCCCCCGGCGCCGGGCGGGACCGGGCGGCCGACGTCGCGCCACCGCATCCGGCCGACCCGCCGCTGCCAGTGGCTCTGGACCCTGAACACCACGTTCTGGAGCCACCAGTTCGAGGGCCGGGGGAATCGATGGAGGACGCCCGACCCGATCGAGGCCAGCGCCGGGACGGTGCGCGCCGGGCGGACGTGGTAGCGCTCGGCGACGAGCCCCGCGCGCCGCAGCTTCGCGAACAGCTCGTCGGGCTCGTACCTGCGCACGTGCGCGCAGGCGTCGTCGCTGGCCGACCAGCGCGACATGTACACCGGCACCGAGACGACCGCCGTGCCCCCGGGGCGGAGGACGCGGACGATCTCGGCCATCAGCCCCTCGTCCGCCTCCACGTGCTCGAGGACCTCGAGGGCCAGCACCGCTTCGAAGGACCGGTCGCGGAACGGAAGCCCCCCGCCGCCGACGCGCACGGCGTGCCCCCCACGGGCCGACAGCACCTCGACGGCCGGAAGCGAGGTCTCGACGAAGAACGACCCCCCCACGGGGGCGGTGGGCCGCAGCCCGGGCCCGATCTCCAGCACGTCGCTCGACCGCAGCTCCCGGGACAGCTCCCGCCACAGGTGGGGGCGGAGCTGCACCACACGGCGGCTGGCTCCCCAGCGGTCCTCGTAGACGCGGACGCCCGGGTCGGCACGTCGTCCGGGCGGGAGCCTTCTCGGAGTAGTGGACGTCCCCATGGTCGTCGCTCTGCCTTTGTAGCACGCCGGCCGCACGGCGGGCCGTCGCGCTCGAGGAACCAGATACCCGCGGGCCCGGGGAGCATGCGCCCGCGGCGGGTATCTACAAGGCCGTGCGCGCCCGGGTAGCCGCGGGGCCGGCGGAGCGACCTCCCGCCGACGACGAACGCTCCCGCCGGGAGCAGCTGGCGGAGGTCCTCGAGGTTCGCCTCAGCACGCCGGTCAGCGTCCTCGGCCTGCTGTTCGTCCTCGTCGTGCTGGGCGAGATACTGACCCGGGACACGAGGGCCCTGAACGCCGCGTTCGTGGCCGCGGGGTGGGCGCTGTGGGCGCTGTTCGTCCTCGAGTTCCTGGTGCGCCTGTTCATCGCGCCGTCCCGGGCGGCGTTCCTCCGCCGGAACTGGTGGCAGATCGTGTTCCTGGCCGTGCCGTTCCTGCGGTTCCTGGCCGTCCTGCGGGCCTCACGCGCGGCGCGGGCGGCCGCCTCCGCCGTCCGGGCCGGGCGCGGCGCGGCCGCCAGGCTCCGGAGCCGCATCACGCTGCTGGCGGCGATCACGACCCTGGTGGTCCTGGCCTCGGCGGAGATCCTGTTCGAGCTGGGCGAGTTCGCTCACCTCGGCGAGGCCCTGTACGCCACGGCGCTCAATACCGTGGCCGGCGAGCCGTTCGCCGCCACCGGGGCCGCCGCCCGGCTCGTGGCCGTGGTGCTGGCGATCTACTCGGTCGTGGTCTTCGCCGCGCTGGCGGGGGCCATCGGCGCCTATTTCTTCGAGGGCCGGGACGCCGACGCCGAGCGGGTGGCGCGCACCGGCGCGGACGCTACCGGATCCAGGACTGGAGCCGCACCGCGGTCATCCCCGGGCGGCGCGAGGTCTGGAGCAGGTCGACCAGCTGCCGGGGGATCCACAGCCCGCGGCCGCTGAGCCGGCCCACCGGCGGCGGACGGTAGCCCACCAGGGGATCGGCGAGGCCGGGACCCGCGTCGGTCACCTCGCACAGCACCCGGCCGCCCTCCGACCACACCGCGACGGACCTCGGCCCCCCGCCGTGGAGCACCACGTTGCTCAGGATCTCGCTGGCCGCCACGGAGAGGTCCATGGAGCGGTCCTCGTCGAGCCCCGCCTCGCGGGCCCGCTGCCGGACGAAGCGCCGGGCGTCCGAGGCGTCCACCGGCGGCTCCAGGACGAGCGCCGAGCGCGGGACCGGGGCGAACGTGGGGACCCGCCTCGCGACGAGCCGGCGCGGATCCTCGAAGCGCTCGCTCGCCCGGTCGTCCCCCTGGCGGATGACGGGACGCGTCCGCCGCGCGCTGCGGGCGATGGCCGGGTCGAGGCGCGAGGTGTCGTACGTGCAGACCAGCGTTACGGGCAGCGGGGCGAGCGCCTCGTTCAGCGCCGACTCGTATCGCTCCCACTCGAGCACGAACTCCGGGGGCCCCGGCGGCCACGCGGGCTCCCCGGCGAGCCGGACCCGGCGGGCGCCGGCCCGCATCCGGTCCGTCACGAACTCGTGGAAGGCGCGCAGACGGTTGGCGGGGTAGGGGTGCCGCTCCCAGTGTCCACGATGCGGAGGCCGGGGACGTCCTCCCCGAACCGCGACCGGAGCGCCACGACCTCGTCGCGCCCCACCGCCTGGAACACGGGCTCCGAGCGCTCCAGGCCGCCCGCGACGAACGGCACCATCCCGGCCAGGAACCCGTCGAGGTCCTCGTAGACCAGCGCCGGGTGCTCGAAGGCCGTCACCCGAAGGTCTATACCCGTTCTCGGCATGCCGGCCACGCCGGCGAAGCGTCGGAACTCGAGCCGCGACCTCGGACTGCCAGCGTTCCCGGGGCGGCGGAGCCTCGCGTCTAGAGCGGCGTCGGCGAGCGCGGGGCGCCCGGGCGGCCCGGCGACTCCACGGCCCGGCGGGGCCTCGAGCGCTCGAAGCGGCGAGCCATCGCCGCCACCACCGCCGCCGTCATCCGGGGAAACAGCCGCGCGAGCGACAGCCCCACCGCGGTGCGGATCCCGGTCATGATCCGGGGAGGGCGGTCGGCGCAGGCCCGGACGATGGCCTCCGCCGCCGACCCCACGCCGTCGGCCCACACCGAGCCCTCCAGCGAGGCTCCCCACGCCGCGGCGCGCTCGTGGATCCCCGTGCGGACGTACCCGGGGAGGACGGTGGTCACCGTCAGGCGACCGCGGTACTCGAGCCGCAGGGCCTCGCCGTGCGCCACGAGCGCCCGCTTGCTCGCGGTGTACGCCGCCGCGTAGGGCACCGTCAGCGCCGCGAGGCCCGAGGCGACGTGGACCACGTGGCCGCGCTCGGCGAGCAGGTACGGGAGCGCAGCGGCGGTGACGGTCCAGGCGCCGAACAGGTTGACCTCCATGGCCTCGCGGGCACCGGCGTCCGGCGGGTCGCCGGAATCCTGGGCCACGCCGATCCCGGCGTTGTTCACGACCGTGTCGACGCCGCCCATGCGCCGGGCGGCCTCGTCCACCGCGCGGGCGACGGCGGCCGGGTCGCGGACGTCGGCCTCCAGGACGCCGGCATCCGGGGCGAGGTCGAACCCCATCACAGAGGCGCCCTCGCGCCGGAGGGCGACGCTCGCCGCCGTCCCGATGGCGCCCCGGGCGCCGGTGATCAGGATGCGCCGGCCGACGAGGCGCCCGCCGCCCCGGCCGCGGGCTACCGCGGCGAACCCCGCTCCCAGCACCGTCATCCACGAGACCGCCAGGGCCAGGATCGAGCCGTAGGCCATCAGCGCCGGCCACGTCGGCCCGCCGTGCGCCTCGCGGAGGAGCGTGTCGCCGTCGCGCTGGAGGGCCACGACCCGGTGGCGTCGGACCGGGACCGCCGGGGCGCCGATCTCCGGATCGGCCGGCATCGAGAGCGGCGTGGCGATCAGGACGTCCTCGCGGGCGAGCCGCAGGATCGACTTCCAGCTGCCGCCGACCGGCACCGCTCCCCGTGCCCGGTAGGTCCCCCCGCCGGCGGGCTCCATCGGATGCCGCTCCGAGCCGCCGCCCTGCCACGACAGCACCTCGAACCAGTCGGCCCCCCGGGCGGCGTCCGGCGGATCCAGGCGGGCCGTGACGTGGATGCGGCCCGGCCCGGCCGGTGCGGTCGAGATCTCCGCGGTCACCGGGGCGGTTCGGCGCGGGAACGGGAGCGTCAGCGCCGCGGCGATGACCACGCCGGCCAGGACCAGCGGGATCGCGCCGAGCCCGGGACGCCGGAACGACACCACCCGCCCGAGGGCGAAGCCCACCACGGCCCCGGCCACCGCGATGGCGGTCGCCGCGAGGACGGCGGGCCACAGCGCCGGGCCCCAAGGATGCCGGCCCGCGAGGTGCGTCCAGCCCCACTCCGCCGCCAGCCCGATCGTGCCGACGGCGATCCCGGCCAGGACCGCCCGCCGCGCCGGGGACAGGCGGCGGGCGGCGTACACCGCCTCGACGGCCAGGGCCGAGCCGAGGTACAGCGCGGGCACCGGAAGCGTGAGGTTGTAGACCGACCCCACCAGGAGCGCCAGCAGCGCCCGGACCACCAGGAAGCCCGCCGCCGCCGCGACCGCGCCGCCCCGCCCCAGCGCCACGCGGGCGGCGACGAGGCCCGCGCCGGCCGCCAGCGACACGAGGACCGGGTGGTACAGCTGCTGGAACTGCGGGACGCCGAAGTCGAACTCGCCCTGGAACGTCGACAGCCCCACCAGGACCACGGCCGCCAGCAGGCCGCGCAGCCACCGCACGAGCGCCGGGCGCCCCGCGCCAGGCCCGGCCTCCGAGAGCAGCAGCCACAGCGCGATGGGGCTGAACGAGGCGCCGCCGATCATGAGCAGGTGGGTGGGACCCCACATCGTGACGTCGATCCCGTAGAAGTGGTGCCACACCTCGTCCAGCGGGAACCCCAGCAGGGCGCCGGTGCCCAGCGCGGCGAGTCCCGCGGCGGCGTACGGGACCCGCAGACGGCCGAGCCGCCATCCCGTCTCGGCTCGCCGGACCGTGGCGAACGTGATCGCGGTCGCCGCGGCCCCGACGATCATGACGAGCCCGAGCAGGATCGCCACGTGCGCCGGCGTCAGCAGGAATTCGTCCCGCCCCAGGTCGATGTGCCAGGCGACGTCCCACAGGAAGCCGATGACCGCCACGACGAGGGCCATGAGGCCGGTCCCGAGCCCGCCCGCGCACCACGCCGGCAGCCCGGTCACCCGCTCCAGCGAAGAGCCGATCCGGTCGACGGCGCGGCGAAGGAAGCCGCCGCCCGCGGGCTCCCCGGCGGCGTACAGCCACGCGACGGCCGCCGCGAAGATCGCCACCGGCACGAGCACGTACAGCCAGTCGGTGCCGTAGTCGGCGATCGAGGTGGCGGCGTGGCCGACGAGGCTCACGTCAGCCCCCCGCGGGGCGGACGGCGCCCACGCTTAGGTCGCCGTGGCGGAACGTCGGTCGGATCCCCGGCGCCAGCGGGTGCCGCACCAGCTCGGAGGACGGGAACACCTGCGGGAACTCGGGACGGTCGGGGATCGGGTCGGCGATGAGCTTCTCCTTGATCATCGAGTTGTACTGCCAGCTCGCGAACTCCGGCGTGTTGAAGTTCATGACGACCTCCAGCCCCCACCGCTTGGCCCAGTCGCGGACCCCGGGGAGCTCGGAGTGCTGGGGGGCGTAGCACTCGACCGCGATCCCGTTCTCCGAGGAGGTGAAGATGCCGCGCTCGGTGTTCAGCACGATCGTGTGGTTCCCGAAGGTGTGGCCGGGCGTCCGGATCAGTGCCACGCCGGGACCCAGCAGCACGTCGCCGTCGATGAACAGGAACGCGTCCTCGCGCAGGTCGCCGTACGTCCAGCTCTGATGGAACCGCGACTGGAAGGGATGCACGTCGCGGACGTGCTCGAGCTCCGCGGGCGGCACGAGCATCCTGGCGTTGGGGAACAGCGGCGGGACCGGCCGGTCGGGATAGCCGAGGTCCGGCGCCGGCCCGCGAGTGCCCACCAGCCGGCGGATGTCCTGGGTGTGGAGGTGGTCGAACGTGACGTAGTCCACCTCCTGCGGGGCGATCCCCAGCGCGGCCAGGTGCTCCTCGACCGTGCCGTGCCGGCGGAAGAACGTGTCGAGCGAGCGCTTCCACGACATCGGCAGGCCCTCTACCGTCTTGCGGAGGAACGGCGTCGAGACGCCGAGGTCGTAATCCGACGGCTCGGCGACCAGCGTGCGAGGCCGCCCGTCCTCGCGCCACCGCACGACGAACATCCGGTTGGTCATCCACACGTACGGCACCGGGGACCGGCAGGCCTCCCACAGCGCGTAGCGACGGGGGTACGGGAGCGTCACCAGCGAGCGGGCCGCGAACCCGTCGACGCGGCCGGTCTCCTGGAACCACTCGCGGAACTCCGGGGCCTGCCGGCGGATCCGGCGCAGCTGCTCGGCCGGGGTCGTGTCCAGCGTCGGGTCATCGAACGCCCGGATGGGCGTCCCCACGGACGTCACGGCGGTCGCCGTCATGGCGGTGGTCTCCTTCCTCTCGGGTTTGCGCTCCTCGGACCTGCTCGATGGCGCCGCGCGGGCGCGAACGATCTCGACTCCGGATGATGTTACATGGTCCGGTGTCACATCGGCAAGTGTAGAATAGGAGCTGCGATGGCCGCGACCGCGACCCACATGACGATCGACGAGCTGGCCCGGCTCACCGGGACCACGACCCGGAACATCCGCGCCTACCAGACCCGCGGGCTGCTGCGCCCGCCGGACGTCCGCGGCCGGCGCGGGCTCTACGGCGAGGAGCACGTGGCCCGCCTGCGGCTGATCCGCGACATGCAGGCCGCCGGGTTCAACCTCCGGGCCATCAAGCGCCTGCTCGAGCTGGTCCCCGCGGGCGCCGCCGAGGAGGCGGTGCGCCTCGAGCGCGCGCTGCTCGCGCCGTGGGTCACCGAGGAGCCCGAGATCGTCGACGGGGCGGAGCTGGCCGCCCGGTTCCCCCAGGCGGGGGAGGGCGATCTCCGCCGGGCCCGGGAGCTCGGGCTGATCACGCCGCTGGACGACGGGCGGATCCGGCTCGAGAGCCCCACGCTGCTCCGGGCCGGCGAGGAGGTCGTCCGCCTCGGCGTCCCCCCGGCCGAGGCGCTCGAGGTCCTCGAGACGGTGCGGGCCCACGCCGAGGGCGTGGCGCGGGCGTTCGTCTCGCTGTTCCTCGAGCGGGTGTGGGAGCCCCATGTCGCCGACGATCCGTCCTCGGGCATCCCACGGATCCGCGAGGCGCTCGAGCGCCTCCGCCCCATCGCGTCCTCCGTGCTCACCGCGACGTTCCAGCGCGTGATGGCCGCCGAGGTCGAGGCCGCCGTCGGAGACCAGCTGACCCGGCGCTGACCCTTCGCGCGCGCGGCGGCCGCGGAAAAAGAGGAATCAGGGACACACGGGGCGAACCACTCCGCGAGACCGGCGCCCGGCCGGTCGACCGAGGAGGCATCCCGTGAAGCGAATGAACGTCGTCGTGGCAGCCGTGGCGGTCCTGGTCCTGGCACCGACCGTCCCCGGGAGCGCGGCGCAGTGGGAGCTGACGCCGGCCGGCTGGCGCTCCGGTCCGGTGATCGAGCACGTCCGGAACCTCGCGCTGGAGACGACGGCGATCGGGCTCGACCGGCACGGGAAGTTCCTGTACGTGTCCGGTGCCCGGTCCTTCTCGATCTACGACATCAAGCAGCCGGAGAACCCGCAGCTGCTGAGCCACCGCGTCACCCCGAACGTCCTGAACGAGCACCCGGACACAAACGGCAAGATCCTGCTGCTCTCGATGGACCACGGAGGGTTCGCTCGGGTGCTCCAGGTGTGGGACGTACGCGACAAGGCGAACCCAACGCTCCTCTCGGTGTTCCCCAGCGGCGCCGCGCCCGGCGTCCCCGGCGGCGACCACACGTGGGCGTGCGTCCTTGATTGCCGGTTCGCCTACGGCTCCCAGGGCTCGATCGTCGACCTCCGCGACCCGGCCCGGCCGACGCGGGTCGGCGACTGGCGGAACTCGCTCCCGGCGGCCCAGCCGGACGACCCGCCCCGCCGGTTCCACGGGATCGATGAGGTCGCCCCGGGGATCGTGCTCACGGCCAGCCAGCCCACCGCGGCGCTCGACGCCCGTACCGACCCCGCGAAGCCCACGCTGCTGGCCCACGTCTGGCCGCCCATGACGACGCCGGTGCCGAACCGCCCATCGATCCCCTCGTACGCGCACTGGCCGGCCCGAGCTACCGAGCGGTTCGCGCTGGAGACCATCGAGACCCCGTTCACTGGCCCTTGCAACGCGGGATCCGGCGGTTTGGTGACGTACGACACCGCCGGGTACCGGGAGACCGGCGCCTTCACACTGGCCGACGCGTACCGGATCACCCAGAACGGGACGTTCAGCGACGGCTACCCGCCGGCGAACGCGGCCGGCTGCTCGCCGTTCGGGCTGGCCGAGAGCCCTGATTGGCCGGAGGACCGCCTCGTGGCGGTGGCCTGGCTGGAGCACGGCGTCCGCCTGCTGCACGTCGGCCTCGACGGACAGATCGCTGAGGTCGGAGGGTTCATGGCGCACGGGACCGAGGCGTCGTTCCTCGCGTGGGGGACGCGGCGGATCCTGTACGTCGCGGACCTGACCCGCGGGCTCGACGTGTACCGGGTCGCGGAGCCGTCCTAGCCGCACCACCGGCGGGCCCTCGCGGCGCCTGCTCGCTATGCTTCGCCCGGGGGTGAAGATGTGGCGACGGGACGGCCGCGGCGCGTGATCCTCCTGGCGCCGCCGCTGGCCGGCAAGAGCACGCAGGCCGGCCCGGTGGCCCGCCTGCTGGGGGTCCCTCACGTCTCGACCGGGGAACTCCTGCGCTCCCACCGGGAACGGGACACGGAGATCGGCCGGGCCGCCGCCGCTCACATGGCCAGGGGCGAGCTCGTCCCCGACGATCTGGTCCTCGCGGTGGTGTCCGAACGCCTGTCGGGGCCTGAGGCCGCCGGCGGCATCGTCCTCGACGGCGTCCCGCGCGACCTCTCGCAGGCCGAGGCGCTGGACGGCGATCCGCGGACCCGCCCGGACCTCGTCGTGCTGCTCGACGTTCCGGACGGCGAGGTCCGCCGCCGGGCAGGCGGTCGGCGGCGCTGCCCGCGTGGACACGTCTACCACCTGACGGACCGGCCGCCGCGAGTCCGCGGGCGGTGCGACGTCGACGGCGAGCCGCTGGCGCACCGCGACGACGACCGGCCGGAGGCCGTCGAGCGACGTCTGGCGGAGTACCGGTCCAAGACCGGCCCGGTGATTGACCGCTACCGCCGGCGCGGGGTCCTGCGCGT
This sequence comes from Actinomycetota bacterium, assembly GCA_036260395.1. Classification (GTDB taxonomy): domain Bacteria; phylum Actinomycetota; class UBA4738; order UBA4738; family CALAEC01; genus DASZZY01. The sequence goes on from DASZZY010000101.1 coordinate 12,165, forward strand.
CGTCGACGCCACCGGGGCGCCGGAGGAGGTCACCGCCCGCCTCGTGGCGACCCTCTCCTGAGGCGGCGCCCTCCGCCGAGCCTGGGAGGCGGGGATGACTTCGTGACATCCATGCTGCGGCCGGGCCTCCGGCCGTTTCCCGGCGGTGGTGCCGGGGAAGGGACGGCCGCGTGCATCCGCGGCTTCTCCTGGTCCGCTCGGACCACCTGGGAGACGTCGTCTTCACGCTTCCCGCTGCGCCGCTGATCCGGCGGCTGGTGCCGTCCGCGCGCATCACGTACCTCGTGCAACCCGCTCTCGAGGCGCTTCCGGCCCGGTGCCCCGCCGTGGACGAGGTGATCGGCATCCCGTTCCCGCCGGTGCTCGCGCCGTACGAGGCGGCCGCCTGGCGGGACGTCGTCGCACGCCACGCCCCGGCCCTCCGGGGACGGTTCGACGCGGCCCTGCTGCTCCGGCCCGAGGACCCTTGGTCCGGCGCGCTGGCCCACGCCGCGGGGATCCCCGTGCGGGTCGGCTGCCTCGAGCCCCGGACCAGAGGGTTCCTCACGCACGGGATCGACCACCGGGCCGACCTCCACGCCTCCGACTTGGCTCGGCGGATCGCCGTGGCGGCCCTGGCCGCGATCGGGGTGGCCGCTCCGGGCACGGAGGCGGCCGACGCGGGTCCCGTCCTCGTCCCCACCGAGGCCGACCGGCGCGAGGCCGCCGAGGCCCTCGATCCGCTGGTTCCCCGGGTCGGGACCCGGCCGGCGATCATCCATCCGGGGGTGGGCTGGCGGCTCAAGCGGTGGCCACCGGAGCGGTGGGGCCAGGTAGCGGCCGGCGTCCACGCCGAGTTCGGGAGGCGGGTGGTCGTGGTTGGGGGCCCCGACGAGGGCGGGCTGGTGGACGCGGTCGTGGCGGCCGGCGGGGGCGCGGCCATGGCCCTCCCCACGGTCGTCTCGGTGGGCGGGCTCGCCGGGCTGCTGGAGCGGGCCGCCGCCGTGGCGGCCTGCGACAGCGGGCCGTTCCACCTGGCCGCCGCGCTCGGCACGCCGGCCGTCGGCCTCTACGGGCCCGCCGACCCCGTCGCCGCGGCCCCGCTCTCCGCTGCCGACCGCCACCGCGTCCTCCGGCTCGACCTGCCCTGCGCGCCGTGCCGGGAGCTCGTCGACCCGCCGTGCGGCGCGGCGGTGGACCCCGCCTGCATGGCCGGCCTGGGCGTCGACGCCGTCGTCGAGGCCCTCGGGGAGGTGGCCGGGTGGCGGTCCGCGCACCCCACGGAGGCGCCGGCGCGACCGGAGACCGGCGGCGCGGCGCTAGCGTGACCGGCGGCGGCGTGTCGGGCCGGCGACCAGCCGCATCACCTGGTCCACCAGCCGGTCGAGGAACTCGCGCGAGAGCGGACCGCCGCTGACGAGGAACCGGTAGTGGATCGGCCCGTACAGGAGGTCGGCGACCACCTCTCGGTCCAGGTCGGGCGGCAGCTCGCCCCGATCGATCCCCCGCTCGAGCACGGCGAACATCAACCCCCGGCGGGCCGCCCAGAAGCCCCGGAGCGCCTCGCGCAGCTCGGGGTCCTCCAGGCGCTCGGCCACCAGCCACGGGAGGACCCGGCCGGCGAGCGAACCGGTCAGCACCTTCACCACCGCGGCGAGGAGCCGGTGGACGTCCTCACGCACCGAGCCGGTGTCCGGATCGCGGACCGAGGCCACCGAGGCGGTGGCGGCGTCGAGGACCAGGGCCACCTTCGAGGGCCATCGCCGGTACACGGTGGCCTTCCCGACGCCCGCCCGGGCCGCCACCCCCTCCATCGACAGCCCCCGGTAGCCCTTCTCCGCCAGCAGCTCGAACGTGGCGTCGACGATCGCCCGGTCGACGGCCTCGCTCCGCGGCCGCCCGGGTCGCCTCCGCGCGGGCTCCATGGCCGCGGTCAGGCCCCCGGGACGAACGCCAGCGCCCGGCAGGGGCTCCCCGAGCCGCCCACGATCTTCAGCGGCGCCACGACGAGCACCGCCCCGGCCGGGGGGAGCTGCGCCAGGTTCCCCAGCTGGGTCAGGCCGTACTTCCCGGCGCCGAGCATGAACTGGTGGCACGGGAACGGCGGATCGAACGAGTGGGCGGCGCCGGCATCCGTCCCCACGGTCTCCACGCCGAGGCCGACGATCGGCGTCTCCTCGGCGAGCCACCGCGCGCACTCGACGTCGATCCCCGGTGTGTGGGGGCCGCCCTCGTCGGCGTTGAGGAACGCGTCCTGGTCCTGGGCCCGCGCGTCCCAGCCCGTCCGGTACAGCAGCCATCCTCCCTCGGGGAGGGGGCCGTGCCGCTCCTGGAACTGCTCGACGTGGGCGGTGGACAGCAGGAAGTCCGGGTCCTCGGCGCATTCCCGCGACTTGTCGATGACCACGGCCGGCCCCACCAGGTTCCGGATGGGGACCTGCGAGACATCCTCGCGCTCGCGCCCGGTGACCCAGTGGATCGGGGCGTCGAGATGGGTGCCGACGTGCTCGCCGCCCTCGAACGCGTTCCAGTACCAGGCCGGGCCGCGGTCGTCGTAGCGGCTCAGCTCCCGCATCTTCCAGCCCGGGGTGTCGACGAAGGGGTCGGGGAGCCGGATGACCGGGGTCTCCTCCGACAGCGGCTGGGTGAGATCGACCAGCGCGATCGATCCGTCGGCGAGACCGCGGAGCAGCGACGCGAGCGTCTCCATACCCACCTCCTCGATGGTCAGTGTGCCCGGAAGGCCTCCTCGAGCCACTCCGCGACCACGTCGGGGACGACCTTGACGTCGAGGACGAACGGGCCCTCGCGGCGCTCCAGCCACTTCTCCAGGCCCTCGAGGTCGTCCAGCGAGCGCACGGTGGCGGCCTCCGCGCCAAGGCCGCGCGCCAGTCCCGCCAGGTCCGGATCGGGGTAGCGGACGAGGTCGACGGGGTAGCCCTGCGGCCGGAAGTGGTGCACCTCCGCGCCGTACGCGGCGTCGTTGTACACGACGACCAGGATCGGGAGCGCCAGCCGCACCAGCGTCTCGAACTCGCCGGCCGCCATGAGCGCCCCGCCGTCCCCCAGGCAGGCCACCGTGAGCCGGTCGGGCCTGGCCACGGCGGCCCCGATCGCCGACGACAGGCCGAGCCCGATGGACTGGAACGCCTGAGTGAACAGGAATCCCGCGGCGTCGGGGACCGACAGGTACATCGGCGGCCAGCCCATGAAGTGGCCCGAGTCCACGGCGACGACGCGCTCGGCGGGGAGCACGGCGTCGAGCGCTTTCGAGAACGTCCGGGGGTCGATGCGGTCGCCGTCGGACGCGTCGTCGTCGGGGACGTCGCGCCAGCCTCCCTCGGCGATGGCCCGGGCCACCTCCGGCCGCCGGAGCCCCGTCGCGGCGTGGCCGCGGCGGGCGAGCTCATCGGCGAGGGCCTCGGCCGTCAGCCGGGCGTCGGCCACCACGCCGACGTCGACCGGTCGGTGGGCGCCGATGGCCTCTGGCTCGGCGTCGACCTGGACCACCCGGGCCCGGGCGCCGATCAGCTCGCCGTGCCGGGTCGTCCACATGTTGAGCGACGCCCCGAAGGCGAGCACCGCGTCGGCCTCCCGGAGGAGCCCGACCGCCGCCGGCGGCGCGAAGCCGCCGGAGATCCCCAGGCCCCACGGGCTCTCCGCGAAGAAGCCGTGGCCGTTCGCCGAGGTGGCCAGCAGCGCCCCGACGAGCTCCCCGAGCGCCTCCAGCGCGGCCCCGGCGCCGGCCAGCACGGCGCCGCGCCCCGCGACGATCACGGGAGCCTCCGCGCCGGCCAGGAGATCGGCCACCCGCCGCACGTCCTCCGCCGCCGGCGGCCTCGGCGGCGGTGCCGGCACACGGAGCGGCCCGAGGTGGCCGGCCTCCCCGGCCTGCACGTCAAGCGGGAGGCTGAACAGGACGGTCCGACGCTCGCCGGCGGCCTGCCGCCACGCCCGCTCCAGATCCGTCCCCGCCGACTCCGCGGAATGCGCGCGCTCGTGCATCGCCCCGACCGCCCCGGCCAGGCCGGACTGGTCGATCCGGAAGTTCGACCGGACCGCGGCGGTCGACGTATCGGCGGCCAGCACGAGTAGCGGCGTCCGGGCCTTCGCCGCCTCCGCCAGCGCCGTCATGGCGTTCGTCACGCCGGGCCCCTGGTGGACCGTGGCGACCCCGACCCGGCCGCTCACCCGCGCGTAGCCGTCGGCCATGCTGATCGCGGCGGACTCGTGCCGGGCGCCCACGAACCGCACGCCGCGCGCGGTCATCGCGTGGGTGACCGCGAAGTTCCCGCTCCCGATGAGCCCGAACGCGTCGCGGACGCCGGCCTCCGCCAGGGCCGCCCCGATCGCCTCCGCAACCTGCATGCCGTGCGCCCTTCGCTGGCCGTCCGCTCCGACGGCGAGTCAAGCAGGCGGCCGCGAAGGCGGTCAAGGAGAGGGCCCGACCGAGGCGTCGCGCAGGCGGGACCGCTGCGCTCGTGGCGGGACACCGCCTCAAACGGTAGCCCGCTCCACTCCGGTGGGTCGTCTCCGGTGGGTCGTCCGACGCCATCGTAGGCGCATCGGCCGTCGGCCATTGGGTGGCGCTCGGGCGCGAGAAGGAGTAGACCATCACCGTGCGGCCCGCATCCTTCCCCGTCGCGCATCGCCACCAGCGGCCTCTGTTCGCGCGGATCCGCCGGAAGCTCCGGCGCTGGGTCCTCCGCCGGCGGTATCCGTGGTGGTTCGCGCAGAAGTAGCCCGTCGCCTACGTCAGCGGGGGCCCCCTCCGCTCGCCGCGCCGAGCGAACTCGGCCCCCGGTGAGCTGAGATCAATACTCCACGGCGCGGAGCAGCGTCACCGTGCGGGCCCGCGGATCGAACGCCAGGGACACGCACTCCCGCCCCTCCCCCTCGGGAGCGGGCCCGACCTCGATCGACCACGCCGTGAGCCCGTGGGCGTCGAGGACCTCACGGGTGATCGCCCGGGCGTCGTCGACGCCCATGCAGTTCTGGGGCGCGTCGAGGTGCGTCCGCCGGACCAGCTCCTCCCGCATCGCGGCGAATCGCGCCGCCGCATGGCGGTAGCCCTGCGGGAGCGGGGACATCCCGAGCCGCTGACAGATGCCCGGATCGCCCGGAAACACCGAGACCCCGTCGCCCTCAGGCGCCACGCAGGCGACCAGCGGCGGGGCCTGGCGCACCCCCTGGACCATGGCGCCGTCCTCCCAGATCTCGGCGCAGACCTCCACCGGATCGCGGCCGTCGGCGCCGACGAACGCACCGTCGCTGTCGGTCCTCCCCTCGGCGTAGCAGCCGATGCCATTGACGACGTCTTCGGCCGGAGGGGTGATGATCGCGTACGCCCCGGCGGCCAGGGCCAGCGCCGCGGCCGGGGCCAGGACCAGCGCCACCCACCGTCGCCCCGGTCGGCGACGGCTCGCCCCGCCGACCGTCTCCCTCCCCATCGTCAACAGCTCGTCCACCAGGTGCTCCCGTCGCTGAGAGAGCCGCCCGGGAGGCAGGTCGCGATCCGCGGGAGGCCGCAGGTCCCTCTTCACGTTCCATCCACCTCCTGGACCGGCTCGACGATGGCCCCGGACAGGGCCGGTGCTTCACCGAGTGAGTGGCCGTTCGTCGACGCGAGTTCCCTGAGCCGGGCCTTCGCCCGGGACAGCCTCGAACGGACCGTCCCGACCGGGACGTCGAGCACGACGGCGGCCTCCTCGTAGGACAGGCCGCTCCACGAGCACAGCAGCACGTCCTGGTCCCGTTGGTCGAGCAGCGTGACGATCCCCAGGAGCCTCCGCATCGCTCGCTCGTCGTCGATCCGGCCCGCCACGTCGTCCGCGATGTCCGGGGCGTCGAGCGGGGGAGGCATCCGCTCGAGCGCATGGCGGAACCTCCGGAGGGATCGGTGATGGTCCCGCAGGACGTTCATCGCCACCCCCAGCAGCCAGGGAAGCGCGGAGTCTCGCTCGAGCGGGATCCCTCGAACCCGCCAGGCCTGGAGGAACACGACCGAGACGAGGTCCTCGGCCGCGGCCCAATCGGCGGTCCGGCGGAAGCAGAAGTTGTACACCGCCCTGGCGTGCCGTCCGAAAAGCTCGCCGAAGGCCGACTCGTCGCCCCGGCCCGCGAGGTCCCACAACTCCCTGTCCGACAGGTGGCGCATCACCCTCCTAGTGGCCGCTGGGCGGCGGCCGGTTCCCGCGGGAGGATACGGAAGCCGCCAGCGCACCCCGACGGCCGCTCGGGAACCTCAGCCGGTCCGCGGGGGCCGTCCGCCGGGAGGATCTCCCGGCCGCCGCCTCGCGATGGCCTCCACCCACCCCAGAAAAGCCAGGACGACGAAGCCGATCACCGCGAGGAGCGCACCCTCGGCCAGGGCCTGGCGGATGGCCCTCGGCTGGTCGGCGAACATGAACGAGAACACCAGGACGATGGCCAGGAAGATGAGGTACCCGGCCACCGTCATGGTCAGGAGATGCCGAAGCAACGTGCGCCAGCTCGCGCGCCCCCCCGCCGCCGGACGCTCGCGCTTCGGGGATCGGGCGTAGACGAGCAGCATCACGACGACCCCCACGTAGGCCGAAGCCAACGGGGCGATCACACCTCCCCACATCCCGCCGCCGGGGGACTCCATCCGCGGTGCCCTTCTCAGTCCCGCAGGAAGAACTGCCAGCCGCGAACGAACAGATGCCACCCCAGCCAGAGCCAGACGGCGAACAGCACCCATCGCCCCACCACGCTGCGCGTCACGGCGTCGAGCATGTCGCTGATCGTGGGGAAGTTGGGTCCGGAGACCAGCGCCAGGCCCTGGTAGATGAAGAACAGGGCGAGCAGCACGGCCCATCCAACGAGCGCCATGGCCAGCATCCTCACCCGTGGGGCGGGACGCCGCCAATCGACGTGTGGCTGTCTGCGTGCCTCGGCGGGTCCCTCAGTCGCCGGGGATCAGGAACTTGATGATCGCGAAGACGATCAGGCCGATGCCGATCACGATGCCCAGGACCACCCAGCCGATCGCACCGTCTTCCCGGTGGAGGCTGAGGCGACGCCCGAGGTCGAGAAGCGCTTGCGTCATGGCCATCTCGATACCCAACTCCAGGCGGCGGGAATCCGGGGAAGTCGCCGGGTCAGTTCGAGGGGCCCCGACGCCGCACGGCGTCCACGGGCTACGATCCGGGGGTGGCGACGACGGTCCGGCGGGTGATCGACCTCTCCATCCTCCTCGACGAGAACACGCAGACCTACCCCGGGGACCCCGAGCCGAAGTTGTCGAGAGCCGCCCGCCTCGTACCGGACGGCTTCAACCTCCTCGCCCTGCATATCGGCTCCCAGAGCGGGACCCACGTCGACGCTCCCTACCACTTCATCGAGGAGGGCCCCCGGCTGCAGGAGTGCGACCTCTCGCTGTTCACCGGGCCGGGGGTGATCGTGGACGCGACGGGGCACCGGGATCGCCAGCCCATCACCTGGGAGGACATCCGCCCCTACGAGGATCGCCTCCGACCGGGAGTCATCGTCCTCCTCTCTACCGGATGGTCGGATCGCCACCTGGGCACCGACAGGTACTACGATCACCCCTTCCTCGACGCCGAGGCCTGCGGCAGGCTGGTGGACGTCGGCGTGCGGACCGTCGGGATCGATGCCCTCAACGTGGACCAGACCACCCTTCCGGGGGCGGGAGAGCCGGCGTTCCCGTGCCACGTGCGGTTCCTCGGAGCCGGCGGCATCTTCGCCGAGAACCTGAGGAACCTGGGGGCCGTGGACTTCGAAGACCCGTTCTTCTCCCTGCTCCCGATCCGGCTGGGCGGGGACGCCGACGGCGCCCCCTGTCGGGCCGTGGCGCTTCAGCTCGGCTAGCTACTCGATGGGGATCTCCGCGAAGCGCCTGGAGATGTCCACGCCCCGGCCCCGCTGGATCACCTTGGCGACGAAGTAGATCACCAGGCCACTGAGGAAGATCGCCACGTTCATCCACACCAGCCCCGGCTTGCCGACGAGCCCCGCGCTCGGATCGGTCAGGAACGCCCAGGCCATGATCCCCAGGGCCAGCAGCGACAGGAGGCCGACGACGGACATCACCGGCACGCCGGCGAACCGGCCGTTGACCGGTGACGACTCGAACAGGTTCCGCTGCCGGTACGGAAAGGCCATGGCGGCGATGGACACGACCATGAACCCCAGGATGAATCCGAAGATGCCCACCAGCGTGGCGAACCCCTCGACCCACACGAAGGCCGCCAGGGCGGCGATCGACCCGGCTCCCACGAGGATCAGGGCGTTCACCGGCGTGTGGTACCGGGCGTGCACCTTACCCAGCGCCTTGGGCATCAGCCCGTCGATGGAATACGCCAGGAAGTTACGGCTGGCGTTGAGGATCTGACCCGGCAGCCACGTGTAGCTCTGGAAGATGAACGTTCCCAAGATCAACGCCGCGATCAGCACGCTGCCCGAGCCGAACGCCGCGATCTGCGTGAACACCAGGAACTGGGTGGAAGCCAGCTGGCCGATCGTGTCCAGCCCCAGGGCCGCGTCCCCGATGGCGAGCAGGATGAGGAGCACGGCGATCGCGAGCGTCGCCGCGATGGGCATCGACCAGAGCTGGAGCCGCGACGCCCGCTTCACCTCACCGCCGATGTAGGCCGAGGACTGGTTGAACACGAGGTTGATGTAGACCCAGGTCCCCGCCAAGATCGTCCACTTCAGGCTGAACGGGCCCCCCGCGGCGAACCCCGCCTCGGCCGCCGCCTCCCCGAGGCCCCGCTGGACGTTCTGTCCCAGGCCCTGGCCGATCTTCGCCAGGAGCTCACCACGAGACTGCGTGGCCCACACGATCGCGGTGAGCAGCAGCGAGGTCAGCGAGAGGAAGAACACCGTGTTCTGGATGCGGAAGTAGAGCCCCAGGCTCCTGGAGAAGACGGCGACCAGGGCCACGATGAGCGCTGTCCCGGTGAGGAAGGTCCCGATGTCCGAGGCGAACCACGACCCGAGGTTCGACATCCACGTCACTCCTGCCATCTGGCCGACCGTGGAGAACAGGGGAGCCAGTCCGAACTGGGCGAAGAAGGCGGAAGGGACGCCTCCGTAGATGAACCACCACACGGTGTTGTTCCAGTTCGACATCATCCCCAGGGCGGGATGGAGGGTGCGGCTCACGTACACGTAGTCGCCGCCGGAGCGCGGCATGCTGGCGGCGAAGAAGGCGAACACCAGGCTCGTGGGAATGACCAGCAGGAAGGTGAGGATCGCCGTCAGGTAGAGGTTGGCACCCGGATAGAAGGCCGTCGAGAACAGGAAGACCAGCGCGGTCATCAACCCCAGCGAGACGAAGTTGACGTTGTAGATGAGCGTGTCCAGCGTGCCGGCCTCTCTCACCAGGCCGGTCGCCTTGCGCTCGAACACCTGCGGACGCCCGGTCGCTACCTCGCGTGCCATGCTCCCTCCCCTCTCAGCCGCTCACCAGCTGGTACGAGACGACCTCACCCCTCTCGATGTCGACGACGGCTCCGTCCAGCACCCCCTCTCCGTACGTGCTCCCCGGATTGACCGCCAGCGTCCTGCCGATCCGCACGGCCCCGCGCGACTCGTGGATGTGGCCGTGGAGCGAGAGGATCGGCTGGCGCTCCTCGATGAACCGTCGGACCGCCCTGGAGCCCACCGGGTGCATGCTCACCTCGCCTCCCGTGGTGACGACCCGGAGATCCTCGGTCAGCTCCGGAGCCAGGTCCAGGGTGGAGTCGTACGGTGGGATGTGGAGGTTGAACACCGCGGGGACGCCCTCCTCGAGGTCCCGGGCGACTTCGTCGAACACCTTGAAGAGCTCCTCCTCCGGCTTCTCCCGAGGGGAGTCCCAGGGCGTGGGGTTCGCCCATCCCGAGGACAGCATCTGGATCCGGTGGAAGCGGACAACCCGACCCTCCACGTTCTCCACGGGCTCGGGGGCCCTGGCGAACACCTCGTCGAACTCCCACGGGTCGTCGTTCCCGGGCATGACGTAGAGGGGGATGCCCGTGCCGGCCAGCTTGTCGTGGGCCATCTCCAGCCACGATTCCAGCGACGCCGCCATGACCTGCCGGAAGCGTTGATCCCGGTACTCGGGGTCCCGCTCCAGGCGGTCCATCTCGGCGGGATCGCACCGGTAGGGGTAGAAGCCGTTGAACCGGGCCCGCTCCTCCAGCTGACGAAGGCGGTCCTCGCCCTTGGCCTTCTGGTGCTTGCCGAAGAGACTCGTCTCCCAGACCCCCGGCTGGGTCTCCACCATGGGGACCAGGAGCTTGCCGCTCATGTCTCCGCCCATGATCAACACATCGGCGCCGTAGAAGGACGGGGCGTTGAGGAACTTCCGCCACAGCTGCTCGGAGGCGTGGAGGTCGCTGGCGAAGTAGAGGCGGGTCACCGCGATCGGTCGCCGGGGCCGTCGTCCGTCGCCCTCACGTGCCCGTCTCCTCGGGAAGCTCGTACCACCGCACCCGCTCGCCGACTATAGCCCTGACCCTCCACCGGACACCCTTGGGCGCGGCGTCGGTGCGATCACGCAGCTCTTGTCCAGATTGGAGCACCCGGTCGCGGGCGGCGAAGCCCTCCAGGCCGGCGGCGTACCGGGCCACCGAATCGAGGGTCGCGGTGCAGGTCCGCCACCATCCCCAGTCGGAGGTCAGGACCTCGACCACCCGGTCGGGGTCGATGCCGTCGGGCGCGAGGGGCTGGTCGGCCAGGAGCGCGCAGGCGTCCTTGAGGTCCTTCTCGTTGACCTCGACCACCTGGAGCTTGGTGAGGAGGAGGTCGGCGGGGGCGAGGGTCTGCGGGCTCAGGTGGAGGCGGTGCCCCACATCCAGGTCGTGGCTGAGCCTGATCCGCTCGACGAAGACGTCCAGCTGCCGGCGGTGAACGGGATCCCAGAAGTAGAGCTGGCGGTGGCCGTGGATGGCGTTGAACTCCTCGTCCGGCTCGTAGCCCAGGGAGCGGAGGAACCCGGTCATGGCGGCAGCCTCACCGCGGCGTCCGGCCAGGTCGAGGTCCTTGTACTCGCGGGCCAGCGGGGAGACCCGCGCCGAAGGGCACAGGAGGTACACGCCCAGACCGCCGACCGCCCGCAGGAGGAGGCCGGAGGCCTCGGCCGCATCCAGGACGCGGATAGCCTCCTGGCGCAGGTCCTGCCGCGGCCCCCCCTGCCTTCCCGCCACTGCCGCGCCATTCTTTCAGGCACTCGGCCCGACGACCCGGGAAGGCACTCGGGAATTCCAGGGAGCCCGCCATGGACGGGCCTCGGTGGATCCCGACCCTTCCGCGCCATGGCCTCTGACTCGACGGTCCCAAGCAGGCGTGTGCCCCAGCTGGGACAAGTACCTGCTCGTCGCCGGAAACTACCAGGCCGGCATCTCGGTGGTCGACTTCAGCGATCCCGCCAACGCGCGGGAGATCGCGTTCGCCGATCCGGCCCCGCTGTTGCCGCCCACCCAGCTCGGCGGGGACTGGTCAAGCTACTGGTACGACGGCCTCGTCTACGAGAGCGACATCACTCGGGGCCTCATCATCTGGGAGCTGGCTGGCCCTGGACGGACGGTGCTCGATGGTCGGGCGCCATTCTCTGTGGTGTCCGGCCGTTCGGGCGTGACAACGCCGTGACCTGCGGTTGCCTGGTGCGCCCGGAGTGGTGCCTCCAGAGCGATTCGAACCCCCAGCTCCAACGCCAGGGACCGCGGGCATGCCCGCGGTCCCT
>DASZZY010000102.1:0-16059 GCA_036260395.1 Actinomycetota bacterium
ACCCCGTACCCGCGCCGGGACACCAGGAGGAAGGCCCCCCGCGCCCCGCGCAGGAGCGCGCCGAGCCTCGCCGAGCGATCCTCGGCGTCCGGCCTGGCGGTCTCCACCACCGGGGCGGCCCGGCGCTCGACCTCGCGGGGCGGCCGGACGAGCCCCACCCGCCCCGCGTCGGCCAGGTCGGCGGCATCGGCGCTCGGGGCGTGCCCCGCCAGGACGCACGCCGCTCCGGCCAGGCGGGCACGGGCCAGCGCGACCTCGCGCACCTGGTAGGAGGGCGTCCGCTCCTCCCGGTGCCCGGGGTGCGCCTCGCGGTGGACCCAGATCAGCCCCGGGCGGCGGACCGGGGCGAACACCGCGGGGCGGGTCCCGACCACGACGCGGTACCGGCCGGCCAGCATGTCGAGCCACGCCCGGTACCGCTGGCGCGGGTCGCCGCCGACGAAGACCAGGCACGCCTCGCCGAACGCTTCGGCCACGGCCCGGGCCGTGGCCGGGAGGGGCTGGGCGTCCGGGACCACGACCACGGCGTCCCGCCCGCCGGCCAGCGTGGCCGCCACCGCGTCGACGCAGGCGGGCGATTCGTCGTCGGGAAGGGGCCGCAGGACGAAGGCGCCGGACCCCCGGGCGACCGCATCGAGCAGCGCCCGCCCTCCGGGGTACGCCGACAGGGCGCCGCCGACGGCACGCCGCGGCGGCGGCGCCGCCGGGGCGGCCGGGCGCCCCTCCTCGGCCGCCACCCGCGGTGGGTGGATCCGGTCGATGGCCACCGCCAGCGGGACGACGTACCGCTCGGAGATCCACCGGCACAGCGCCAGCGTCGGCTCGTCGAAGACCGGCAGGGGCGACAGCACCCGGCGGACGGCCAGCACGCGCTCCGGCACGTCGTCGGTCGGCCCCAGCACCCACCCCTTCACGGTGCGCCCATGGAACGGCACCGACACCAGGTGGCCGGTCTCGGCCTCGAGGCCGTCGGGGAGCCGGTACGTGAAGGGCCGGTCGAGCTCCAGGCGCGGGAGCGCGACGGCGACCGCGACGAACCGGCTCAGGACAGCGCGGCCCGCAGGTCGTCGGCCCGGTCGGTCTCCTCCCACGGGAAGCCCTTCCGGCCGAAGTGCCCGTAGCAGGCCGTCTCGCGGTAGATCGGCCGCCGGAGGCGGAGATGCTCGATGATGGCCGCCGGCCGGAAGTCGAAGACCTCGAGGAGCGTTCGCTCCAGCCGGGCGGGGTCCACCTCCGACGTCCCGAACGTCTCGGCCATGAACGAGACGGGATGGGCGGTCCCGATCGCGTAGGACACCTGGAGCTGCACCCGCTCGGCGAGCCCGGCGGCCACCACGTTCTTGGCCGCGTACCGGGCCATGTACGCCGCGGAGCGATCGACCTTGGTGGGGTCCTTCCCGGAGAAGCAGCCGCCCCCGTGCGGGGCCATCCCCCCGTAGGAGTCGACCATGATCTTCCGCCCCGTGAGGCCGGTGTCCGCCTTCGGCCCGCCGATCTCGAACCGCCCCGTGGGGTTGACGAGCACGCGCTTGTCCTCGTGGTCGATGCCGAACTCGGCCAACACCGGATCGATGACGTGCTCGCGGAGGTCGGGGCCGAGTAGCGACTCGACGTCCACGTCCTCCTTGTGCTGGGCCGAGACCAGCACCGTGTGGACCCGGACCGGCCGGCCGTCCTCGTACTCGATCGTCACCTGGCTCTTGCCGTCGGGGCGGAGGTACGGCACCACGCCCGCCTTCCGCACGTCGGCCAGGCGCTTGGCGAGGCGGTGCGCCATCGAGATCGGGAGCGGCATGAGCTCCTCGGTCTCACGGCTGGCGTACCCGAACATCATCCCCTGGTCGCCGGCGCCGATCCGGTCGAGCGCATCCCCGGATCCCTCGTCGCGCCGCTCCAACGCGTCGTCGACGCCCCGGGCGATGTCGGGCGACTGCTCCTGGATAGACGTGACCACCCCGCAGGTCTCGCCGTCGATCCCGAACGTCGCGTCGGTGTAGCCGATGTCGTTGATCAAGGCCCGGACGAGCTTCGGGACCTCCACGTACGTCGAGGTGGAGATCTCGCCGGCCACGATGACCAACCCGGTGGTCACCAGCGTCTCGCAGGCCACCCGTCCGCGGGGGTCCTCGGCCAGGATCGCGTCGAGGACGGCGTCGGAGATCTGGTCGGCCAGCTTGTCGGGATGGCCCTCGCTGACGGACTCGGACGTGAACAGATGGCGGCGACCCATCCCGGCGGATTATAGGGGCCCCGGGGGACGGGGCCCGGTCCTCAGGCCAGCAGCTTCGCCAGCCGGTCGCAGATCGCTCCGGCCAGGTCGGGCTTCGTCCATTCCCGGAGGGGCTCGTCGTCGCCGGTGGCCCCCAGGATGAGGGCCCGGTTGGTGTCCGCCTCGAACCCGGTGCCGGGGCGCCCCACCTCGTTCACCACGACGACGTCGAGGTTCTTCGACTCGAGCTTCCGGCGTCCCTCGGCCTCGAGGTCCCCCGTCTCCGCGGCGAACCCCACGAGGACGCGGTCGCCCTTCCGGCGGCCGAGTTCCGCCAGGATGTCGTCGGTGGGCGCCAGCCGGAGCTCGGACGGGCCGGCCTCCTTCTTGATCTTCCCGGCGATGGGGTCGGCCGGGCGGAAGTCCGCCACCGCCGCCGCCTTGACGACGGCGTCGGCCTCGTCGAACCGCGCCAGGACCGTCTCGCGCATCTGGGCCGTGGTCTCCACCCGGACGACCTCCACCCCCGGGAGGTCCGGGAGGTGCGTCGGGCCGGTGACCAGGACGACGCGGCCCCCGCGGTCGCGGACGGCCTCGGCCACCGCGAACCCCATCTTGCCGCTCGAGCGGTTGCCCAGGTACCGCACGGCGTCGATGGGCTCGCGGGTGGGGCCCGCCGTGACGATCACCGTCCGCCCCTCGAGGTCGCGGGTCGGCGCCCCCGGTCCTTCGAGGGCCAGCTCCACGGCGTCGGCGATGGCCGGCGGCTCCGCCATCCTGCCCATCCCCTCGTCGCCGGCGGCCAGCGGGCCCTCCTCCGGGCCGACGAGCACGGCGCCGCGGTCACGAAGGGCCTCGAGGTTCCGCCGCGTGGCCCGGTTGGCGTACATGCCGGCGTGCATCGCCGGCGCCACGACGAGCGGGCCGGTGAACTCCAGCAACGTGGAGGTCAGGAGGTCGTCGGCCAGCCCCAGGGCCAGGCGGGCGATGACGTTGGCGGTGGCCGGGGCCACGACCGCCACCTCCGCCTCGCGGGCCAGCCGGACGTGGAGGACCGCCTCGGGGGACTCGAAGACGTCGCTGTGGGCCGGTCGGCCGGTGAGCGCGGCGAGCGTGTCGGGCCCGACGAACCGGGTGGCCGCCGGGGTCATCACCGCCTGGACCTCGGCCCCGCGTTCGCGGAGGACCCGGGCCAGGTAGGCGGCCTTGTACGCGGCGATGCCCCCGGAGATGCCCAGGAGGACCCGGCGGCCCGCCAGGACCATGGGCCTACTTGACGCCCAGGCCCTCGGGGCGCTCGAAGGTGACCTTGTCCTCGGCGATCTCCTCGAGGGCGATCGATAGCGGCTTGTTGCGCAGCCCGCCGGTCTCGACGAGCGGCGGCACGAACTCGCCGCGGCCCTCCCCGAGCTGGGAGTAGTACGAGTTGATCTCCCGGGCCCGCTTGGCGGCCAGGGTCACCAGGGAGTACTTGGAGTCGACCCGCTCCAGCAGGTCGTCGATGTTCGGCTCGATCATGTGGGATCTCCCTCGCTGGATGTGCCTTCGATTATAGCCAGAACCTCGGCCACGGCCCGGTCGACGTCGTCGTTGACCACGACGTGGTCGAACCAGCCGGCCTCGGCCATCTCCCGCCGGGCCTCCTCCAGACGCCACTCGAGCTCGCGGCCCGCCTCCGTCCCCCGGCGCCGAAGCCGCCGGGCGAGCTCCTCTTCCGAGGGGGGACGGAGGAAGATCAGCACGGCGTCGGGAACCCGCTCCTTCGCCCTCCGGGCGCCCTGCACGTCGACCTCCAGGAGGACGTGCCGTCCCCCAGCCCGGGCCCGGTTCACCTCGGCCAGCGGGGTCCCGTACCGCTCGCCGAAGACCTCGGCCCACTCCAGGAAGGCACCCTGGCCCACCAGGCGCTCGAACTCCTCCACGGAGACGAACCGGTAGTGGACGCCGTCCTCCTCGCCGGGCCGCGGCTCGCGGGTGGTGGACGAGACGGAGAACGCCAACGCGGGGCGCGACGACAGCAACTTGCGGACCACGGTCCCCTTCCCGACGCCCGAGGGGCCGGAGATCACGAAGAGCCGTCCTCGCCGGACGGACGAGGCGTCCGCTATCGCTTCGAGAACTCGCCGAGGAGGGCTTCCTTCTGCTTGGCGCCCAGCCCTCGCACCCGGCGGCTGGCGGAGATGTCCAGCCGCTCCATCAGCTTCCTCGCCCGAACCTTCCCGACCCCCGGCATGGCCTCCAGCACGGAGGACACCTTCATCTTGCCGACCACGTCATCGCCGCCCATGCTCAGGACGTCCTTCAGGCTGCTCCGGCCCGACTTCAGCCGCTCCTTCAGCTCGGCGCGCCGCTTCCGCGCCTCTGCGGCCTTGGCCAATGCCTGACGTCGCTGCTCCTCGGTGAGGGTCGGCAGGGGCATGGTTCCTCCTTCGGGGACCGCTCCGGAAACGTGGCGGATTATACCTACCGCGAAATCGGCGCAGCAATGAGAGCAAGCGGCCGGGCGGGCCCGCGGTGTCAGCGGTGCCGCGAACCCGGGGCCTCCGGCGACGATCCCTCCCGGCACAGCGGGCAGGCGTCCGGGTCGAACGCGCGGGCGTCGATCCGCGCCAGCGCCCGGAGGGGGAAGCCCAGGTCGCCGGCCGACCGGTCGACCATGGCCGCCACGCCGAGCACGTTCGCGCCCGCGGCCCGCACCAGCTCGACGACCTCCGCGGCCGAGCCGCCCGTGGTGACGACGTCCTCGACGACCAGCGTCCGCTCGCCAGGCTCCAGCCGGAACCCCCGGCGGAACGCCAGCCGGCGGTCGGCCCGCTCCGCGTAGAGGAACCGGGCGCCGGCCGCCACCGCCACGGCGAACCCCAGCGGAAGCGCCCCGACCGCCGGGGAGACCACGGCCTGGATGTCGTCGTGCCAGCCGGCGATCCGCTCGGCCATCCGCATCACGACCTGTGGCCGCTCGAACATCCGGGCCTTCTCGACATAGACGTCTGAGTGCTTCCCGGAGGATAGGAGGAAGTGGCCGGTCCGGATGGCGCCGGTCTCCTCCAGGAGGTCGGCGATCGTCACCGCCCCACCCCGCGGAGGATCGCGTCGGCCGCCGCGGCGGGGTCCGACGCCTCGGTGACCGGTCGGCCGACGACCAGGTAGTCGGCGCCGGCCTCGAGGGCCTCCGCCGGCGTCAGCACCCGGGCGTGATCGTTGCCGCTGTGCCCGGCGGGCCGGATCCCCGGCACCACGAGCAGCGGCTCCTCGCCGAGGGCCTCGCGGACCACGCGGACGTCGTCGCCGGACACGACGGCGCCCGCCGCTCCGGCCTCGACCGCCTCAAACGCCAGGGACGCCGGCGAGGCCCCGGCCTGCTCGGCCAGGCTCGACAGGACCGTGACGGCGATCACCGAGGGCCGCTCGACCCCCCGGTCGGTGGCGCCCTGCGCCGCGCCGTCCACCGCCGCCCGGACCATCTCGGGGCCGCCCAGGGCGTGGACTGTCAGCATCGAGGCGCCCAGGCGGCCTGCGTTGCGGGCCGCCCGCCGGACGGTGTTCGGGATGTCGTGGAGCTTGAGGTCGAGGAACACGGGCACGTGGGGACGGACAGTCATCAGCGCGGCCGGCCCCACCGCCGTGAACAGCTCGAGCCCGACCTTCAGCATCGCCACCCGGCCGCCGAGACGCCGGGCCAGCTCGTCGGCCCGGGCCAGGTCCGACAGGTCCACGGCCACAACGAGCGGGTTGGCGGGCCGCTCGCTCACGGCGCATCGAGCGCGGCCGGGCCGCTCACCCGCCCCGGGGGACCAGGTCCTCGGCCTCCGCCTTGGCTGCCAGGCGGCCCCGGAGGTCCGCCGGCGAGGACAGTCCTCGGTCCGCCAGGAACCGGCCCACGCCCTGGGCGATCTCCACCGTGGCGTGCGGGTTGAAGAAGTTCGCGGTCCCCACGGCCACGGCCGACGCCCCGGCCAGCAAGAACTCCACCGCGTCGGTGGCCGAGCGGATCCCTCCCATGCCGATGATCGGCACCTCCGGGAGCGCCTGGGACACCTGGAACACGCACCGGAGGGCGACCGGCTTGATGGCCGGCCCGGACAGGCCCCCGGTCACCGCGGCCAGCGCGGGCCGGAACGTCTCGGCGTCGACGGCCATGCCGAGCAGGGTGTTGATGAGCGAGAGCCCGTGTGCGCCCGCCCGGACACACTCCCGGGCCACGGCGACGATGTCCGTGACGTCGGCGGTGAGCTTGGCGAACACCGGGACGCTCGTGATCCGGACCACCGCGCCGACCACGTCCGCGGCGGCGTCCGGGTCGCAGGCGAACACCTGGTTCCGCCGGGCGACGTTCGGGCACGAGATGTTGGCCTCGATCCCCACCACGCCCGGGACGTCGCGGACGTGGGCGGCCACCTCGGCGAACTCCTCGACGGTCTTCCCGGCGATCGAGACGAACGTCGGCACCCCGGAGCGAGCGATGAACGCGCCGTCCTTTCGGACGAACTCCTGGACGCCGGGATTCTGGAGCCCGATGGCGTTCAGCATCCCGGACGCCGTCTCCACCATCCTCGGCGTGGCCAGCCCGCGCACCGGCGCGAGCGTCACGCTCTTGGTCACGATCCCGCCGACCTGCCGGAGGTCGAGGACCTCGGCCATCTCCTGGCCGGAGCCGAAGCATCCCGAGGCCCCGAGCACCGGGGTGGGAAGCCGGATGCCGTCGAGGTCGACGGCCAGCGTCACTCGGCGCGCCATGTCCCCGGTGGGGTGGCGTCCCCGTCGTCGATGCGGAACCCGTGCGGGGGCGTGGCCAGCGGCTCGGTGCGCCCGCCGAGCCACCGCTCCCACCACACCCGGCTGCCCGAGAACACCGGGCCCTCCATGCACGACCGGAGGTGGTCCCACCCGCTCCCGTTCGGCCGGATCACGGGCACCACGCACGTCCAGCACACGCCGAGCCCGCAGGCCATCAGCTCCTCCACGGCCACCTGGGACGGGATCCGGTGGGCGGAGCAGTACTCCGCCACGGCGCGGAGCATGTCGTTGGGACCGCATCCGTAGACCACCTGGGTGTTGCACCGCGACACCATGCCGGGCAGGACGTCGGTGACCCGGCCCCGGTCGCCGACGCTCCCGTCCTCGGTGGCCAGGACGACCGTCTGCGACAGCCGCTTGGCCTCCACGGGCTTGAACAGCCGGGCCTGGTTCCGGGCGCCGATCACCATGTCGACGCGCTTCCCGCGGGCCCGCAGCTCCTGCGCCAGGAAGTAGAGCGGAGCGGCCCCGTAGCCCCCGCCGACCAGGAGGCAGTTGGTCATGTCGCGCGGGTAGGGGAACGGTTTGCCGAGCGGCCCGACCACGTCGAGGACGTCGTGCGGCTGGATCTCGGACAGCCACGTCGTCCCCGGCCCCAGCGCCAGGAACGCGAACTCGAGCGTGCCGGCCCACCCGCCCTTCCGGGACGCCTGGTGGATCGAGAACGGCCGCCGGAGCAGGTACTCGCGGCCCCCGGGGACCAGGACCTGGACGAACTGTCCGGGGCGGGCGCGATCGGCGATGTCGGGGGCCACGATCGTGATCGTGTGGTAGACCCCCGCCCGCTTGGCCGACAGGACCTCGCACTTCTGCCGGATCACGGCCTCATCCCGCCCACGATCCGGCATGGTACTCCTGCAGGCTCCGCGGCTCCTCTCGGTCCCGGAGCAGCGCCTCGATCCCCTGCACAGCGGCGAAGGCGCCCTGGAGGGTCGTGATGCACGGGACGCCGGTGGCCGCCGCGGCCGTCCGGATCGACCACCCGTCGCTCCGGGGCTCCCTCCCGAACGGCGTGTTGATCACCAGATCGACGCGGCCCCCGCGGATGAGGTCCACGGCGTTGGGGTGGCCCTCGGATACCTTGTCCACCGGGCTCGCCTCGATGCCGGCCCGGGCCAGCAGCGCGGCGGTGCCCCGGGTGGCCAGGATCCGGAACCCCAGATCCCAGAGCCGCTTGACGGGGAACACGATCGACCGCTTGTCGCGGTTCGACACGCTCACGAACACGGTCCCCTTGGAGGGCAGCGCCGCGCCGGTGGCCGCCTGGGCCCGGGCCAGGGCCAGCCCGAGGTCCGAGGCGATGCCCATCACCTCGCCGGTCGACCGCATCTCGGGGCCGAGGACGGTATCGACGCCGGGGAACCGGCCGAAGGGCAGGACCGCGGCCTTCACGGCAACGTGGCGAAGGCGCCGGTAGTGAGCGTCGTCGGCCGGCAGCAACCCCTCGTGCCGGAGGTCGGCCAGCGACCGGCCCACCAGGACGAGGGCAGCGGCCTTGGCGAGGGGAACCCCGGTGGCCTTGGAGACGAAGGGCGCGGTGCGCGAGGCTCGGGGGTTCGCCTCCAGGACCCACACGCGCTCGTCCTTGACCGCGAACTGGATGTTGAGCAGCCCTCGGACGTCGAGGGCGCCGGCGATGGCCCTCGTCAGCCGCTCGATCTCGTCCAGCTCGTCGTCGGACAGCGTGACCGGGGGCACGGTGCACGAGGAATCACCGGAGTGCACGCCGGCCTCTTCGATGTGCTCCATCACCGCCGCGATGTACACCTCCGCCCCGTCGGCGACGGCGTCCACGTCGACCTCGATGGCGCCCTCGAGGAACCGGTCCACGAGCACGGGATGCGCGGGGCTCGCCGCCGTGGCGCTCTCCAGGTACCCGGCCAGCTCGTCCTCCGAGTACACGATCTCCATGGCCCGGCCCCCGAGCACGTACGACGGCCGGACCACGACGGGGAACCCGATCCGGGCGGCGACCGCGGCCGCCTCCTCCGCGGAGGACGCCTCGCCGTGCGGCGGATGCGCGATCCCCAGGCGACGGAGGACCGCGCCGAACTTCCCCCGGTCCTCCGCCAGGTCGATGGAGGCCGGCGTCGTGCCCAGGATCGGGAACCCCTCGGCCTCCAGCTCCCCGGCCAGCGCCAACGGCGTCTGCCCGCCGAGCTGCACCACGACGCCGATGGGGTCCTCCGCCTCGCACACCGCCACCACGTCCTCGACCGTCAGCGGCTCGAAGTAGAGGCGGTCGCTGGTGTCGTAGTCGGTGGAGACCGTCTCGGGGTTGCAGTTCACCATCACGGTCTCGTAGCCGGCTTGCCGGAGGGCGAATGCCGCGTGGACGCAGGCGTAGTCGAACTCGATCCCCTGGCCGATCCGGTTCGGCCCCGACCCCAGGATCACGACCCGCGGCCGGGCGGACGGCCGGGCCTCGGTCTCCCGCTCGTACGCCGAGTAGAAATACGGCGTGCGAGCCGGGAACTCGCCGGCGCACGTGTCGACCGTCTTGAACACCGGCCTCACGCCGGCGGCGGACCGGGCGGCCCGAACCTCGCGCTCGCGCGCGCCGAGCAGCACGGCCAGGCGCCGGTCCGACAACCCGGCCCGCTTGGCCCGCAGCAGGTCCTCGGCCGACAGCCGGGCCAGCCGGCGGCCGGCCAGGGCGTCGGCCTCCTCCACGACCTGAGCGATCTGATCCACGAACCAGGGATCGATGCCCGAGGCCGTCGCCACCTCGTCGACGCCGTGGCCCCGCCGGAGCGCCGCCTCCACGAGCGCCAGCCGGCCCTCCGCGGGCCGGCCGAGCTCGGCGAGGATGTCCTCGGGCGCCTCCGCCCCATCGGCGCCGAGGTCGGCGTCCCGCTCCAGCGAGCGCAGCGCCTTGCCCAGCGCCTCCCGGAACGTGCGGCCGGCCGCCATGACCTCCCCCACGGACTTCATCCGGGTCCCCAGCCGGGGATCGGCCCCCGGGAACTTCTCGAACGCCCACCGCGGGATCTTGACGACCACGTAGTCGAGGGCCGGCTCGAAGCAGGCCGGGGTCTCCCCGGTGATGTCGTTGGGGATCTCGTCCAGGCGGTAGCCCACCGCGAGCATCGCGGCGATCTTGGCGATCGGGAACCCGGTCGCCTTGCTGGCGAGGGCCGACGACCGCGAGACGCGGGGGTTCATCTCGATGACCACCATCCGCCCGTCGCGAGGATCGACCGCGAACTGGATGTTCGAGCCCCCGGTCTCGACGCCGACCGCCCGGATGCAGGCCAGGGCGGCGTCCCGCATGTCCTGGTACTCCCGGTCGGAGAGGGTCTGCGCCGGCGCCACGGTGATGGAGTCGCCGGTGTGGACGCCCATCGGATCGAGGTTCTCGACGCTGCACACGACCACGGCGTTGTCCGCGCCGTCCCGCATCACCTCGAGCTCGAACTCCTTCCAGCCCTCGACCGACTCCTCGACCAGGACCTCGCCGATCGGGCTGGCGGCGATCCCCTCCCCGGCGATCAGCCGGAGCTCCTCGGGGCCGGCGGCGATCCCGGTCCCGCCGCCGCCGAGGACGAACGACGGCCGGACCATCACGGGGTAGCCCAGCGACCCGGCGACCGCCTCGGCCTCGGCGACCGAGTGCGCGAAGCCCGACCGCGGCAGCGGCAGCCCGGCCTCGGCCATGGTCCGCACGAACAGCCGGCGGTCCTCGGCCCGGCGGATGGCCTCGAGGCTGGCGCCGATCAAGCGGACGCCGTAGTCCTCGAGCGCCCCCGCCTCGGCCAGGGCCACCGCGACGTTGAGCCCCGTCTGCCCCCCCAGCGTGGGAAGCAGCGCGTCGGGGCGCTCTCGCTCGATGACCTGGAGGACCGACTCCGGGGTGAGGGGCTCCACGTAGGTCCGGTCGGCGAACTCGGGGTCCGTCATGATCGTGGCTGGGTTCGAGTTGACCAGCACGACGCGGAACCCCTCGCGTCGCAGGACCTTGCAGGCCTGGGTGCCGGAGTAGTCGAACTCGCAGGCCTGTCCGATCACGATCGGCCCCGACCCGATGACCATCACGGTGCGGATGTCGTCGCGCCGCGGCATCAGGACGGCCCTCGCTTCTCCGCCCGCTTCACCTGGCGGCCTCCATCAGCGCCGTGAAGCGGTCGAACAGCTCGACCGAGTCGTGCGGTCCGGGGGCCGCCTCGGGGTGGTACTGGACCGAGAAGGCGGGCACGTCGACGCACCGCAACCCCTCGAGCACGCCGTCGTTGAGGTTCCAGTGGGTGAGGGCGACGCGCCCGAAGTTCGTGTGGACGACAGGGGTCCCGCGCATGGCGGCTACCGCGGTGGTCGGGTCCCCCCCGCCCCGAGAACGCGACGAAGCGGCCTCCCACCCGGCTGGATCGACCGCGAAGCCGTGGTTGTGCGACGTCACGGCGACGCGGGCGGTGTCGAGGTCCACCACCGGCTGGTTGGCCCCCCGGTGACCGAACCGCAGCTTGTACGTGCTGCCCCCGAGCGCCCGGGCCAGGACCTGGTGGCCCAGGCAGATCCCGAAGACCGGGACGCGGCCCAGGAGCCGCCGGGCGGTCTCGACCGCGTACGGCGTGGCCGCCGGGTCGCCCGGGCCGTTCGACAGGAACACGCCGTCGAATCCCTCGCGGAGGACTTCCTCCGCCGGCGTGAGCGCCGGATAGACCGTTGTCGCGCACCCACTCCTCGCCAGCAACCGCAGGCTGTTGCGCTTCAGCCCCCAGTCGAATGCCGCCACCCGGAACCGGACGGGACCCTGGCCGTCGCCGACGTACGGACGCTCGGTGGAAACCGTGCGGGCCAGGTCGGCCCCCGCCATCCCCGGCTGGCGCCGGACCCGCTCCACGAGCGAGCCCGGATCGAGGTCGTCGGTGGAGATCCCGGCCCGCATGGCCCCCGCCTCCCGGATGTGGAGGGTCAGGGACCGGGTGTCGAGGTCGTCGATCCCGACCACGCCGGCCTCGGCCAGGTACTCCCCGAGGGCCCGCTGGGCGCGCCAGCTACTCGGGCGCCTGGCGGCCTCCCGGACGACGAATCCGGCGACCCGAACCCCCCACGACTCCGCGTCCTCGGCGTTCACGCCGTAGTTCCCCTGGTGGGGGTACGTCATGACGACGATCTGCCGCGCGTAGGAGGGGTCGGTCAGGACCTCCTGGTAGCCGCTCATCCCCGTGTTGAACACGACCTCGCCGAACGTCTCGCCGGAAGCGCCCAGGGAGCGGCCGGGGAACGTGGTGCCATCCTCCAGCGCGAGCAGCGCCCGGGTCACGCCCGCTCCTCGCTCACCGGGTCGGCTCACCGTCCCGCACCGTGAACTCCCCGCGGAGCAGCGTGTGGATGACGCGGCCCCGGAGCCGCCGTCCGAGGAACGCCGAGTTCCTGGCCTTGGAGACGAACGGCCGCTCCCCGACGACCCACTCGGCCGCCGGGTCGAACGCCACGAGGTTCGCCGGACGGCCGGGGGCGACCGGCCCGCCGTGCTCGGAGAGCCGGAGGATCGCCGCCGGCGCGGTGGACAGCCGCCGGATCGCCGACGGCAGATCGAGCAGGCCGGGGCCGACGAGTTCGGTGAGGACCACGGCCAGCGCCGTCTCCAGCCCGATCACCCCCGGCCGGGCCTGGTCGAACTCCACCTCCTTGTCCTCGACCGTGTGGGGGGCGTGATCGGTGGCCACGGCGATCACGCCGTCCCCGAGGGCCGCCCGGAGCGCGTCGCGGTCCTCGGCGGACCGCAGGGGCGGGTTCATCTTGAGGTTCGAGTCGTACCGCACGAGGTCGGCGTCGGTGAGCGCGAGGTGGTGTGGCGTCACGTCGGCGGTCACGGGGATCTCCCGGGCCAGCGCGTCGCGGAGGAGGCGCACGGACTCCCCGGAGGAGACGTGCGTGACGTGCAGCCGACCCCCGGTCAGGCGCGCCAGCGCGACGTCGCGGCCGACGATGACGCTCTCGGCTTCCGCCGGGGCGCCGCGGAGGCCCAGCAGTGCCGAGTAGGACCCCTCGTGCATCTGCCACCCCTCGGACAGCGCCGCGTCCTGGGCGTGTTGGGCCACCACGACGTCGAACGCCTTGGCGTACTCCAGGGCCAGCCGCATCACCCGCGAGGACTGGACCGAGTTCTGGTCGTCAGTGAACAGCCGGACCCCGGCCTCCGCCAGCTCCGCCATCTCGACGAGCTCCTCCCCGGCCAGCGCCCGGGTGATGGCGGCGGCGGGCGTCACGTCGCAGAGGGCCGCCTTGTCCGCCAGCGCCGCGACCTCCAGCACGACCGCGAGGTGGTCGGCCACCGGCTCGGTGTTCGGCATGGCGCACACCGCCGTGTACCCGCCAGCGGCCGCCGCCCGGGCGCCGCTCGCCACGGTCTCGGCCTCCTCGCGCCCCGGCTGACGGAGGTGGGCGTGCAGGTCGACCAGCCCCGGCGAGAGGACCAGGCCGTCGCAGTCCACCACGTCGGCCCGCCGCGCGTCGATCGCTCCGCCGACGGCCTCCACCAGCGAGTCCTCGATGAGCACATCGGCCCCGGCGTCGTGGCCGGCCGCAGGGTCGACGAGCCTGCCGCCCCGCAGGAGGACCCGGGCCATCAGCGGTCCCCTTCCGGCCACGACTCGCCGTCGCCGCCGCCGGCGAGCATCAGGTAGAGCAGCGCCATCCGGACCGCGATGCCGTTGGTGACCTGGTCGGTGATGACCGAACGCGGGAGGTCGGCGACGTCCGAGGCGATCTCCACACCGCGGTTCATGGGGCCGGGATGCATGATGAGGGCGCCTTCCGGGAGCGCCGCCACCCGCTCTCGGGTCAGCCCGTACCGTCGCGCGTACTCCCGGACCGTCGGGAAGAACTGCTGCCGCTGACGCTCGCGCTGGACGCGGAGCATGTAGCAGACATCGAGCTTGGGGAGGACCGGGTCGAGCTCGTACGACACCTGGGCCCCCCAGGCCGGCGCCTCGGGCGGGATGAGCGTGGGCGGGCCCACCAGCGTGACCTCGGCCCCCATGCGCGCCAGCGCGTGGGTCCCCGACCTGGCCACCCGCGAGTGAAGCACGTCGCCCACGATCGCCACACGGAGCCCGTCGAGCGTCTGGAAGCGCTCGCGGATCGTGTACAGGTCGAGCAGCGCCTGGGTCGGGTGCTCGTGGGTCCCGTCGCCGGCGTTGATCACGCTGGCCTCCACCCACTCCGCGATGGCGTAGGGGGCGCCCGAGGAGGCGTGGCGGACGACGATGGCGTCGGCTCCCATGGCCTGGAGCGTGAGGGCGGTGTCCTTGAGGCTCTCCCCCTTGCTGACGGACGACCCGGAGGTGGTGAAGTTGATGACGTCCGCCGAGAGCCGCTTCGCCGCGATCTCGAAGGAGATCCGCGTCCGGGTCGAGGCCTCGTAGAAGAGGTTCACGACGGTTCGCCCCCGGAGCGCGGGCACCTTCTTGATCACCCGCGTGCCGACCTCCCGGAACGAGTCGGCTGTGTCCAGGATCCGGGTGATGGCCTCCGGCGACAGCTGGGTCACCGACAGCAGGTGCTTGCCGGGACCGACCTGAGTTTCCACGGTCTGGGTCATCGCTCCTCCCCCAGCTCGACGGCATCGGTGCCGTCGACCTCTTCCAGCAGCACCCGGACGAGCTCCTCGATCCGGGTCGGCACGTTCTTGCCCACGTAATCGGCGCGGACCGGCAGCTCCCGATGGCCGCGGTCGACGAGCACCGCCAGCTGCACGGCCCGGGGACGGCCGAAGTCCACGAGCGCATCGAGGGCCGCGCGGACGGTGCGGCCGGTGAACAGCACGTCGTCCACCAGGACGACGGTCTTGCCGGTGACGTCGAAGGGGATCCGGGTCTCGTGGACCTCCGGCGCCTCGGCCCGGAGCCCGATGTCGTCCCGGTAGAACGTGATGTCGAGGACGCCCACGGGGACGTCGGCCCCCTCGATCCGACGGACCTCCTCCGCCAGGCGGCGGGCCAGATCGTCGCCCCGCGCCGCGATCCCCACCAGGGCCAGGTCCGAGGCGCCCTTGTTCCGCTCCAGGATCTCGTGGGCGATCCGGGTGACGGCCCGTCGGACGTCGCCGGCCTCCAGCAGGCGGGCCCGGGGCTCAAACGCCACGCTCGCCCTCCGGGGGAAGGGCGAGGGCGGGAAAGGAAAACGCTCCGCCGGCCGGCGGAGCGAGTCGCGTGCGCATCCTCATCCTCCCTTCCCGGCCTCGCCGGACCGGACTTAAAGGGGAAAGCTGCGCGCAGGATACCAGGTGCCAGCCGCGCACGCGCGGGATCGGCCCCCGTGGTCGGCTCCCGGGCGGGCGGGGTTCGGGTAAGATGGCCGAGATGGTTGCGGTGCCGACACTGGGATGGCCGGAGCTGCTGTTGGTCCTGGCGGTCCTGCTCCTCCTGTTCGGGGCGCGCAAGCTGCCCGACATCGCGCGGTCGATCGGCAAGTCGACCAGCGAGTTCAAGAAGGGCATGCGCGAGGCGAAACAGGAGGATCTGACCGGCAGCGACGAGGCGGCCGAGGCCGAGGAGCCCAGGACCACGAGCTAACCCCGCGCCGGCGCCCCGGAGACCCGGGGGGCTGCGGGCGGCAGGAGGACGATGCAGGAACCGTCGGTACGAGGTGCCGGCGGCGAGGGCCCGCACCGTCGCTGGATGAGACCCGCGGCCACGCGGGCTCTCTTGGTTCTCGGCGTGCTCGCCGGGCTGGTGGGCACCGGCGCCACCCCCGCGTCGGCCGAGGCCGTGTGGCCCCAGGCCGGCTGCCGCCCGTTCTCGCACCTCCAGGCCTACCGCGGATGGGGCCCCGCGCGGTTCTACGGTCGGACGGTCACCGTGAGCTACGCGGGGACCGGTTGCTCGACGGCCTCCGGCGCCGCGGTCGAGCTGACCCTCGACGGCACGGCCACGGTCTTCCGTGGCGCCGACCCCTCCGGCCCCGCGATCGACAGCCGGCCGTTCTCCGTCTCGGGGAGCTGGCGCACCACCTCGTTCTCCACCGACTGGACGCCGGGCTGGTGGGGGTGCGAGGTCGCGGCGGCCGAGTACCGATGGCAGATCGCCGGCGTCTACACGTTCGCGGTC
>DASZZY010000103.1:0-8549 GCA_036260395.1 Actinomycetota bacterium
ACGCCCGTTCGAGGCGGATCCCTTCCGAGACGAACACGTAGTCGATACGGGCCCGGGGGGCCGCCGCCGGGAACGTGTGACCTTCGCCGCTCCCGGCCGCGGCGAAGGCGTCCCAGTAGCGGCCGGCCAGCCAGGACGCGGCCGGCCCGTCCGGGAGCTCGTTGAGGTCGCCGCCCACCACGACCGGGTGGCGGCCGGCCAGGAGGTCCGTGAGCGCCTCGGCGTGGCGGCGGCGCTCCGGCGCCGACAGCCCGAGGTGGACGGCCACCGCCGTGACGCGGTTCCCGGCCCGGCCCACGACCGATACCAGCGCCCCGCGGGCGACCAGCTTGCCGGAGCGGGGCAGGCGGACCAGCCGGTGCTCGATGATCCGCCACGGCGGGCGGACCAGGACCGCGTTGGGGATCGGGCGCCACGGGCGGAGCCCGGACACCCACCGCATGCCGACCAGCCGGGAGAACCGGCGCAGCCGGAGCGAGAGGTAGTCGACCTCGTTCAGGAACGCCACGTCCGGCCGTTCGCCGGCGATCGCCTCCGCCACCCTCCGGGCCCCGGCCCGGAACCCGTGGACGTTGTAGGCGAGCACGCGGAGCCGCGGCATGGGCGCGAGCCTACCGTGCGCTGCGACCGCTGCCGGCGGTCAGGGCCGTTCGTGGGCCACGAGCGTCCCGGCCCGGCCCTCGAGCGCCCGCGGCGCGTCGTCGAGCGAGGCGATCACAGCCCGCTTGCCGCCGCCCATCACGAACTCCGCGGCGGCCCCGACCTTGGGCCCCATCGAGCCGGCGGGGAGTGTCCCGTCCTCGATCATCCGGAGCGCGGCCTCGGGCGCCAGCCAGTCGACCAGGCGCTCGTCCGGCTCGCCGTACCGCTCGTACACGCCGGCCACGTCGGTGCAGATGAGCAGGACCTCGGCCTCCACGTCCCGGGCCAGGATGCAGGCCGCCAGGTCCTTGTCGACGACGGCCTCCACCCCCACCAGCCGCGGCCCCTCCTCGATCACCGGGACCCCGCCCCCGCCGCCGCCGATCACGATGACGCCCGACTCGGCGAGCTGCCGGATCACCGGGGCCTCCACGATCGAGTAGGGCCTCGGCGACGGCACCACCCGGCGCCAGCCGCCGCCGGCCACGGCCGCCACCTGCCAGCCGCGGTCGCGGGCCAGTTTCCGGGCCTCGGCCTCCTCGTAGTGCGGGCCGATCGGCTTCGTGGGCCGCTGGAACGCCGGGTCGTCGGGGCGCACCCGGGTGAACGTGAGGATCGTGGCCACCGGGCGCTCCATGTCGCGCTCGTAGAACACGTCGCCGATCGTGACCTGGAGGAGGTAGCCGATCTGGCCCTGGCTCTCGGCGCCGCACACGTCGAGCGGCATCGGGTGGACCCAGTCGCGGGCGGCCTCGTTCTGCAGGAGGATCCGGCCGACCTGCGGTCCGTTCCCATGGGTCACGACCACCTCCCACCCGGCCCCCGCGATGTCGGCGATCCGCTCGGCGGCCAGGCGGGCGTTCTTGCGCATCACCTCGGCGGAGTCCTCGTCGCCCCGCCGGAGGAGCGCGTTCCCCCCGAGCGCCACGACGACGCGGCTCACGGCGAGCCCAGCTTCTCCGCCAGGACGTCGGCCACGGTGGGGTACCCCTCCGCCTCCTCGAGCTCGTAGCGAACGCGCACCGACGGCTTGGCGAACGAGGCCACCTTCGCCATGTCCACCGGTGTGGCCACCACCACCAGGTCGCACGGGACGGCGTCGATGGTCCGCTCCATCTCGGCCAGCTGGGCGGGCGAGTACCCCATCGCCGGCAGGACCGGCCCCACCGGGTACCGCGCGTAGACCTCCTTGAGGGAGCCGACCACCCAGGGCCGGGGATCGACGATCTCCGAGGCCCCGTGCAGGCGGGCGGCGACCACGCCGGCCCCGTAGGTCATCTCGCCGTGCGTGAGCGTCGGCCCGTCCTCGATCACCAGCACCCGCTTGCCGGCCACCGCGCCGGGGTCGTCGACGGTCACCGGGCTGTTGGCCCGGATGATCGTGGCGCCGGGATTCAGCCTCCGGGCCGTGGCCTCGACCTGCTCGACGTTCTGCGGATCGGCGGTGTCGACCTTGTTGATCACGACGACGTGCGCCATCCGGACGTTGGCCTCTCCGGGGTGGTAGGCCGTCTCGTGTCCGGGCCGGTGTGGGTCCGCCACCACCAGGTGGACGGTCGGGCGGAAGAACGGGAGGTCGTTGTTCCCGCCGTCCCACACCACGACGTCGGCCTCGGCCTGCGCGGCCTTGAGGATCTCCTCGTAGTCGACGCCCGCGTAGACCACCGTGCCGTTCGCCAGGTGGGCCTCGTACTCCTCGCGCTCCTCGACGGTGGCGTGGGCCTCGGCCAGGTCCTCGTACGACGCGAAGCGCTGGACGCGCTGGGCCACGATGTCCCCGTAGGGCATGGGGTGGCGGACCACCACCGGGTGGCGGCCCTGGGCCTTCAGCGCCCGCACCACGGCCCGGGTGGTCTGGCTCTTCCCGGAGCCGGTCCGCACCGCGCAGATGGCCACCACGGGCTTGGTCGACTCCAGCATCGTGGCCGCCGGCCCCAGCAGCGAGAAGCTGGCCCCCGCCGCCAGCGCCTCGCTGGCCGCGTGCATCACGTGGACGTGCGAGACGTCGGAGTAGGCGAACACCACCTCGTCGACCGCCAGCTCGCCGATCAGCCGCGTCAGGTCCTCCTCGCGGTGGATCGGGATCCCCTCCGGGTACCGGGGGCCGGCCAGCTCGGGCGGGTACCGTCGATCGTCGATCCCGGGGATCTGTGTCGCGGTGAACGCCACCACCTCGACGTCGGGCGCGTCGCGGTAAGCGACGTTGAAGTTGTGGAAGTCCCGTCCGGCGGCGCCCATGATGAGCACCTTCTTCATCCGGTCCTCCTCGCCGTTGAGGGGCTCCGAGGGTAGGTCACGGCCGGCCCCCCGCCAAGCATATCGGCCGGCGCGGCCCGGGACGCGACGCGCTACGAGGGGGTGGCCGCCCGCTCCAGCGCCGGCAGCACCCGCTCGGCCACCAGCCGGCGGCGGTCCGCGGGGCCGGCCAGCACGAGGACCGCCCAGCCGGCCCCCGCCTCCGCGAGGGCCTGCAGGAACGCGGCCAGCTCGTCGGCGGTCCCCACCCACGCCTCGTCGTCCAGCCCCCGGGCCCGCCGCCGCTCGAGGAGCGTCGCCGTCTCCGCCTGGTCCGCGCCGGCCAGGACGATGCCGGCCCAGGTGGCCTCCACCGGGCGCCCCCCGGCGGCGTCCGCCAGCAGCCCGGCCTTGGCCCGGAACCGGTCGGGCGCCATCCCCCAGCCGTTCCAGCCATCCGCCAGCCGGCCGGCGATCCGGACCACCTCGTCGGCCTGCGCGCCGACCCAGATCGGCGGCCCTCCCGGCGTGGCGGGCCGGGGGGACAGCGGGCCGTCGAGCGCCGGGACGTGCCTGCCGCCGGGGAACCGGCGCCCGCCGAACAGCGCCTTGAGGGCCGCGACGGACTCCTCCAGCTCCTCCCGCCGCTCGCGCCGCCCCTTCATCGGGATGCCGTACGCCTCGTGCTCCGGCCGGTCGATCGGATCGCCGGTCCCCACGCCGAGGACCAGCCGCCCGCCGGACGCGGCGTCGATCCACGCTGCCGTCTTGGCCAGCATCCCGGCGGGCCGGAGCGACACCCGGGTCACGAGGGTCCCCACGGTGATCCGGTCGGTGGCCGCGGCCACGGCTGCCAGCGTGGCGAAGGCCTCCAGCGCCGGGCGGTCCGGTGGGGCCCCGGGCGGGAAGAAGTGGTCGAACACGAAGGCGCCGTCGTAGCCGAGCGCCTCCGCCTCTCGGGCGGCGGCCAGGGCCTTCCGGGGGTCGCCGGAGAACATCGGGAGCATCACGCCGAGCTTCACGGGGGCTACCCTACCGAGCCCCGGCGCGGTCCAGGGCCAGGGCCGCCGCGCCGATGGCCCCGGCCCGGTTGCCCAGCGCGGCCGGGATGATCGGCACCTCGGGCCGGTGCCCCGGGGCCTCCACGGCGCCGAGGAACGCCCGCCGGGCGGGCTCGAACAGCGGCGAGCCGATCTCGGCCACGCCGCCACCGACGACCACGGCCTCGGGGTCCAGGACGTTCACCAGGCCGGCGATCCCCTCCCCCAGGCGGCGCCCGATCTCCTCGATGATCTGCGTCGCGGCGCGGTCCCCGGCCCTCGCGGCCTCCCAGACGTGAAGGCCGGTGGCCTCGGCATGACCGGCCAGGAGCGCCACCCGCGAGTCGGGACGCTGCTCCGCCAGCCGGCGGGCCAGCCGGTCGAGGGCCTGCCCGCTGGCCACCTGCTCCCAGCACCCGCGGTTCCCGCACCCGCACCACGGCCCGCCCGGCTCGACGATGAAGTGCCCGATCTCCGCGGCGAAGCCGTGCGCGCCGCGGGACAGCGCCCCGTCGGCCACGATCCCGCCGCCGATCCCGGTCCCGACGGTGACCACCAGC
Organism: Actinomycetota bacterium; assembly: GCA_036260395.1. Lineage (GTDB taxonomy): Bacteria > Actinomycetota > UBA4738 > UBA4738 > CALAEC01 > DASZZY01. The sequence continues at coordinate 4,478 of DASZZY010000103.1, forward strand.
AGATGGGCGTACCCCCGTCCGGCCCCGAACCGGTACTCCGCCCAGGTGGCGGCGTTGGCGTCGTTGTCGACGACGCACGGCAGCCCCGTCCGCTCCTCGACCAGGTCCCGGATCGGCGTCTCCCGCCAGGCCAGGTTGGGCGCCGAGCGGATCATCCCGGCGCCGAAATCGACCATCCCGGCCGCGCCGACCCCCACGCCGACCGGATCCGCGCCGTCGCGGAGGATGTCGGCGAGGCGGTAGATCGTCTCCATGATCCCGGCGACGTCTTCGGCCGGCGTCTCGAAGAGGTCCTCCCGGAGGACCGATCCGTCCTCGCCGACCAGCACGCCGAGGACCTTGGTCCCGCCGACGTCGATCCCCACCCCGGTGCGCGGCGCCACCGACGTCTCAGAACCGCAGGAGGGCCCCGATCCCCCCCACCTCGGCGAGCCCGTCGCCGGCCACGGTCTCCACCCGGCACCCCTGCCGGAGGGCCACCTCGACGGCCTCCTCGAGGAGGTCGACGCTCGGCTCGGTGGCCGACCCGCAGACGGGGCAGCGGGACCCCGCCACCGTGAGGCGCCCGCAGGCCGGGCACCGGAACCCCTCGGAATCGAGGTCCGACGGCACGACGATGGTCTCGACCCGGCCCGAGGCCAGGGCCTCCAGCGTGGGCTCGAGCCCCGCGACGGCGCGCCCGGCCCCGCGCTCGGAGACCACCCGGGCGACGGCCTCCTCCTCGCGCTCGCGGTCCAGGCGCTCCTCGACCGCCGTTGCGAGGGCCGCCACGTCGGTCGTCGACGCGCCGACCGGCAGCGTGGCCCGTTCCACGACCGCCCGCCGCACGTAGTCGTGCAGCTCGCGCTCGAGCTCGGCCACCACCTCGTGGGGGCCCGAGAGGACCAACCGGTCGAACGCCCCCCGCTGCCGCTGGCGGAGCAGCACCTCGGCCACGTGCTTGAGGTGGCGGAGGACGTGGTCCTCGATGTGTCGCTGGAGCCGGGCCTGCGCCCAGCCGCCCTGGTCGTGGCGGCCGGGGACCTCGTCGAGGATGTCGCTCACCTCCTCGGCCTGGCCCAGCGACGCGCGGAGGAGGCGGGCCTTGGCCCGGTCCACCAGCGCGACGCAGAAGGCCTCGGACCGCTCGAGGACGGCCTCCAGCGGCAGGAGGTACGGCCCAGGGCGAACGACCAGCCGGTCGCGGAGCGGGGCGGCCAGCGCGACCTCCTCCCACAGGCCGGCGTCGGAGCAGGCGAAGACCGCCAGCCCTCGGACGCCGCGGCGGTCGAAGTCGTCGCGGACGAACCGCAGGACCCGCTCGAGGTCGCGGTGGACGGACCGCGCGGCGTCGCGATCGGCGGGGGCCCGGTCGCGCGCCCGGCGGACCAGGTCCTCGGCGCGGCCCACGAAGTCCGCCCGCCGGGGGCGGCGGCGGCCGTCGACGTCGAGGTAGAGGCTGGTGACGGGGAGGCCGCCGGTCTCCCAGTCGGCCAGCTTCCGCACGAGGCCGGGATCGGGCGCGGGCACGGCCCTACTCCAGCTCGATCTTCTCGATCGACGGGCGCCGGTCGAGGTCCTCCAGGCGCGTGTTGAGGACGGCGGTGAGCGCCAGCAGGAACTCCCGGCCCGCGGCCATGAGGTGCTCCACGGCCTCCGGACGGGCGTTCCCCGTCACGGTGAGGAACATGCCGACGGGACAGAAGCTGACCGGACACACCGGTTGCCGGTCGGGGGGGCCGGTCCCTCGCTTCCTGGAGCGCTTGCCGGTCTCGGCCATCCTCTCCTCCTAGCTGTGGGCGGTCTGGGCGCGCGGCGCCCCCTTCTCGGCGAAGCGGACCTCGAGCCCGTCGTCCACGAAGCGGGCCTGCCGCACCTCGAGCCGTTGCAGGGCCTGCGGGAGGACCAGGTTCCGCTTGTACGAGCCGACCCGCACGTAGAGCTCGTCCCCCTTGCGGTGGATGTCGAGGTCCTCGCGGTCCGCGAACGGCAGGCGCATCTGGAGGACGTACCAGGCGCCGCGCTTCCGCACGCGGATCGGCTCGTCGCGGTGCAGGATCTCCGTCGGCTCGCGGTCCCCGTAGACCTCCTCCCCCATCGCGGCCAGCAGGTCGACCCCCACCATCTCCTGGTCGAACAGCCGCGCGGTGAGGATCGGGACCGGCTCGAACGACTCGCGGATCGTGCCGAGGTGCTCGGCCTGGATGTCCTTCCACTTCCCGAAGTACGGGTCGGTCACGTCCTCGGGGATGATGCGGTTGGCGATCACCGCGTCGACGCGGTAGCCGAACAGCGACAGGTAGGTGTAGGTCCGACGGGCCTCGGCGATCACCATCTTCTCCGGATTGACGACCAGCCGGACCGACGAGCGCCGTTCGTCGACGAGGATCTGCCGCACGCCCTCCAGGTTGCGGTGCAGGCGCTCCACCGCCCGGAAGATCCGGTCGTCGGGGATCGGCATCGTCGTGACCCGGGTGAGGACCGGGCGGATCGTCCGCACCACGCCGCGCTGGATCGGGAAGATCCGCTCGATGTACCAGTTCATGACCTCGGGCAGCGACAGCAGCCGGAGGGTCTCCGCGGTCGGCGCGCAGTCGATCACCAGGAGGTCGTAGCGGCCCGAGTCGACGTGCCGCTTCATGTCGGTGAGGCTGAAGATCTCGTCGAGCCCGGGGATCACCGACAGCTCCTCGGCCTCCACGGCGTCGACGCCCATCCAGTTGAGCAGCGAGATCACGTGCTCCTGGATGTCGCGCCAGTTGGCCTCCAGGCGCGCCTGGGCGTCGATCTGCTCGGCCCAGAGGTTCGGCTCGACCTCCGACACCTGGTCGCCCAGCTCCGTGCCGAACGAGTCGGCCAGCGAGTGCGCGGGATCGGTGCTCGTGATGAGGGTCCTGAGGCCGCTGCGCGCGGCGCGGACGGCGGTGGCGGCGGCGACGGTGGTCTTCCCCACGCCGCCCTTGCCAGTGAAGAGGAGGATCCTCATCCGCGCCTTATCGTACCCGTCTCCGCGGCGCCCACCCCGCCTGGCGCGGCGGGCCGCCGCTCATCGCTCCACGCGTCGCTTGAGCCCGTCGAGCGCCGTCCTGATCGCCTGCTTGTCGGCCCGTCGCTTGAGGAAGCCGGGCAGCGGCACGCCGAGCTCCACGGCCAGGCGGTAGGTCACCCTGGTGTCTCCGTCGAGCGGCTCGAGGTCGTACTCGCCCTGGACGTCGCGGACGGCCCCCGAGGCCTCCACGGTCGTCCAGCTCACTCCCCCGTCCTCGGGCCGGTAGTCGTACCGCAGCGTGTAGCTGGCGTCGAACCCCATGGCCGAGAACTCGAACGCGACCTCCGTGGCCCGGCCGTCGTCGTCGCGCTGGCGGACCTCGGCCGAGCGGATGCCGTCCACCCACTCCGGGTAGGCGTCGAATTCGCCGATCACCGCCATGATCTCCGCGGGGCGGGCGTCGATCTCGATCGATCCCTCCGTTCGCTCGGCCATCGGTCCTCCTTCCTCGCCATCGCCCGCCGCGGCGGGATCCGTCCTCAGCCCGGAGCCTCGTGCACCCAGGGGCGGCCGGTGCCCCGAAAGTGGCCCACGTTGATCAGCTCCGTCCGGCCGATCGTCCCCCTGGCGGCCAGGGGCTGGTGCACGTGGCCGAAGTACGACCGCGCCGGCTGGTGCTCGCGGATGTAGCGGATCAGGCCGGTGGAGCCGGGCTCGAACCGCCGGCCGAGGACGTCGTACACCAGCCACGGGATGCGGGGCGGCTGGTGCGTGCAGACGACGTCGACCGGCCCCAGGGCGCCGAGCTTGCGGTCGTACTCGGCCTCCTCGACCTCGCCGGGGATCCCGAGCGGGGTCCGGAGCCCGCCGCCCACGATGCCGAACCGCTCCCCGCCCACGTCCAGGACGTCGCCGTCGACGAACCGGATCCCCGCCGGGAGCATCGCGCGCAGGAGGTCCGGGACGTCGACGTTGCCGTACGTCACGATCGCGCGCTCCGGCATGGCCTCGAAGACCCGCTCGTACTCCCGCCGGGCCAGCTCGACAAACCGGGACCGGATCTCGTCGTCGTCCGGGCCCCGGCGCCGCATCGCCTCCCGGGCC
>DASZZY010000104.1:0-3665 GCA_036260395.1 Actinomycetota bacterium
GACGGTCCTGGCCATCGACGCCGGCACGACCGGGGTCACCGTGCTCGTGGTCGACGAGCGCGGCGAGGTGGTGGGCCGCGGGTACCGGGAGTTCCCCCAGTCGTTCCCCCGCCCCGGCTGGGTCGAGCACGACCCCGAGGACTGGTGGCGGTCGGCGCTGGAGTCGACCCGCGAGGCGCTCGCCGCGGCGGACCTGGCCGCGCCGGACGTGGCCGCGATCGGGATCACCAACCAGCGGGAGACCACGGTGGTCTGGGACCGGGAGACGCTCCGCGCCGTCCATCCGGCGATCGTGTGGCAGGACCGCCGGACGGCGCCGCTGTGCGAGCGGCTGATGGAGGAGGGCTGGGAGGAGCGGGTCAAGGACCGGACCGGCCTCGTCATCGACCCCTACTTCTCCGGCACCAAACTGGCGTGGATCCTCGAGGAGGTCGACGGCGTCCGCGAGGCGGCCGAGGCGGGCCGCCTGGCGTTCGGGACCGTGGACGCCTACCTCATCGCCCGTCTCACCGGCGGCCGGTCCCACGTCACCGACCACACCAACGCCTCGCGGACGATGCTGTTCGACATCCGGGACCTGGACTGGGACGGCGAGCTCCTCGAGCGGCTGCGGATCCCCGCGGAGCTCCTGCCCGGTGCGTTGCCCTCGGCGAGCGAGTTCGGGACCACCGACCCCGAGGCGTTCCTGGGCGCGGCGGTCCCGGTGGCCGGCGTGGCCGGCGACCAGCAGGCCGCGCTCGTGGGGCAGGCGTGCTTCGCGGCCGGCGACGCCAAGAACACCTACGGGACGGGGTCCTTCGTCCTGCTCAACACGGGGCGCGACTCCCCATCGGTCCCCGGCCTCCTCACCACGGTCGCGTACTCCGACGCCGAGGGCGTCCGCTACGCGCTCGAGGGATCGATCTTCGTCACCGGGGCCGCGATCCAGTGGCTCCGCGACGGCCTCGGGCTGCTGGGGACGGCCTCCGAGGCGGGGCCGGTGGCGGCCTCGGTGCCGGACACCGGCGGCGTGTACTTCGTCCCGGCGCTCACCGGGCTCGGGGCCCCGTGGTGGGACCCCTACGCCCGGGGCACGATCGTCGGCGTCACCCGGGGCACCACCGCGGCCCACCTGGTCCGGGCGGCGGTGGAGGCCATGGCGTACCAGACGCGCGACGTGGTCGACGCCATGGTCGTGGGAGGCGCCGTCCCGCTGGCCACGCTGAAGGTCGACGGCGGGGCCAGCGCCATGGACCTGCTCTGCCAGTTCCAGGCGGACCTCCTGGGGGTCCCCGTCCGCCGGCCCGCCATCCAGGAGACCACCGCCATGGGGGCGGCGTTCCTGGCCGGGCTCCAGAGGGGTGTGTGGGCCACGAAGGAGGAGGCCACCCGGGCGTGGCGCCTGGACCGGGAGTTCGTCCCCGGCGACACCGAGGGGGCGGAGAGGGGCTACGCCGGGTGGCGGCGCGCGGTGGAGCGGTCCCTCAGCTGGGCCCGGCCGTCGTGACCGCGGCCCGGGCGGCCTCGCGCTCGGCGGCCAGCTCCTTCTTCACCTTCGAGGCGTACTCGTCGACGTACTCCTGCCCCGACAGCATCATGATCTCGTACATGATCTCGTCGGTGACGGAGCGGAGCACGAACCGGTCGCGGGGCCGGTCGAAATAGCGCTCGAACGCCAGCGGCTTCCCGAACGTGACCACCGGGCGGCCCCGCAGGCGGGGGGCCTTGGCCTCCAGCGGCATGATCTCCGGGGTGCCGGCCACCGCCACCGGGACCACCACGGCGCGTCCCTCGAGCGCCATGCGGGCCACGCCGGTCTTCCCCCGGTACAGCCGGCCATCCGGGCTCCGGGTGCCCTCGGGGTAGATCCCCACCACGAGCCCCGCCTTCAGCGCCCCGATCCCCGCCAGGATGGCTGCCTCGCTGGCCGACCCGCCCTCCCGGCGGACGGGGATGACCCCCACCGACTGGACGAACCACCGCGTCTTGGGGTTGTCGAAGTAGTCGGACTTCCCGAGGAACACCACCTTGCGGCGCACGGGGAGCGGGATGAACAGGCTATCGACGAACGAGAGGTGGTTGGAGGCCAGGATCACCGGGCCGGTGGCGGGGACGTTCTCCGCCCCGCGGACCGTGGGGCGGTACACGGCCCGGAGAACCGGGCCGAGGATGATGTGCTTCAGCAGCCAATAGAACACTCGCCCTCACCCCTTCGGCGATGCGCCCGGCCTCATCTACCCTATAGACTCCGCCCCGACCCATCAAGGTGACGGAGGGACGACCACGATGATCGCCGCCCTGGGCCGCCTGGAGATCGCCTTCCTGATCTTCGTGGCCACGATGACCGGCCTCGCCGGCGTGTTCGCGCTGTACGTCCTCGTGCAGAACTTCCGGAACCCATTCCGCCGGTAGGTGGCCGACGTCGTGGCGAAGAAGGTGCTGCTCGTCGAGGACGACGAGTCCGTCCGCCAGCTGGTCCGCGTGACGCTCCAGATGAACGACTACGAGGTCGTGGAGGCCAAGGACGGGCTGGAGGGCCTGCTCATGCTCGACATGCACAGGCCCGATGCGATCGTGCTCGACCTGATGATGCCCGACGTGGCCGGCGAGCGGATGCTGACGCAGCTCCGGCAGGCCCCGGAGACCAAGCGGACCCCCGTCGTGATCATCACCGGCAAGCCCGAGGTGGCGCCCGAGGTCATCGGCCTCGTGGGGCCGGAGAACTTCTTCCCCAAACCCTTCGATCCCGACGCCGTGATCGACCGCCTGAAGGGCCTGATCGGATGACGGACCGCGTGGTCCCCGGCTGCGAGTCGTTCTCGTTCGACGGCGGCCCGATCGGGATCCTCATGCTCCACGGCTTCACCGGGAACCCGGCATCCCTCCGTCAGATGGGCGAGTGGCTGGCGGCGCGGGGCCATGCCGTCTCGTGCCCCCGGTACCCGGGCCACGGGACGTCGGTGAAGGACCTGGAGCGGAGCCGGTGGCGGCGGTGGGTGGCCGAGGCCGAGGCGGCCCTCGGCGAGCTGTCGAGGCGATCGCAGGGCGTGATCCTGTTCGGCTTGTCGATGGGCGGGGCCATGGCCCTGCACCTGGCGGCCCGCCACCCCGAGACCGTTCGGGGCCTCGTCCTCGTGAACCCGTACGTCCTCGACCGCCGCATCGCCGCGGCCTTCCTGATCTGGCCGGTCCTCCGTTCCACGAAGGGCATCGGCAACGACATCAAGAAGGAGGGCGCCGACGAGCTGCCCTACGACCGGATCCCGATGCGCGCCGTGGCCGAGGTCGCCGCCTTCCTCAAGGTCGTCCGGAGCGAGCTGTCCTACGTCCGCCAGCCGCTGCTGGTGTTCAACTCACCGGAGGACCACGTCGTGCCGAAGGGGACCGCCGAGTTCGTGCTGGAACGTGCGGGTTCAGCCGAGAAGGAGATGGTCCTCCTCCCGAACTCGTACCACGTGGCCACCATCGACAACGACGCCGAGCTGATCTTCGAGCGGACCCACGAGTTCGCCGAGGCCAAGGCCCTGGCCCACGGCCAGGCCGGCGGGGGGTAGGCGGTCACGACGGAAGCGTGAGGTCCGCGAACACCGGGAGGTGGTCCGAGGCCTCCCCCGTCCCGACCCAGGCCCGCTCGACGCGGACGCCGTCCGAGACGAACAGGTAATCGATCCTGGCACGGGGGGCCG
>DASZZY010000105.1:0-8318 GCA_036260395.1 Actinomycetota bacterium
CATCGGGCCCGCGTGGCTCTACTACGCGCTGTTCTTCGTGGCGCCCCTGCTGATCATCGTGGCGTACGGGTTCGCCGAGCGCAGCGGGTTCTTCGACATCCGGTTCGGCCTGTCCACGGCAAACTTCCGGGAGCTGTGGGACCCGCTCTACCTCCAGATCTATTTGGACACGGTTCTGATGGCAATGGCCGGGACGGCCGGCTGTCTGCTCATCGGCTATCCGTTCGCCTACTGGCTGGGGACGCGCGCGCGGCGGTACCGCACCGTTCTACTCGTCCTGGTCGTGGTCCCCTTCTGGACGAGCATCCTCATCCGGACGTACGCGTGGCAGCTCCTGCTCACGCCGGAGGGGCCGATCTCCGGCCTGCTCCAAGGACTCGGCCTGCTGGCCCAGCCGCTCGACATCCTGTACACACCCCGAGCGGTCCTCATCGGCGTGATCTACGGCTACCTGCCGCTCATGGTGTTCCCGCTGTACGTGGCCATCGAGCGGATGGACCGCCGGTTGGTGGAGGCGTCGCGGGATCTGGGGCTCGGGCGCTGGGCCACCTTCCGGCGGGTGACGCTGCCGCTGACCGTGCCGGGCATCCTGACCGGCTGCCTGCTGGTGTTCGTCCCGATGACCGGGGAGTACGTGGTCCCTACGATCCTCGGGGGCGCCAAGCAGGCGTTGTTCGGGCCGGTGGTCGCCGGAACACTGATCGACGGGCTGGACTACCCCTTCGGGGCCGCCATGTCGCTGGTCCTCGTGGCGTTCCTGCTGGTGGTGATCTTCCTGTACCTCCGGGTGCTGGGGCGCCGGGCCGAGGAGAGCCTGGGGGCGGCGCTGTGAGCGTGGCCGCGCCGGCTGCGGTGCGCCCGGCGACCGTCCCCCGCGCCTGGGGCGACGCGGCGGTGAACGGCTCGCTTCGGACAGTGGCCGGACTGGTCTACGCCTTCCTGTACCTGCCGATCGCGGTCGTGGTGCTGTACGCCTTCAACGACTCGCGGCTGGTGGAGGTGTGGCGGGGGTTCGGCCTGACCTGGTGGGCCGAGACGTGGCGCGACGAGAGCATCCGCCGAGCGCTCCTCGTGTCGTTGGGGACCGCGTCGGCCAACGCGGTGGTGGCCACGGCCCTGGGGACCGCTGCGGCGATCGGCCTTCGGAACGTGGGTCGACGCGTGCGGCGCTCGTTCGACGCCGTGATGTACACGACGCTCATCGTCCCGGAGATCGTCATCGCCATCGCGTCGCTGCTGTTCTTCGTGACGATCGGCCTGCCGCTGGGAGCGCAGACGATCGTCATCACGCATGCGGTGTTCAACACCTCTGTCGTCACGCTGATCTGCCGGGCGCGGCTGGCCGGGATGGACCGGTCGCTGGAGGAGGCCTCCGCCGACCTGGGGGCCACCAGGTGGGGCACGTTCCGCCAGGTGACGCTTCCCCAGTTGTTCCCGGCCGTCGTGGCCGGCGCCCTCCTGTCGTTCACGTTCTCTTTCGACGACGTCGTGCTGTCGACGTTCGTGTCGAGCCCCGGCTCCACGACGCTGCCGATCCGCGTGTTCTCGGAGCTGCGGTTCGGCCTGAGCCCCAAGCCGAACGTGGTAGCCACGGTGATGCTGCTCATCACGCTGACGGCGATCGTCACCGCCCAGATGCTGCTCCGCCGCTCCGCCCCGACTGCGACCGCGCGGAGGCCGAGGTGATCCGGGATCCCGACGAGCGCGAGCTCGGCCGGCGCATCCGTTCCGTCCGCGAGAGCAAGGGGCTGTCGCTCCGCGCGGTGGCACAGGCCGCCGGCATCTCCGAGAGCTTCCTGTCGCAGGTCGAGCGCGGCGTGGCCAGCCCGTCCGTCGCCTCCTTGCGTCGGATCGCCGAGTCCCTCGGCGAGTCGGTGGGATCCCTGTTCGAGGGCCCGGCGTCCGGGGGGAAGGTCGTGCGGGTCGCCGATCGGCGGCGCCTGGTCCACCCCCGGCGGCACTGGGAGGACGTCCTGCTCACGCCCAGCGATTCCAAGCGGCTCCAGGTCATCCTGTCGATGATCGAGCCGGGGGCCGGCTCCGGGAAACAGCCGTACGCGCACGACTCCGATGAGGAGTGCGTGATCGTCCTGAAGGGGCGGCTGGAGTTCTGGGTCGAGGAGGAGCGCTTCGACCTCGACGAGGGGGACTCGCTGGTCTTCGAGTCACGCCGTCCGCACCGGAACCGGAACCCGGGGCCCACGAAGGCAGAGGTCCTCTGGGTGATCACCCCTCCGTCGTACTGATGCGCGCGGTCATCCTGGGGGCCTGCGGGGCGGTCGGGCGGGAGGTCGCCGCGGGCGTGGCCGCCGACGGCCGGTGGTCTTCCGTCGTGCTGGCAGACCTCGACGGACGGGCCCTCCGCGAGCTCGCGGGCTCGCTGGGACGCGGGGTCGCCACCCGCCGTGTGGACGCCGCGGACGGGGTCGCCCTGCGCCGCCTCATCCGCGGAGCCGGCGTGCTCATGAACTGCACGACGTACCGGCTCGGCGTGCCGGTCCTGAAGGCGGCGCTGGCCGAGCGGGTCGACTACGTGGACCTCGGCGGCCTGTACAACACGCCCCGGCAGCTGGAGCTCGCGCCGCGGGCACGCCGGGCGGGGGTGCGGGCCGTGATCGGGTGCGGTGCCACCCCGGGCCTGAGCAACGTGCTCGTCCGCCGGGCCGCGGACCGGCTCGACCGCGTCCGGGACGTCCATATCTCCTTCGCTAGCCACCGGGACATCGCCGCCTCCCCGGGCCTGCTCGACACGCTGCTCGACGAGTTCCGCCCGGGCGTGCCGCGGTTCCGTTGGCGGGACGGCCGGATGGAGGAGGTCGCGCCGTTCGACGGAGGCCGCCGGATCCGGTTCCCTCCGCCGCTCGGCATGCAGGAGGTGTACTACGTGCCCCACTCGGAGATCTACACGCTGCCGCGGTCGCTGGGGGACGGCCTCCGCGAGGTCGCCGTCCGCGGGACGTGGCGGCCCTCCGACATGCGGACGCTGCGGGCCCTGGCCCGGCTGGGCCTCACCGGCGACCGCCCGGTCCCGGTGGGGGACGCCTGGGTCCGCCCGATCGACGTCGTCCGGGCCGCGCTGCTCGCGGATCCGCCCCGCGATACCGTACGCCCGGTGGCCTTCTACCTGGACGTCGAGGTCGTCGGCGAGCGGGATGGCGGCGAGGTCACGATCCGCCAGCGGGCCACGCACCCTGCCTCGTGGCGCGAGGCGGCTACGGGGCGGATGACGGCCGTCCCGGCGATCGTGGCGGCGGGGCTGCTGGGGTCGGGGGCCGTCGCCGAACCCGGCGTGTCGCCGCCGGAGGCGGCGTTCGACCCCGAGCCGTTCCTCGCCGAGGTCCGGCGCCGGGGCGTCCGGATCAGCGCCCGATCGTCGCGCCCCGCCGCGGCCCGGCGGCCAGGGACCTAGCGCGGCTCCGTCCCGTAGAGCCGGTCGCCGAAGTCGCCGATGCCGGGGAGGATGTAGCCGACCTCGTTGAGCTGCCGGTCGAGGGCCGCGGCGTAGATGTCGACCTCGGGATGGGCGTCCTCCATGGCCCGGACCCCCTCCGGCGCCGCCACGATGCAGACCATCCGGAGCGACGCGGGCTCCCCGGCGAGGATGCTCGTGGAGGCCCGGACCGCCGATCCGCCGGTCGCCAGCATGGGGTCGAGGAGCACGACGTGCCGCCCGGCGAGCTGCGGGAGCCGCTCGTAATACGAGGTCGGCTGGAGCGTCTGCTCGTCCCGCTCCAGCCCGATGTACCCGACGGCCACCCCAGGGAACGTGTCGGTCACGGCCTCCAGCATCCCGAGGCCGGCCCGCAGGATCGGGATGGCCACCAGGTCGCTGGCCAGGAACCGCGCCTCGGTGCGCTCCAACGGCGTCTCGACCTCCCGGAGCACCGTGGGCATGTCCCTGGTGGCCTCGAGGACCAGCGTCACCGTGAGGCGCCGGGTGAGCGCCCGGAACACCGCGGGCGGCGTCGCCGCGTGGCGCAGCGTGCCCAGCAGGTGGCCTGCCAGGGGGTGGTCGACGACGGTGAGCGCCACGGCGGCCGTATCCTGCCACGGCCCGTGCCTCCCGCGGCGCCGCTGTCCGCATTGCCTGCGTTGACGCCGCGCCGGGGCGGGACGGAGAATCTGCCGCGGAGCCGGCGTGGGGGAAGCGCCGGTCGGAGAGAGAGGGGAGTCTATGCGAGTCATGCACCCTGCCAGGCTGCTGGCGATCTTCGCCGTGGTCTCCGTCCTGGGGGCCGCCTGTGGTGGCGCCGCCCCGGACACGGGGGCCCCAGGCGATACCGGCGAGGGCGACCAGGGAGCCGCCAGCGACGTAACGGTCGGGATGGCCCTCGACGTGGGCGGGCTCGGCGACAAGTCCTTCAACGATGCCGCCAACGCCGGCCTCCAGCGGGCCATCGAGGAGGGGCTGGTCTCCGAGGGGAACGTCGAGCTCCTGGAGGCGAACCAGACCGGGTCCAACCGCGACGAGAACATCACGACGCTGGCCGACCAGGGCTTCGACCTCGTGATCGCGGTCGGTTTCGCGTTCTCCGAGCACGTCGCCGAGATCGCCCCCGAGTTCCCGGACACGAACTTCGCGATCATCGACGGCTTCGCCACGTTCATCGCCGAGAACGACAACGTCGTCGACCTGACGTTCAAGGAGCATGAGGGGTCCTTCCTGGTAGGGGCGGCCGCCGGGATGACGACGGAGACGAACACGGTCGGGTTCCTGGGAGGTCAGGAAGGCACCGGGCTGATCGAGAAGTTCCAGGCCGGCTACGAGGCCGGTGTGGCGGAGACCTGCCCGGACTGCGAAGTCCTCGTCGAGTACATCGGCGACTCCACCCAGGCGTTCGTCGACCCGACCCGGGGCGAGGCGCTGTCGGAGGACATGTACGACCAGGGCGCCGACGTGATCTATCACGCCGCTGGCCAGTCCGGCCTGGGGCTGTTCAAGGCGGCGGTGGAGCAGGGGCCGGACGCCCTGGCCATCGGCGTCGACTCCGACCAGTACCTGACGGCCAGTCCGGAGGAGCAGCCGCACATCATCACCTCGATGCTGAAGCGGGTCGACACGGCCGTGTTCGAGGCGATCCAGGCGCAGGTCGACGGTACGTTCGAGCCCGGGCAGCAGGTCTTCGGACTGGCCGAGGAGGGCGTCGACTACGCCACGAGCAACCCCGACCTGCTGACTGAGGACATCCAGGCGCAGCTGGACACGTTCAAGGAGCAGATCATCAGCGGCGAGATCACCGTGCCCGAGGAGCCGCAGGGCTAGGAGGGATGGCATCGGGCAGCACCACCGACGACGGGGCGGGGCGCGCGGGCGCCCCGCTCGTCGTCATGGAGGGGATCACCAAGCGCTTCCCCGGCGTGGTGGCCAACGACTCGGTGGACCTGTCGCTCCACGCTGGGGAGATCCACGCCCTGGTTGGAGAGAACGGCGCCGGGAAGTCGACGCTGATGCGGGTCCTGTACGGCCTGTACCCGCCCGATGAGGGCCGGATCGTGGTTCGCGGGAACGAGGCGCGGATCGCGTCGCCGCGAGCGGCGATCGCCCTGGGGATCGGCATGGTCCACCAGCACTTCGTACTGGTGGACGAGTTCACGGTCACCGAGAACATCGTCCTGGGCGCCGAGGGCGGCCCGGTGCTCGACCTCGACGCCGCCGAGCGCCGGGTGTCGGAGCTGGCCGCCAGCTACGGGTTTAGCGTCCACCCACGCGCCCGTGTGGAGGAGCTCTCGGTCGGCGAGGAGCAACGGGTCGAGATCCTCAAGGCGCTCTACCGGGGGATCGACCTGTTGATCCTCGACGAGCCCACGGCGGTCCTGACCCCGACCGAGGCCAGCGACCTGTTCGACAACCTCCGGAAGCTGAGGGACGACGGGAAGGCCGTCGTATTCATCAGCCACAAGCTCGACGAGGTGCTGGAGATCGCCGATCGCATCACGGTCCTGCGCCGCGGCAAGGTGGTCGGCGAGACGACGCCTCGCGAAACGACCAAGGAGCAGCTCGCCGAGATGATGGTGGGGCGCCCGGTGTTGTTCCGGCTGGAGAAGCCCGACGTGGGGGTCGGCGAACCGGTGTTGCGGCTCGAGGGCCTGACGGTGGGCGACCGGGTCAAGGGCATCGACCTCGAGGTCCGCGCCGGCGAGATCGTCGGGGTGGCCGGCGTGGAGGGGAACGGGCAGCGGGAGCTCGCGGAGGCCGTCGTGGGGCTCCGGCCACGGACCGGTGGCCGGATCACCGTCGACGGGCGCGACCTCGCGGGGCTCTCGGTGGCGGAGATCCGGCAGCGCGGCGTGGCGTACGTCCCGGAGGACCGCCACGACCGGGGGCTGGTCCTCGACATGACTCTGTGGGAGAACACCGTGCTCGGCCGGCAGGGAGAGCGCCGGTTCACGAGCCGGATCGGCGTGATGCTGATCCGCAACATCAAGGAACTGGCCGCCCGGCTGATCCGTGCGTTCGACGTCCGGGCCCGCTCGATCACGGTGGAGGCGGCCACGCTGTCCGGCGGGAACCAGCAGAAGCTGATCCTGGCGCGCGAGCTGGCGGGTGAGCCGCGGCTCCTGGTGGCCCACCAGCCGACCCGGGGCCTCGACGTGGGGGCCATCGAGTTCGTGTGGCGGCAGCTGCTCGAGCAGAAGGGCGCCGGGAGGGCGGTCGTGCTCATCTCGGCGGAGCTCGAGGAGATCTACGAGCTCTCGGACCGCATCGTGGTCATCTACGACGGCCGGATCACCGGCGAGTTCCGGCCCGACGTGCCGCCAGAGGACCTCGGGATGGCGATGACCGGGGGGCGGGTGGCGGCTGAAGCGAGCTGACGTGACGGGGGAGCGCTGATGGCGGTCGAGGCTCCGGCGGCGCCGGCCCCGGCGGGCACGCCCCCGCGGTCCCGGCCCGGGTGGGTGGACTCCCTGGTGACCCAGGGTATCGCCCTGATCACGGCGTTCGTCGTGGCGGGCGTCATCGGCAGCGTCATCATCGCGGCCTACGGCGAGAACCCGGTCTTCGTGTACTCGACGATGTGGCAGTTCTCGACCGCCCGGGCCCAGGACGTGGCCAAGGTCCTGGAGAACGCCACCCCGCTCATCTTCTCGGGCCTGGCCGTGGCGGTGGCGTTCCGGGCCGGGATGTTCAACATCGGTGTCGAGGGCCAGTACATCGTGGGCATGATGACCGCCGCCCCGGCGGCGATCTTCCTCGACGTGCTCCCGGGGCCGCTCCACCTCTTGGCCGTGGTGCTGGCCGCCGTGATCGGCGCCATGGCGTGGGCCGCCGTGCCTGCCATCCTCAAGGTCAAGACCGGGGCCCACGAGGTTGTGACCACGATCATGATGAACGGGATCGCGGTCAGCCTCGTCGCCTGGGCGCTGCTGAATCCGCTCCGGACGTCCGAGCGCAACCTGGTGGACCTGCGGAGCGACCGGTTCCCGGAGAGCGGGCTGGTGCCGAACATCGCTCCGGGGCTCGGGCTGGAGGAGCAGATCCCGCCGTCCGTCCACCTCACGTGGCTGTTCCCCGTCGCCCTGGCCGCCTGCCTGTTCGTGTGGTACCTGCTGTACCGGACGCGACTGGGCTACGAGACCCGGGCCGTGGGGTCCTCGGCCGGCTCGGCCGAAGCGGGCGGCATCTCGATCGGCGGCACGCAGATCAAGGTGTTCCTGATCTCCGGCGCCCTGGCGGGCCTCGTGGGCCTCAACCACCTCCTGGGCGACGCCGGGTACCTGGGCGTCAACTACGAGACCACGCTCGGGTTCACCGGGATCGCCGTGGCCTTCCTGGGCCGGAACCACCCGGCCGGGATCGCGGCCGCGGCGATCCTCTTGGGCGTGCTCACCCGGGGCGAGGACGGCCTGGCGATCCACACCGAGCTCCCGCGGGAGATCGTGGTGATCCTCGAGGGCCTTCTGATCCTGTCCGTGGTCATCGCCTACCAGATCTCCCGCCGCGTGCTGCTGCGCCGGCGCCAGCGCCTGGTCCGCGCCGAGGAGGTGGGCAGCCGTGCCGCTGCTTGATCTCGGCGCGGCGATCGCCATCGGGCTGTCGTACTTCACGATCATCTACCTGACCGGCCTCGGCGGGCTGTTCAGCGAGCGCTCCGGCATCGTGAACATCGGCCTCGAGGGACTGATGATCGTGGGGACGGTCATGGGCGCCTGGGGGTCGATCCGTTACGGGCCCGTGGCCGGGCTGGTCATCGGTGCCGGCGCCGGGTTCCTGTTCTCGATGGTCCACGCGCTTGCCACGGTGACGTTCCGCGTCGACCACATCGTCTCGGGCGTGGTCATCAACGTGGTGGCCTTCGGCCTGGCCCGCTTCCTGTCCC
>DASZZY010000106.1:0-23731 GCA_036260395.1 Actinomycetota bacterium
CGCTCGGGCCCCGACGCCCGCGGCCGACCGGCCGACCACGGAGTTCGACCCGCCGCCGGAGCCGGGCCCCACCGGGGCGAAGGGGCCGCCCGAGCGGTTTGGCGGCGGTCGGCCGGGGTAGGTCCCGGGCCGCGAGCGGCGGCGTCGAGCGGAAGGAGGCGTCGGTGGGGTTCCTGGAGTCCTCCAAGCGGTGGCCGGTCCTTCGTCAGCTGCGCGATCGCGATCCCACGGGACTGGGGAAGACCTCGTTCTCAAGGCGCTCGATCGAGCTCGTCCCCCGGACGACGGGCGCCGACGAGGTCGTGAAGTCCATCTGCCCCTACTGCGGCGTGGGCTGTGGGCAGGACGTCTACGTGAGGGACGGCAGGATCACCGACATCGAGGGGGACCCGGACTCCCCGATCTCCCGCGGGCGCCTGTGCCCCAAGGGGGCGGCGACGTTCCAGCTCGTCACGGGATCCCACCGGGTCAAGCGCGTGCTGTACCGGCGGCCTCGCGGGACCGAGTGGGAGGAGATCCCGCTGGAGCGGGCGATGGACATGGTGGCCGAGCGGGTCAAGAAGGTGCGGGACGAGACGTGGGAGGACGCGAACGACGAGGGCAAGCCGCTCCGCCGGACGCTCGGGATCGCGTTCCTCGGCGGTGCCACCCTGGACAACGAGGAGAACTACCTCATCCGCAAGCTGACCGCGGCGCTCGGCATCGTCCAGGTCGAGAACCAGGCCCGCATATGACACTCCTCGACGGTCCCCGGTCTGGGGATCTCGTTCGGAAGGGGAGGCGCCACCACCTTCCAGCAGGACCTCCAGAACGCTGACTGCGTCGTCATCCAGGGGTCCAACATGGCCGAGTGCCACCCGGTGGGCTTCCAGTGGGTGATGGAGGCCAAGCTCCGGGGGGCCACGATCATCCACGTCGATCCCCGGTTCACGCGGACCAGCGCGATGGCCGACCTCCACGTCCCGATCCGGGCGGGGACGGACATCGCGTTCCTCGGTGGGATCGTCAACCACATCCTCCAGAACGAGCGCTACTTCGAGGAGTACGTGAAGCAGTACACGAACGCCTCCGCCATCGTCGGTGAGGGGTTCGACGACACCGAGGACCTCGACGGGCTGTTCAGCGGGTGGGACCCGGAGCGGGGCCAGTACGACCCCACGACCTGGCAGTACGAGGGCGTGGAGGTCGCTCCGGCCGCCGGACAGCGCGAGATGTTCACCGGGGAGCCGCACTCGGAGCGAGGCACCCGGGTGACGATGCAGCACACCGACCCCACGCTCCAGCACCCGCGGTGCGTGTTCCAGATCCTGAAGCGCCACTACGCCCGGTACACGCCCGAGGTGGTCGAGGACGTCTGCGGGGTACCGAAGGAGATGTTCCTGCGGGTGGCGGACGCGCTGTGCGAGAACTCTGGCCGGGAGCGGACCTCGGCGTTCTGCTACGCGGTGGGATGGACACAGCACACCGTGGGCGTGCAGTACATCCGCACGGCGTCCATCGTCCAGCTCCTGTTGGGGAACATCGGCCGGCCGGGCGGCGGGATCCTGGCACTGCGGGGGCACGCCTCGATCCAGGGCTCGACGGACATCCCGACGCTCTACAACCTCCTGCCGGGCTACCTGGCCATGCCGAAGGCGAACTTCGACGTCGACCTCCGGAGCTACATCGGCAACAACGAGTCGGCGTCGGGGTGGTGGAGCGAGTTCCCGAAGTACATCGTCTCCCTGCTCAAGGCGTACTGGGGCGACGCCGCGCGGGAGGACAACGATTGGTGCTACGACCACCTGCCGCACCTCTCCGGGGACCACTCGCACATGAACACCGTCGCCGAGATGGCCGACGGGAAGGTCAAGGGGTACTGCCTGATGGGAGAGAACCCCACGGTCGGCTCGATGCACGGAGCCCTGCACCGCGAGGGCATGCGGAAGCTGGACTGGCTGGTGGTCCGGGACTTCTCGGTGACCGAGAGCGCGGACTTCTGGCGGACGGCACCGGAGATCGCCCGGGGCGAGGTCCGCGCCGAGGACATCGAGACCGAGGTGTTCTTCTTCCCGGCCGCCGCCCACACCGAGAAGGACGGCTCGTTCACCAACACCCAACGACTCCTCCAGTGGCACCACAAGGCGGTGGAGCCGCCGGGCGAGTGCCGGAGCGACCTGTGGTTCACGTACCACCTCGGGAGGCGGCTCCGCGAGCTGTACGACGGATCCGCTGAACGGAAGGACCGGCCGATCCTCGACCTGACCTGGGAGTACCCGACGAAGGGGCCGCACCAGGAGCCGGACGCCGAGGCGATCCTGAAGGAGATCAACGGGTACACGGTGGCCGACGGGGAACCCGTGTCCGGGTTCCAGGACTTGAAGGCCGACGGCTCGACGGCCTGCGGGTGCTGGATCTACTCCGGCTGCTACGAGGACGGGGTCAACCAGACCGCCCGGAAGAAGCCGTGGACGAAGCAGGACTGGGTGGCGCCGGAGTGGGCGTGGGCCTGGCCGGCCAACCGCCGGATCCTCTACAACCGGGCCTCGGCCGATCCCGAGGGCCGGCCGTGGTCCGAGCGGAAGCGGTACGTGTGGTGGAACGGCGAGCACGGCCGGTGGGAGGGGTTCGACAATCCCGACTTCGTCCTCGACCGGCCCCCGGACTACCGGCCCGAGGAGGGCACCACCGGGGTCGACACGATCGCCGGCAACGACCCGTTCATCATGCAGGCCGACGGCAAGGGGTGGCTGTATGCGCCGAACGGCCTTCTCGACGGGCCGCTGCCGACCCACTACGAGCCGCAGGAGTCGGTGTGCCAGAACCCGCTCTACGGCCAGCAGTGCAACCCGGCTCGGCTCGAGTGGCACCGGAAGGACAACCCGTACCACCGGGCGTTCGGCGATCCCCGGTTCCCGTACGTCATCACGACGTACCGCCTCACGGAGCACCACACGGCGGGCGCCATGACCCGCTGGCTCTCGTGGCTCAACGAGCTCCAGCCCGAGATGTTCTGCGAGGTGTCGCCCGAGCTGGCCGAGGAGAAGGGCCTGGCCAACGGGGGATGGGCCACGATCACCACGGCCCGCGGCGAGATCGAGTGCCGGGTGCTCGTGACCCGGCGCCTGCGGCCGCTCACGATCCGGGGCCGGCAGGTCCACCAGATCGGCCTGCCGTACCACTGGGCGGGGCGCGGCCTGTCCCGCGGCGACCCGGCCAACGAGCTGATCTCGTTCGTGGCCGACCCGAACGTCTCGATCCAGGAATCGAAGGCCCTGACCGGCAACATCGAACCGGGCCGCCGGAGCCGGCAGCGGCGGGTGGTCACCAGCGGGCCGCTGGCCTCGCCTCCGCCGGGCGACGCCCATCGCGACCTCCCGCCGGCCCGGAACAAGCCCGAGGGCCGCCACGGGCTCAGCGCCTCGGCGAGCCAGCTCAAGGAGCCGACGGAATGACCCTCGGGACGGAGCCGGCGACCCGCAAGGGGTTCTTTACGGACACCACCGTGTGCATCGGCTGCAAGGCCTGCGAGGTCGCCTGCAAGCAGTGGAACCAGTTGCCCGACGACGGCCAGTTCTTCACGGGGATGTCGTACGACAACACCGTCGACCTCGGGGCCTCGACGTGGCGGCACGTCGCGTTCATCGAGCGGCCGGTGCCGCTGTTCGCCGACCCCATCCCCGGCGACAGCGACGAGACGTTCTCGTGGCTGCTGATGTCCGACGTGTGCAAGCACTGCCAGCGGGCCGGCTGCCTGGAGAACTGCCCGACGGGGGCCATCGTCCGGACCGAGTTCGACACGGTCTTCGTGCAGCCCGACGTCTGCAACGGATGCGGCTACTGCGTGGTGGGGTGCCCGTTCGGCGTCATCGACCGCCGCGAGGACGACGGACGCGCGTGGAAGTGCACGCTCTGCTACGACCGCCTGAAGGACGACATGGAGCCGGCGTGCGCCAAGGCGTGCCCGACGAACTCGATCCAGTTCGGGGACCTCGACGAGCTCCGGCGGCGGGCCGAGGAGCGCGTCACCCAGCTCCACGACCGGGGGATCGGCGATGCGTACCTGTACGGCGCCGATGCCGCGGGTCAGCCGGGGACCGAGGGGCTGAACGCGTTCTTCCTGTTGGTCGACGAGCCCGAGGTCTACAACCTCCCGCCGGACCCGGTGGTCCCCACGAAGAAGGCCGGCGCGGCGTGGCTGTCGGCGGCCGCGGCGGCGTTGGGCCTGCTCGGGGCGGCGGTCGGCGCGGTGGTGATGGGAGGGCGCCGGTGACCGAGCCGGGTGCCGGCCGGCGAGAGGCCGAGCGGACGGAGGCGCGCGACGGCCGGAACATCGATCCGGAGATCGGCGCCCTCGAGGGCGAGGCCTCCCAGCAGGCGGTCCCGTCCGACCGGGCCACCGTCGAGGGAGCCGTCCCGTACTCCGTGTGGGGACGAGAGCCGACCCAGCGGCCGGACGGCGCGACCTACTACGACCGACCGGCCATCAAGGAGCCGGTGTGGATCTGGGCGGTCCCGGCGTACTTCTACGTCGGCGGAGCGGGCGGGGCCGCGGCGGTCCTGGGCGCGGTGGCCCAGGCCGCGGACCGCCAGGGGTTCGCCCGCCTCATCGAGCGATGCCGGTGGATCGCCGCGGCGGGCACGGCGAGCGGCACGGCCCTGCTGATCTACGACCTGGGGCGCCCCGCGAGGTTCCTCAACATGCTCCGGGTCTTCCGGCCGACGTCTCCGCTGAACGTCGGGTCGTGGATCCTCGCGGCCGCCGGGCCGCTGGCCGCTGGATCCGCGGCCTTCGCCGGCTCGGACGGGCCCGTGCGGCGGCTCGGGGACCTCGCCGGCGCGGGCGCAGGACTCCTCGGGGGACCGCTCGCGGCGTACACCGCGGTCCTGGTGACCAACACCGCGGTGCCGGTGTGGCAGGCGCCGCGTCGCACGCTCCCGGTGCTGTTCGTGTCGTCGGCGGCCTCCAGCGCGGCCTCGCTGCTGGAACTCGAGGAGCTCGACGAGCGGGCGCACCGCGTCGTCGAGCGGTTCGGCCGGCTGGCGAAGCTCGTGGACCTGGCCGCCACCGTCGCCGTCGAGCGCGAGGCGGGCCGCGTCGATCGGGTGGCGCAGCCGCTGAAGGAGGGCCTGGCGGGGGCGCTGTGGAGGGCGGCCAAGGCGCTGACGGCATCGAGCCTCATGCTCTCCGTTCTCCCGGGAAGCTCGCGCGCCAAGCGGGTGAGCTCCGGCGTCCTGGGGACTGCGGGCGCGGTGGCGCTCCGGTTCGCCGTCTGGCACGCGGGGACGATGTCGGCCCGCGACCCGAGGGCCACGTTCGAGATGCAGCGCGCCGGCCACGGCGCAGCCGAGGTCACCGGTCAGGTGGCCGCCAGCGGCTCGCGCGGCAGTCGCGCCGTGTGACGTTCGGTCGGCTGCCTCGCGCTTCTTCGCCGTAGCCGGGTCACAGCCAGCGTCGGGTCCGCGCCTTGTAACGGCGGTACTCCTCGCCGAAGCGCTTCTCGAGATGGCGCTCCTCGCGCCGGATGACCCCCCGGTCCACGACGACGAGCGTGGGAACGAGCGTAGCGAACGTCCAGAGGGTTCCCGTGATCAGGGCGGTTCCGGCGTAGGCCAGCACCATGGCGACGTAGCCCGGGTTCCGGCTCAACCGGAAGGGTCCCTCGGTGACCAGCGTCCTGGCCGGCTTCCGGACGTCGATCGGCGTCCTCGCCCGCTGGAAGGAGGACACGAAGGCCCCGCCCAGCGCCACGGCGAGCGCGAGGAGCGCGGTGCCGAGCACCCAGCGCACGACGCCCGGCAGGGCGGGGGACGGAAGGAGCGCCTCGAGGCCGAATCCCAGAGCCAAGCCGACGAGATAGATGAGCGGTGGCGGAGCGATGACCCCCGGCCCCCGGAAGGACGAGCGGTCGACGCCACGGTGAGGCTCGGCGGGCGGCACCGCGTGGGCGAAGGCCATCGCCGCGCCAGCATCGTGACTGACGGTCAGTCTGTCAAGCGGAGACACCCGGTGAGTCCGGCATCATGAACGTGGCGAGCGGAGCGATCTTGGCCGGCTGCCGGCGCGCGGCCCAGATTGTCATCCCGCCGCGGCAGTCGATTCCTAGTTGCCCGGGACGGGCTCGTCGCGAAGGGGGGTCAGTCCTTTCTGCTCAACCTCGCCAGCCCGCTTCGCCGCTCGAACCGCGACGCTTATGCCATCCGCCCGCCTGGATGGCCCGAACGCCCGGTGCCAGGCCGGCGGGCGGAACCCACCGTAGATCCACGCACATCCGATGCCCGTCGCCGCAGCGAGGAGCGCCACTACGAATATCTCCGTCATGGCCGACCGCCTCTCCGATTCCGGCTTCGGCCCACGATCCGGCATGGGCCTCACCGGAAGGATCGGCCATGCGCAGGCGCGGAGTCATCCTCACGATTGACGGACTTTCGCGACAGGCCAGGGCCACACCGGCCGGGTCAGGGAGCGCGCCGACTCGGGCCGGGCTACCGGGGCGCGACGGTCAGCGGCAGGGTCTTGCCGACCTTCGTCTTCGTCTTTCCGGCCACCTGCCGGGCCAGCGCCCGGAGGGCCGTCCCCGCGGGCGACTCGGGCTCAGAGACGACGACCGGCTTGCCGACGTCGGCGCCCTCGCGCAGCGAGACCTGCATCGGGATCTGGCCGAGGAACGGCACGCCCAGCGTCTGCGCGGCCGCGCGGCCGCCGCCCGTGCCGAACACGTCGGTGATCTCGCCGCAATGGGGGCACACGAACCCGGCCATGTTCTCGATGACGCCGACGAGCTTCAGCTTCACGTTCGGGTGCTGGGCCATTCGCCCGGCCCGCTCCGCGACCTTGCTGGCGGCGTCCTGGGGGGTGGTCACGACCAGCATCGACCCGCCGGGCAGGAACGACGCCAGCGACAGCGACACGTCGCCGGTGCCGGGCGGCATGTCGATCAGCAGGAAGTCGAGCTCTCCCCAGTAGACATCGCCCAGGAACTGCTGGAGGGCCTTGTGGAGCATCGGCCCCCGCCAGATGACGGGCGTCTCGTCCGGCACGAAGAACCCCATCGAGATCACCCGGACGCCGTGGGCCTCGAGCGGCAGCATCATGTTGTTGAACGCCACCGGCCGGCCGGCGACGCCCATCATCCGGGGGATCGAGAACCCCCACACGTCGGCGTCGAGGACCCCGACCCGGTGGCCCTCGGCCGCCATGGCCGCCGCCAGGTTGGCGGTCACGCTCGACTTCCCGACGCCGCCCTTCCCCGATGCGACGGCGATCACCTCGGTGTCGCCCTCGGTGAAGAACTGCGGGGTCTCGGTGGCGGCCCCGCCGCGAAGCTGGCCGACGAGCTGCTGCCGCTGGTCCCCGGTCATCTCGCCCAGCACGACCTGGACGCCGCGCACTCCCTCGAGCGGGCCGACCGCCGCGGTCACGTCCCGCTCGATGCGGTCCTTGAGCGGGCACCCGGCCACCGTGAGGAGTACGTCGACGCGGACGGTCCCGTCGGGGGCCAAGCGGATGTCCTTGAGCATGCCGAGGTCCTCGATCGGCTTGCCGATCTCGGGGTCGAGGACGCCGCGGAGCGCCTCGCGGACTTGTTCCTGGGTGACCATCGAAACTCCTCTTGCCTGGAGGGCCGGGAGAGCCGCCCGGCCGGCACCCCCATATTATCCTGTTTCCGACGGTGGATATAGGCGAAATCGGGAGCGGGTGAGGCCGGTGGCCGTCAAGGCCCTCGAGATCCATAAGGCGCTGGCCGACGACACCCGGTTCCGACTGTACCGCCATCTCCGCCTCGTGGGCCGCCCGGTCTCGGTGCGCGAGATGTCGACGCGGCTCTCGCTCCATCCCAACACGCTTCGTCCGCACCTGCGCCGCCTGGAGGAGGCCGGCCTGGTGGCCCACCAGGTCCGGAAGACGCCGGGCGTGGGCCGGCCGCAGACGCTGTACCGGGCCGTGGAGCCTGCCGGCGAGGAGGGCAGGGACTTCCGCCTGCTCGCCGAGATGCTGTGCGGCTTGCTGTCCACGAAGCGGGACATCGAGCGGGCCACGGGCCTGGCCCGCGAGTGGGGGCGCTACCTGGTGACCCAGGGCGGCCCGAAACCGGGCGTCCGCCTGCCGGCGCGGCAGAACCTTGCCGCGCTCCAGGAGGCGATGTCTCGGGCCGGGTTCGAGCCGCGGTTCCGGCGGGCCCGGGGATCGGTTGAGGTGATGCTTCGCGATTGCCCCTTCCGCGACCTGGCAGACGACTATCGCGATCTGGTGTGCTCGCTCCACCGCGGCCTGGTGGAGGGCATGCTCTCGGGGCTGAAGCCCGGCATGGCGATCCGGGAGTTCCGGCCGTTCGCCGAGCGGGGGGTGTGCCGCCTCAGCGCCGCGACCGCCCCCACCACGGGATAGGCGTGGCAATCCCGCCCCCGCCGAGGCGCGTACTACGTTTGAGGGAGGCCGGTCCAACCACGGAGGGTGCTCGATGAGCGACCCGCCCGGCGGTCCGCTGACCCCTCAGGCGGAACAGGAGCTGGTGCGACGTCTGGTGGCCGGTGATGACGATGCCCTGCGAACGCTGTACCGTCGGTTCGCTCGCCCCGTCTACGGGATGGGCCTCCGGATCCTCGGTAGTCGGGAGTCGGCCGAGGAGCTCACCCAGGACGTGTTCGAGGCGGCCTGGCGGAAGGCGGAACGGTACGAGCCCGCCCGCGGCCGGCTCTCGACGTGGCTGATGACGATCGCCCACAACATGGCCGTCGACCGACTCCGCCGCGAGTCGGGCCGGGCCGCGGCGGTGGCCGGGCCGGTCGAGGAGCTGGCCGCCGTCGGGGTGTCCGAGGAGGAGGCCTGGCTCGACCGTGAGGAGGCGCGCCGCATCCTCATGGGGCTGTCGCCCGCGGAGCGCAAGCTCCTCCACCTGGCCTACTACCGGGGATGGACGGCCCGGGAGATCGCCGAGGCCGAGGGGATCCCCCTGGGGACTGTGAAGACGCGCATGCGGACGACGCTCATGAAGCTCCGGGCGAGGGCCAAGGAGGCGTGATGGACTGCCTCGCCGTCCGAGATCTCCTCGCGGAGCACGTCCTTGGAACCCTGGACCCAGAGGCTCGCCGGCTCGTGGACCGGCACCTGGCCTGGTGCGCGGGGTGCCGCAAGGAGGCAGCCCAGCTGGCGGAGGGCGCCGCCGGCCTCGCCATGGCGATGTCCGGGCCGGAGCCGCCCGCCGACCTCGAGGACCGCCTCGTCGATGCTGTCTCCTCGGGCGGGCGACGGCCGCACCCCCGTCCCCGCGGCCGCTCACGCGGGGCGCTCGTGGCCGCGGCCCTGGCCGCCGTCCTGGCGATGGGCTCCGTGGCCTGGGCGGTCACGCTGGCCGGCCGGGTCGACGAGCTGGAGGGCCGGGCCGCCGTGGCCCGCGGACGGGTGGCCCGCTTCGAGCAGGTGATCCGGGAGCTCGGCGGGCGCGAGCGTGTCCGCGGCGCGGACCTGTTCGGGCGTCCCGGTGCCGACGGACGGGCGCTCGTCTACGACGGCGACCAGGACTGGGTCCTCGTGGTGGCCACCGGGCTCCCGGAGGCGGGGGGCCCGTACCAGGCCTACCTCACGACGTCGGGGGGGCGGGTGGTCGTTGGCCGCCTGGCGTCGCAGGCCCCGGGCGAGCTGGCCACGGCCCGCCTCTTCCCGGGAGCGGTGTCCCCGTTCCGCGGCGTGCTGGTGGTCGACGCCAGCGGCGCCCCGGTGCTCGAGGGGACCCTGGCCTCCAGCGCCGCCTGAGCCTGCCCGTCGGCGGCCCCCCGGTATCATCGAGGCGTGTCCGGGGTCTCGGAGGTCGTCGGTATCGGCCTCGCGGGCGGCCGGGGGGTGCGGGCCCGCCCGCTCACGCTGAAGGCGCCGGGCTATCTCCGATCGAAGGCCGCGATGGCCTTCCTCGGCCGGCGCCTGATCCGGTGGGTGGTGGAGATCCTGTCCGCCGAGGGGATCAAGAACTACTTCATCGTGGCCCACGGCAAGGAGAACCGGTACCAGATCAAGGTGCTCCTCGGCTACGGCGACCAGCTCGGCATCAACGTCCAGTACTCGCCGGTGAAGTACGACGCGCTGTCGACCGGCAGCGCCGACTCCACGCTCCGGATGCTCGACCACTGGGGGATCGAGCGGCCCAGCCTGGTCTTCCCCACCGACTCCATCATCGACTTCGACCTCGAGCCGATGTACCGCCACCACGTCGAGACGGGTGCCGCAGTGACCGTGGCGGCCATGACCCGCGCCCCGGCGGAGGTCGCCGAGAAGTACGGCGTGATGCTCACCGACCCCGCGGGCCGCATCTTCGAGTTCGTCGAGAAGCCGACGCTGGCCGAGCTTCGCGACTACCTGGAGCTGAAGGACGACGCGGAGTTCGACTCGCTGCCGCTTCTGACGAACGCGGGGTTCTATCTCCTCGATCCCGAACAGCTGCGGCGGGCGACCGCCGATCCGGAGCTCCGGGCGCTGCGGCAGCGCCGGCTGGACTTCGGGAAGGACCTCCTCCCCTGGCTGGTCCGGGCGGGATACCCGGTGCACGCCCACCCCGTCCGGCGGATCGGCGACCTGGGCAACGTCCGGGACTACGTCGAGACCGCCGTGGACGTCCTCCACGGCCGCTTCGAGTCGGTCCTGCGCCTCATGGGCCCGCCGTACGAGGCCCAGGCCGGCGTGTGGATCGCCCCCGAGTCCCTGAAGATGGCCGACGAGCTCACCGGCAAGACGCTCGAGGAGAAGATGGCCGATGGCTCCGTGCGGATCGGGCCGGCGGTACGCATCGGGAGGTACTGCGAGATCGGGCCCGGCGTCGTGCTCTCCGAGACCAACCTCGACGACGACGTCGAGGTCCGGGCCGGCGCCGAGATCGTCCGGTCCTCCGTCCGCGACGGCGCCATCGTCGGGCCCGGAGCGGTCGTCCGGGACTCGGTGATCGGCTCGATGACCGAGATCCAGTCGACGCGCGCCCTTCGGTCGGTCGTCGAGCACTACGTGGCCCTCGGCGACGAGGTGGTCGTCCATCCCGGCGTACGGCTCACGGGGGAGATCAGCGTCTACCCGAGGCTCAAGATCCCGGCCGGCATCTCGGTGCCGCCGGGGACGGAGCTGGCCAGCGCCCAACAGGTCCTCGACCTCCTGTGATGAAGCTCGGGCTGGCCCTTCCCCACTACGACTTCTCGCTGCCGGACGGGGCGCCGGTGTCGTGGGAGGGGCTCGCCAGCGCCGCCCGCCGGGCGGAAGCGCTGGGGTTCGACTCGGTGTGGGTCTCCGACCACTTCTTCCTGGGGCTCGGCCGGTACGGGGGGTCCGACGAGCCGCAGGGCTCGGCCGAGCCACTCGCCGCCCTGGCGGGCCTGGCCGTGGCCACCGAACGGGTCCGGCTCGGCACGCTGGTGCTGGGGGCGGGGTTCCGCCATCCGGCCGTGGTGGCCAAGGCCGCCGTGACAATCGACCTCCTGTCGGACGGAAGGCTGGACCTGGGCCTGGGCGCGGGCTGGTACGAGGACGAGTACCGGGCATTCGGGTACCGCTTCCCGGGCGTCGGCGAGCGCTTCGAGATCCTCGAGGAGAACCTGATGGCGCTGGGGCTGCTGTTCGGCAAGGACGAGCCGGTCTCGTTCGACGGCCGCCACGTCCGGCTGCGAGACGCCTACTGCCGCCCCCGCCCCGTGCAGGAGCCGCGCCCGCCGCTGTGGGTCGGCGGGAAGGGAGGACCGCGCCTGGCCCGGCTGGTGGCCCGGCACGGCGACGGCTGGAACACCGTGTGGGCCTGGACGCCGGAGGCCTACGCGGAGCGCGCCCGGGTCCTAGACGAGGCGTGCGAGCGGGAGGGCCGGGACCCGGCGAGCGTCCGCCGCTCGGTCGGCCTCTACGCGATGGTGGGGGAGGACGACGATGACCTCGTCGCCCGGTACCGGGCTCTCCAGCGCTGGAGCCCCGGCGGGTTCCTCGACGGCCAGCTCGTCGAGGACTGGGGTCGCGACAAGCTCGTCGGCACGCCGGACCGCGTCCTCGAGCGGCTGGCGTCGTTCGCGGCGCTGGGCGTGGACGAGGTCGTCATCTCGGCCTCGTCGCTTCCATTCGCGATCTACGACGACTCGATGCTCGACGTGATCGCCGAGGCGGTGATCCCTGCCGCCCGGGAGCTGTGATGGACTACCTCGATGCCGCCGTCCGAGTCCTCGAGGAGCAGGCGAAGCCGCTGCACTGGACGGTGATCCAGGACATCGCGCTCCAGAAGGGGTACCTCGATCCCTTCACCCAGAAGGACATCCGCAAGCACCTGCTCGCGGCGCTCTCGGACGCGGCGCGCCGACCCGACGGGCCGGTCGTGAAGTCCGGCCGCGGGATTTACTCACTCCGCTGAAGTGGAGACGGCAGGCCCCGGCGCCAGGGCCGCCGTCTTCGCGTGGTTGCTTCTCAAGAGCCTGCTCATCGGCGTGATCGTGGCGGCGATGTTCGGCATCGCCTGGGGGTCGGTCGCGGCGTCCGTCGAGCACGGCTTTCGGGCCGGGATGACGACGCTGCCGATCGCCGTCCTGATGGTGCTTGTCAGTGTTCTATGGCTGACTCGAGCTGCCCGAGGACGGCTGCTCCTGGCGCTCGGGAAGGTGAGGCCTCGTTTGGCGAATGCCGTGGTGTTCGTCCTGCTCTGGGGCGGGATTTATGGCGCGGCCACGTACGTGGTTCAGCACTCGCTGTTCCTCTCGCTCCTTGCCGCAGCGAGCATGGCTGTGATGACGCTCGGGGTTCCGTGGGGGTTCTGGCGGCTGTTCCGCGCCGAGCTTCGAAAGGCGGGTCTCCCCGCCGGGCAGGCTCGCTAGCTGTCGACGGCGCGGGCGGCTGCCCGGACGATCTCGATGGCTTCCTCGATGCGGTCTCGGTGGGTGCGGTGGCTGACGATGCAGGCCCGGATCACGAACCGCCCGTCGATCATCGTGCTCGAGAGGAACACGCGCTTCGACGCGTTGATGCGCTCCAGGAGCCGGCGGGTGGCGTCGTCGCCGGACCGGGATCGGAACGCGACGACCGTCAGCTGCGGCTCCCATGGGACCTCGAGCTCCGGGATGTCACGGAGGCCCTCGTACAGCACCGCCGTGAGGTCGAGCTTCTCGTCGAGCCCCTCGCGGAACGCTGCCACACCGTGCAGCTTCAGCGGCAGCCAGAGGCCGAGGCCGCGGAAGCTCCGAGAGAGCTCCGGCGAGTAGTCGGTGAAGTTGGGGATCTCTTGCTCGGTCCCCAGGTCCTGGAGGTAGTCGGCGCCCACGGTGTGCGCCTCCCGCAGGCGGGCGCCGTCCCGGACCAGCAGGGCGCCCGTTCCGTAGGGGAGGAACATGGCCTTGTGAGGGTCGAGCGCGATGGACTCCGCCTCCTCGATCCCCCGGAACCTCGAGCGGCCGCGTTCGGTCATCTGGAACGGCCCGCCGTACGCACCGTCGACGTGCACCCACAGCTCCTCCTCGCGAGCCACCGACACCACGTCGGCCAGCGGGTCGATGGCCCCCGTGTTCGTAGTGCCGGCGCTGGGGACCACCAGGAACGGCCGGAGCCCCCGCTCGCGGTCCTCCTTGACCATGGCGCGCAGGGCGTCCGGGTCCATCCGGAGCTGGTCGTCGCGGCGGACCAGCCGCAGCGAGCGGGGCGGGAGCCCCGCCAGCGTGACTGACTTGGTCACCGAGGCGTGGGTCTGGTCGGTGACGTAGACCGTCGCCTCTCGGAAGTTCTCTCCGAGCAGCGCGTGGCGGGCGGTGACCACGGCCGACAGGTTCGACAGCGAGCCGCCCGTCGTCAGGATCCCGCGGGCCTGGGACGGGTAGGCGAACAGGTCCGCCAGCCACCGGACCGTCTGCCACTCGAGGTTGACGAGCACCGGCGCGGCCGCCCACACCCCCACGTACCGGTTGATGGCCATGGCCAGGAACTCGCCGAGCGCCGCTGCGTACAGGCCCCCGCCGGGGATGTAGGCCAGGTAACCGGGGCCCGTGGTGTTGAAGGCCTTGTCGGCGCCCAGCCGGACGATGTCGAGCAGGTCCTCGAGCCGGCCGGGGCCTTCCGGCATCGGCTCCTCGACGCGGGCCGCGGCCTCGACGGCTCCCGCCACGTCGACGGCGGCGGCGTCGGGCAGCTCCTCGATGAACCGCTCCACGAACCGGAGCGCGGCCTCTCCCATCGCCCGCATCTCCTCCACGGAGGGTTCCAGCGGGTAGCGCGTCACGTCAGTGCTCGGGACGGATGTTCGGAGGCGAGCCGAGCGGCCGGAGCACCAGACGGTCGTGCGGCTCCTCCACGTCGACCAGCCCTTCCAGGCCCCGCTCGACGAACAGCGTCATTCCCCCGGCGTCGACCGGCTCGTCGTCGGGCGAGGCCTCGTCGGTGAGCCGGGCCTCGACGCCGCCGGGCCCCCGGACGAGCCGGATCTTCGCGTCGGGATGGAACCGCCGGGCCGCTGCCTGGGAGCGGTTCAGGATGTCGCGGGCCCAAGGAGTAACCTCGATCATGGCCGGTCAGCCTACCGGACCGGTCCGGAGTTATCTTCGAGGCCACGACCGAGCCACGGAGCGAAGCCATGTGCCGGAGCATCAAGACCCTGCGCCGCCCGGACGAGGCGGCCACCGACGAGGAGATCCGGGCCGCGGCCCTTCAGTACGTCCGCAAGGTGAGCGGCTACCGGGAGCCGTCGCGGCGGAACGCCGAGGTGTTCGCGGCCGCGGTCGACGAGGTCGCCGCCGCGTCGCGGCGGCTCCTCGACGCCGTCGCGCGGTAGCGCCAGCCGGACGGGAATACCGGGCGGCGGTATCTTTGTTGTTGCAACTACAACCTTTGTCCTCGCAAGGAGACGGTCGATGCCGGAACTGAAGACGCAGGTCCTGCCCCTCCTCCCCCTGACCACGGGCGTGGTGCTTCCGGGGATGGTGGTGACGCTGGCGGTGGAGAGCGACGAGGCGCGCCGGGCGGTCGAGGCCGCGCGGGCCGCGGACGGCACGCTGCTGCTCGTCCCCCGGACGGACGGGCGGTACGCCCGGATCGGCACCGTCGCCACCGTGGAGGAGATGGGCCGCCTGCCGAACGGTGTCGAAGCGCTGGTCATCCGGGGCCTGCACCGGGCCGTCGTGGGGACCGGCGTGCCGGGGACTGGGGAGGCGACGTGGGTGCAGGTCGAGCCAACCCCCGACGGCCCGGCTGCCTCGCCGCGCGCCCGCGAGCTAGCCCGCGAGTACCGCGCGGTCGTGGAGAGCATCGTCGAGGCCCGCGGCGTGCCCCAGGTGGCCGAGGTGCTCCGCGGCATCTCGGAGCCGGGCGCCCTGGCCGACATGGCCGGCTACTCGCCGGACCTGTCGTTCGAGCAGAAGGTCCAGGTCCTCGAGGAGCTCGACGTCGAGCGCCGGCTGGACCTCGTGGTGGCCTGGGCCCGAGAGAGCCTGGCGGAGATCTCGCTCAAGGAGAAGATCCGCGACGACGTCCGGGAGG
Organism: Actinomycetota bacterium; assembly: GCA_036260395.1. Classification (GTDB taxonomy): domain Bacteria; phylum Actinomycetota; class UBA4738; order UBA4738; family CALAEC01; genus DASZZY01. Next base: position 15,446 of record DASZZY010000106.1, read on the forward strand.
GCATGGAGAAGACTCAGCGCGAGTTCCTTCTGCGCCAGCAGCTGGACGCCATCCGGAAGGAGCTCGGCGAGGATGGCGACGAGGACGTCGTGGCCGAGTACCGCCGCAAGATCGAGGAGGCCGGGATGCCCGAGGGCGTTCGGGCCGAGACCGAGCGGGAGCTCCGGCGCCTGGAGCGGACGTCCGAGCAGAGCCCCGAGTACGGGTGGATCCGGACGTACCTGGACTGGATGACGGAGCTGCCCTGGAGCACGCGGACCGAGGACCGGCTCGACATCGCCGAGGCCCGCCGGATCCTCGACGAGGACCACACCGGCCTGGAGGACGTGAAGGACCGCATCATCGAGTACCTGGCGGTGCGGAAGCTCCGCGAGGACCGGGGGCTCGGCCAGGCCACCGGCCGCGGCTCGGGCGCCATCCTCACGCTGATCGGGCCCCCGGGCGTCGGCAAGACCTCGCTGGGGGAGTCGGTGGCCCGGGCGCTCGGCCGTAAGTTCGTCCGGGTCTCGCTCGGCGGCATCCACGACGAGGCCGAGATCCGGGGGCACCGCCGGACGTACGTCGGCGCGCTGCCGGGGCGGATCGTCCGGGCCCTCAAGGAGGCCGGGACGAAGAATCCGGTGTTCATGCTCGACGAGATCGACAAGGTCGGCTCGGATTGGCGGGGGGATCCCTCGAGCGCCCTGCTCGAGGTGCTCGATCCGGCCCAGAACCACTCGTTCCGCGACCACTACCTGGAGGTCGACCTCGACCTCTCCGAGGTGCTGTTCATCGCTACGGGGAACGTGGCCGAGACGATCCCCGGGCCGCTACTGGACCGGATGGAGATCATCCGCCTGGACGGCTACATCGTCGACGAGAAGGTGGCCATCGCCCGGGACCACCTGCTGGGCCGCCAGCTCGAGCGGAACGGCCTGTCCCCGGACGAGGTCGAGGTCACGGAGGCAGCCCTTCGAGCGGTGATCGAGGACCACACCCGCGAGGCCGGCGTCCGGAACCTGGAGCGAGAGCTCGGCAAGATCCTCCGCAAGGTGGCCACGAAGATCGCCGGCGGCGAGGTCGCTCCGCCGGTGACCGTGGACGCGGACGACGTGCGGACCTACCTGGGCCGCCCGAAGTTCTTCTTCGAGGCCGCCGACCGGACGTCGGTGCCCGGCGTGGCCACCGGGCTGGCCGTCACCGGGACGGGTGGCGACGTGCTGTTCATCGAGGCGTCGGTGATGGAGGGGGAGCCGGGCCTGACGCTGACCGGACAGCTCGGCGACGTCATGAAGGAGTCGGCGCAGATCGCGCTCTCCTACGTGCGGGCCCACGCCGGGCAGCTCGACATCGACCCCGCCTCGCTGAACCGCCGGTACCACGTCCACGTCCCGGCCGGCGCCGTGCCGAAGGACGGGCCGAGCGCGGGCATCGCCATGACCGTGGCGCTGGCGTCGCTGCTCTCGGGGCGTCCCGTCCGCAGCGTGGTGGGGATGACCGGGGAGGTCACGCTCCAGGGCAAGGTCCTGCCGATCGGCGGGGTGAAGCAGAAGGTCCTGGCTGCCCACCGCGCCGGCCTCAAGCAGGTGATCCTCCCCCGGCGCAACGAGGGCGACCTCGACGACGTCCCGGAGCAGGTCCGCGAGGACCTGACGTTCCACCCGGTGGACGACGTCGGGGACGTGATGCGACTGGCTCTCGAGGGGGACGCGTCCGCGGAGAAGGAGGTGGCGTGATGAGCGACGCGGCGGGGATCCTGCTCCTGATCGGCCGGGTCCTGTTCTCGGTGTTCTTCCTGTTCTCGGGGCTCGGCTTTCACATCGCCAAGTCGGGCATGGCAGAGCAGTACGCGCGTTCGATGGGCTTCCCCCTCGCCTCGCTGGCGGGGTGGCCCACGGGGGCGTGGATGGTCGCCGGGGCCCTGTCGGTCGCGCTGGGCATCTGGCCGGACATCGGGCTGCTGATGCTGATCGCGTTCGCCCTGCCGGCCGCCCTGTTCTTCCACCGGTTCTGGAAGATGGAGGGCGAGATGGCACAGACCCAGCAGCAGCTGTTCTTCCGGAACGTGATCATCGTCGGGGGCGCGCTGGCGCTGTTCGCCCTGTTCGCGTCCGCCGGAGACGCCCTGCGGTACGTGATCACGGCGCCGGTGTTCCGCTTCTGACGACCGGGTAAGGTTTGGCCATGCTCGCCGAGGGAACGACGGCACCCGAGTTCACGCTCCCGGACCAGCACGGCAAGCCGGTGACGCTCTCGGAGTTCCGAGGGCGATGGGTCATGCTGTGGTGGTACGTCGAGGCCGGGACGTCGGGGTGAACGGTCGAGGGCCAGGGGCTCCGTGACCGAGCCCCCAAGTTCCAGGAGGCGGGCGTGGAGATCCTGGGCGCGTCCTTCGACCCTCCGGAGAAGAACCGCGCGTTCGCCGAAGAGCAGGGCTTCCCCTTCCGGTTGCTCTCGGACGTCGACAAGACGGTGGGCGAGGCCTACGAGGTCAAGCGGGCGCCGGAGGAGCGGAGCCCCGAGCGGCCGAAGCGCCGGACCTACCTGATCGATCCGGACGGGATCATCCGCAAGGCGTACCGCGTCAAGGACATCCCTGCCCATCCCGACGAGGTCCTGCGCGATCTCGCCGAGCTGGGGGTGGCGTCCTGACCGGTCACCGCCCCACGGCTCGGCGCAGCTCGCGGAACGTCTCGATGAGCGCCGGCAGCTGGAAATGGGCGTTGAGCCCGCTGGGGTTGGGGAGCACCCAGAGCGGGGCGGTCGCAAGGGTCTCATCCTGCGCCCCGAACCCGGCCCACCGCCGCCCGAACGCGGCGCGGTAGGCCCCGACGCCGAGGACGGCCACGGATCGCGGCCGGTGTCGGGCGACCTTTCTCCGTAGCCGTCCGGCGCCCGCCCGCAGCTCGTCCTCCGTCAGCTCGGCCGCCGAGGCCGTAGCCCGCTCGACGAGGTTGGTGAGCCCCAGGCCTCGGTCGAGGAGGGTGTGGTCCTCGAACGGGCTCAGGACGTGCTCGATGAACCCTCCTCCGTGGAGCGCCTTCCAGAACCGGTTCCCCGGCCGGGCGAAGTGGTGGCCGACCGCCGCCGAGTACAGGCCGGGGTTGATCCCCACGAACACCACGTCGAGCGCCGGACCGAGGACGTCCGGGATGCGGCCGCTGTGAGCGGCGTCGATCTGCTCGCGCGTGGGGCGCCACGGGACGGCCGAGGGCATGCAGACGGAGGCTACACTCGATCCGTGCCGGAGCTCCCGGAGGTCCAGGCCCTCGCCGAGCGGCTCGACGAGCTGCTGTCGGGTAGCACGCTGGTTCGGGCCGACGCCCTCCAGTTCTCGGCGCTGAAGACGTACGACCCGGCGCCGGATTCGGTGATCGGCCGGACGCTCCGGTCGGTGGGCCGGCGGGGGAAGTACCTCGTGTTCGACCTCGGCGGTCCGCGCCTGCTCGTGCACCTCTCGCAGGGCGGGCGGGTCGATGTCGAGGATCCTCCCAAGGCCACGCGACCGCGGCAGGGCGTGGCCCGGCTCCGGTTCGAGGGGCGGCCCTCGCTGCTGGTGAAGGAGTTCGGCACGGAGCGCCGGGCGGGCTGGTGGGTGCTGGCCCCGGGCGAGAACGGGCCGCTCGCCAAGCTTGGCCCGGAGCCCTTCTCATCCGAGTTCGAGCGGCTGGTGCTCGAAGGTGACGATGGGCGCCGGGTCCACACGGTCCTCCGCGACCAGCGGACGGTCGCCGGGATCGGCCGCGGGTACTCGGATGACATGCTCCACCGGGCCCGCCTGTCGCCGTACGCGTCCTTGGGGTCGCTCGACGACGCCGGCCGCACGGCTCTGCTGAACGCCGTCCGCGACGTGTTGAACGAGGCGCTGGAGGTGGAGCGCCGGCGCCCCGACGGCCTCCCGACGAAGCTCGGCGATCACTTCACGGTTCACGGCCGGTACGGCGAGCCGTGCCCGCGCTGCGGCGGCGACCTCCGCCGGGTGTCGTACGAGTCCCACGAGGTGACGTACTGCCCGGCGTGCCAGACGGGTGGCCGGGTCCTCGCCGACCGCCGGATGTCGCGCCTCATCCGCTGACGCTCGTCACGAGCATGTCGGTGCGCCGCTGTAGTCTCGTTCCCAGCCCGACCCTCCTCCCGGGCGTTGTCTCCAGGTCAGGAGGGAAGCAGAATGAGTATCGATGAAGCCGCCCGGCACCGGCTGTTCAACAGGGCCGCGGAGGTCCTCGGCCAAGAAGAGGCTGAGATACTAATGGCCCATCTCCCGCCCGGGGGGTGGCCTAACCTGGCCACGAAGCAAGACATCCTCTCCTTGAGGCAGGAGCTGCTCGCGCTCGAGCCTCGCATCGTCGGCCAGTTGAAGGCCTACACGTTGCGCACGGTGTTGGTGGCGAACCTGGGGATGGTCGGGGTGTTCGCCGGCATCGCCTTCACCGCGGCGGGCTTCGGCTCATAACGCCGCACGGCACAGGGGTCGGGCTGTGCCTCCTACCCGGGGATCAGGTCGTGCTCCATGGCGAACAGCGCCGCGCCGGCCCTCGTCGACATGCCGATCTTGCCGTAGATGTGCTGGACGTGGTGCTCCGCGGTCCGAGGCGAGATGTAGAGGGCGCGGCCGATCTCGCGGTTGGTGGACCCGGTGGCCAGGAGCCGCAGGACGTCGACCTCGCGGTCGCTCAGTCCCGCCGGCCAGGAGGTGCGCGCCGGAGGCGGCTCGCCCGCCGCCGCCAGGACCGCCCGCACGCACTCGCCGTCCAGGCGGCCGGCGTCGGCCTCGGTGACGAGCTCGCGGGCCGCGTCGCCGGGCGGGAGCGGCGGGCGGTGGGGGCGCTCCTCCGTCATGGCCCGATAGGTGTCCGCGGCCGCCAGCAGCCGGGCCGCACGAGGCAGCCCGGCGCCGTCCAGGCCGTGGTGATAGCCGGAACCGTCGACCCGCTCGTGGTGCATGCCGGCCACCCGGGCCAGCGGCGACAGGGCGCCGGACCGGGCCAGGATGCGCTCGGTGTGGTAGGGGTGGAGGCGGACCTGCTCGCGCTGCGCCGTGGTGAGCGTCGCGGGGCGGTCCCAGATGCCGGCGGAGACGGCGACCCTGCCGAGGTCGTGGAGTAGCGCGGCGCGCCGCACCCGGACCACCTCGCCGCGACGGAGGCCGAGCTCTCGGGCCGCTCCCCCGGCGAGGTCGGCCACCCCGGTGGAATGCCGCAGGGTGAACGGCGACTTCAGGTCGACGAAGTCGGCGAACGCGAGGGCGACGTCGTCGAGGCGCTCCTCGGGGATCGCCCTCCGCGGCTCGGGCTCCGCCTCGAGGACCGCCTCCCAGGCGTCCGCGGGCTCGACCTCGGCCAGGATCTCGGCCGCATCGGCGACGAAGCGCTCGGCCACCCGCGGATCGAACCAGCCGCCCGAGCGCCGCCGGACCATGTCGACGACGACCTCGACCCCCTGCCCGGCGAAGAGCGCGACCTGCGTCGACACCTGGGCGATGCGGGACGCGGCCGAGATCTGCTCGCCTGCGAGCGCGGCGGGCGCACCTTTGCCGTCCCACCGTTCGAGCGCCTGGAACACGCCCGCCCGGACGCCGGGTCCCATCCCGAGTCGCTCCGCCAGCCGCGCCCCGACCTCGCACACGGCCCGGAAGATCCCCGACGTGACGGCCTTCCCCGCGGCCATGGCCCGGACCACCGCCGCGGGGCGCCGCAGGCCTCGCCCCTTCCCCGTGGCCAGCACCGTGCCGAGCGCCTCGCGTGCGCTGCCGAAGTCGGCGCGCTGCGCCGGGACCCGTGAGGCCAGCTCGTCGCCGCCGAAGTACCGAGCCTCCTCGTGCGCGGTGGCCGTGCATCCCAGGTGCATGAGCAGGGCCGTGTAGTAGACGTCGGCGACGTCCGCCTGGGGCAGCCCCAGGCGCCTGGCGAGCGAGGTCCCGATCAGGCACGACCGGATGGCCTCCTCCGGCGGGTTCCCCATCCCGAGGTCGGTGGTCACCGACAGCGCGGCCAGCATGTCGGCCAGCCGGAGCCGGGTCTCGGTGCGCCGTGTCGTCGGCATCCGTCCGCGGGGAAGCATGACAGCCGGATGCCAGCTGGGCCATGTCTGAGCCGGCCTGGCAGAATCCCCACCATGGGTTCGTTGGCCGTCTACGGCGCCCGAAGCCCGTTCCCGCCGATCGCGGACTACGGGTTCCTGTCGGACTGCGAGGCGAACGCGCTGGTCGCGCCGAGCGGCCACGTGGAGTGGCTCTGCCTCCCCCGTCCCGACAGCCCGTCCGTGTTCGGCGCGATGCTGGACCGAGGGGCCGGCACCTTCCGGCTCGGGCCCGCCGAGATCATGGTTCCCGCCGGCCGCCGGTATGTCCCGGGGACCATGGTCCTCGAGACCACGTGGATGACCCGGACGGGGTGGATCAACGTCCGCGACGCCCTCGTGGTCGGGGAGTGGTACCAGGGCGACCGCCGGTCACCGGTGTGGCGGCGGCCGCCCGGGGACAACCAGGCGGAGCACGTCCTCCTGCGGACGGTGAAGTGCCTCGACGGGACGGTGGAGGTCGTGCTGGAGTGCGAGCCGGTGTTCGACTACGGGCGGACGGACGCCCGTTGGTCGTACGAGGGCCAGGGCTACGGGCGTGGCCTCGCCGAGGGGGGCCCCGAGGACCCGGAGCTGCGGCTGAGGACTGACCTCCGCCTGGGGTTCGAGGGGCGGATGGCCCGGGCCCGGACGTCGCTGCACGAGGGGGAAACGGCGTTCGCCGCGCTTTCGTGGGCACCACACCGGCCGCCGGAGAACTTCGAGGAAGCCGTCGTGCGCCTGGAGCGCACCGCGGAGTTCTGGCGGGAGTGGCTGAACCACGGCGAGTTCCCGGACCATCCCTGGCGCTGGCACCTCCAGCGGAGCGCGCTCACGCTGAAGGGGCTCACGTACGCGCCGACCGGGGCGCTGCTCGCCGCCCCCACCACCTCGCTGCCCGAGACGCCCGGGGGGGAGCGGAACTGGGACTACCGCTATAGCTGGATCCGGGACTCGACGTTCGCGCTGTGGGGGCTCTACACGCTGGGCTTCGACGCCGAGGCCGACGACTTCTTCTACTTCGTGGCCGATGCCTCCCGGGGCGACGACATCCAGGTCATGTACGGCGTCGACGGGGAGCGAGAGCTCGAGGAGCACACCCTGGATCACCTGACCGGCTACGAGAGCGCCCGGCCGGTCCGCTTCGGGAACGCCGCTCACCGGCAGGACCAGCACGACGTCTGGGGAGCGTTCCTCGACTCCGTCTACCTGCACACGAAGACCCGGGACGAGCTCCCCGAACAGGTCTGGCCGATCCTCGTGCGCCAGGTGGAGACCGCCCTCTCCCGGTGGCGCGAGCCGGACCGGGGCATCTGGGAGGTCCGGGGCGAGCCGAAGCACTTCACGTCGTCGAAGATCATGTGCTGGGTGGCCGTCGACCGGGGGGCCCGCCTGGCGCGTCTCCACAGCGATCCGGACCTCGCCGAGGAGTGGGAGAAGGCGGCCCAGGAGATCAAGGACGACATCCTCGAGCACGCCGTGGACGACCGGGGGGTCTTCGTCCAGCACTACGGGAGCAAGGCGCTGGACGCCTCGCTCCTCCTCATCCCGTTGGTCCGGTTCCTGCCCCCGGACGACCATCGGGTCCGCGCCACGGTGCTGGCGATCGCCGACGAGCTCACCGAGGGCGGCCTGGTGCTCCGCTACCGCGTGGAGGAGACGGACGACGGCATGACGGGCAAGGAGGGGGCCTTCGCCATCTGCACGTTCTGGCTGGTGTCCGCCCTGGCCGAGATCGGCGAGACCGCTCGGGCGCGCCAGCTGTGCGAGCGCATCCTGTCCCACGCCAGCGCGCTGAACCTGTACGCCGAGCAGGTCGACCCGACGACCGGCCGGCACCTGGGGAACTTCCCGCAGGGGTTCACCCACCTGGCGTTGATCAACGCCGTCATGCACATCATCCGCGCGGACGAGGAGCGGGACCCCCGGCGGTTCGAGCCCGCGCACTGAGCCGAGGCATCACCTTTTCCCGGGTCCCGGATGCTTGCCATTCGCCGCGCGTGGCCCGAAGATGGACGCACGGGAGAAAGGAGGTGGTCCGTTGTCAAAACCGTTGACGACCCCCGAGGTGGCTGGCTGCTGAGCCAAGCCTCGCGGGCGAGGTAGACCACCTCCTCGCCCGGCCGGGGTGGCCCGGCGGAATCCAAACCAGACCACCGACTCCAGGTCCCCGGGGCCGGTCGACCCGGGCGGAGGCAGCGAGGGCCGAAGTGACCTGAGAGCAACCGAAGCGAACAGCGTGGGGGCCGG
>DASZZY010000107.1:0-9604 GCA_036260395.1 Actinomycetota bacterium
TCCATGCAGCAGGCCATGGAGGGGGGGCTGTTCTACTTCCGGGGAGGCCCGGCCGCCCTGGGCCTGGCAATCCACATGGTGGTCGGTGCCGTGTTCGGCGGAATCTTCGGAGCATTGGCGCGGGCCCTTCGACTCCGCGGGGGACTCGCCGTGGCCTCGGGGATCGCCTACGGTCTGCTGGTGCTGCTGGGGATGAGCTTCGTGGGGCTCCCCCTGGTGGCCGGCGTGTTCGGCGCGGGTGAACCCATCGCAGAGATGCCCGCGATGGTGGGCTGGCCCACGTTCACCATCGAGCACGCCCTGTTCGGCTTGGTTCTGGGCCTGTGGGCTCTGGCCCGGCCCCGTGACGTGGCCGTGGACGTCTCGCCCGCTCGGACCGAGTTTCGAGGCGCCGCGTAGCTCCGGGATCGAGCCGGCCTCCCGGAACTGTCTGCCAACGAACGGTTCGGGCACGCTCCCGGTCCGCTCGTGGTTCTCGGTTCCGAAACGACGGAAAGGAGGACGCCCATGCTGGTTCGAGCGCTGCTGTCCGCGTTCATGGGAACGGCCGCCATGACGCTGTCCAGCTCGGTGGAGATGGACGCCCGAGGTCGCGATGCCAGCACGGCGCCGGGGCGGGCCACCAACAAGCTTCTGCGCCTCGTCGGCGTCCCGGAGCTCAAGGGGCCGCCCCTCCACGTGCTCTCGGACGTGACGCACTGGGTCTACGGGACCGCTTGGGGGATGGTGTTCTGGCTCCTGGTCGGCGTGGCCCAGCTCTCCCTCGCTGCGGCGGGACCTCTCTTCTTCCTGATTGTCTGGGGAACGGCTCAGGTACAGCTTCCGCTGTTGGGAATCGCACCGCCGAGCTGGAGGTGGGGAGCGACCGAAGTCCTCATCGATCTCTGGCACCACGTGGTGTACGCGGCTGCCACGGTGGGCGGCTGGGTCCTGATAAGCGTGGCAGGAGGCTGAGGTGCACCCTCCTTCCCACCGAGAGGGGCAGATCGGGGCTGTTCCACGTCTATTTCGAGAACATGGGTGCCTCTTATTCGAGGAACACCCCTCGGTGGCCTGCTCTCATAACTCTCCGACCTGCGCGAACAGAGCCGCCCCAGCTGAGTGCCCACAGCTTAAGCCGGGGACCTCCCACACCAATCCAAGCGCTGACCTCTTCCGCGTCAGGGAACTCCCGAATAGCGCCTTGACCTGCAGGTTCGCTGGTTACCGGCCCTTTTGCCGGTCAGAACAAGCGGGTATACCGTCAAGTTCGGTGGCGTACTTGACCAGATGTTGACCCAGATGTTGACCACGGTTCTCATGGAAGATGACGTGCCGGTGACTGGGTGGGCCTGCCGACGGTAGCTGGCGCACCACTCCGCCTCGACGAGAGGCGCACGGAGTGCATGGGTTGCCCCAAGCAATCTCTCACCGGCAAACGAATCTCCTCACCTGACTGCCTTTCAAGGGTTCCTGTCAAGTGACGAAGCAGCAGGAAGGTACGAGAATCACCCCATGACGTCAGAACCGCATGCTGGCCAGCACTCCTTTGATCAGCAGAGAAGGGAGATTCAAGCTGCCATAGCAAATGGCCCCCTCATCCGCGTATTCGATGAGGTTTCGGCGTTAATCCGTCCCTCTATCAGATTGCTCCCTGTCCCCCTCTTACTCGGCAGCAGCGGATCCAGCTCATTCCTCGGAGGGCGCCCGCTCCTTCCGGAAGAGTTGACTTGGCCTCGCTCGAAGGATCGACCGCTCGATTTTCTGGGACAGATCGCGCTGACGGACGTCGCCGCGCTGGATATCGAACATGCGCTTCCGCGCCATGGAGTCTTCTATTTCTTCTACGCTGTGGATGGCGAAGCTTGGGGATACCGCCCGGGGGATCATGGAGCGTGGAAGGTTCTCTACAGCGAGGCGACGCATGATGCGATCCGAGAGAAGGCGCCTCCGGGGACTTACGAGTTCCCTCGATCCAATGTTGCGCTGGCTCTCGAGAGCATGCTTCCACCTGCAGAGTCGTCGCTAGTCAGCTCGTTGCAACTCTCCGAGGATGAGCTCGAGGCATATTGGGATCTCCTGGTAGAGGAAACTCCGGCGGGCACGGCAGAGAAGGAAAGTGTCCATCGCCTGCTAGGGCACCCGGATCAGATCCAAGGAGACATGCAGCTCGTGTGCCAGCTAGTCTCCCACGGCCTTGATGTCGGAAACGAGGAGGGCTTCGCAGACCCCCGTGCACAGGTCCTTGCCGATTCCGCAACGAGCTGGCGGCTTCTCCTCCAACTGGACTCCGACCAGACGACTGCCATGCAGTGGGGGGACTGGGGCAGAGTCTTCTTCTGGGTTCGAGAAGGAGATCTGGAGCTTCGGCGCTTCGACGCAGCTTGGTTGGTGCTCCAGTCACACTAGCTCTCATGGCCTGGGCGAGCAGCTCCTTCACGACCAATCTACATTGAAGCTGCCGTCTTCCAGGGCATACAACGCCGTCATTGCTTCCATGGATCCCGGGCCTCTTGAGTCGCGTATCGCTTCCAAGCGTCGACGAGCCTCCTCGGGAAAATAGGCAACTGAATGGCTGGCTGCCGTCACGCTAACGATGGCGTCGAGATCATACATGAGTTGTCGGATCGCTTCGCGCCCCTCCGCCGAGCGCCGCAACCGCTGATAGTGCTTCTGGATCTTGTCCATCAGCTCATTTGCCTTGCGCGGTTCTTCCGTTCGGCCGCGCGCAGCCGCGACTACACGGTACTCCCGAATATCCATTGATCTCTCCCCCATCAGAACATTCCTGGCACTCCTTTTGCCCAATCCAGGAGACGCAATCCGTATTGGTGCTGGAACTCGAAGGACTTCGGCTCGAGCCAATCTCGAACGGTTTGCCCCTCCGTAAAGGGCCTCCGGGCCCGCCCCCCGCCCACTGATGTCATGAAGGAGCGGGCCTCCGCTCCCGTGCTTAGAGCGTGTCTCGGGCCCACTTGAGGGGTCGGCGCTTCTTCGTGAGGTCCCAGTACGCGATTCCCCATCGTCCAAGACGTGATCGCTAAGAAGGTGACCCGAGAAGGGGGCCGACCCTCGGGAGCTGGGAAACATGCGCTACGTCAAGCTCCTCGATCAGCGAATCAGCGACGCGCTGCGACCTGGGGAGGGCCGGTCCGGGGCCCTTCTGCCGGTCCTCGACGAGTACGAGCCCGTCGGCTCGACGGACCGCATCGCGTTCACCACGGCGAAGCCGTGCGCCGCCACGAGGAAACCCCACCTCTCTCACGCCGTCTACGACAGCCGGCTCGAAGTCGGCATCGCACGGGAGCTGGAGCGGCACCCTGCTGAGAACATCCCACGGTGGGGGGGGCAGGATTCGAACCTGCGTAGGCTACGCCGGCGATTTTACAGACCGCTCCCTTTGGCCGCTCGGGCACCCCCCCGGGCCCCTCTAGCGTACCGCAGCGCGCGGCCCCTGCCCCTAGGCGGCGGCGGGCGTGGGCGCCGGAGCGCCGGCCGCGGTGCGACGGGTCAGTACCACACCTAGGGCCAGCACCCAGATGGTGAGCAGTCCCGAGGCACCGACGAACACGATGAAGAAGGCTGCCGACGGACCCGTCAGGATCCCGAGGACCGCGGCCACCACCGCGATGGCCCCCAGGACCGCGGCCGGCCACCCCAGCGCGGCGGGGTAGCTCCGCGAGGCGGCGATGGCCCACCCCAGCGCGATCGGAGCCAGCCCGAGCACCGTCAGTAGGAACGCCATGAACATCGCCCACGCGATGTCGGCCACCGCGGTCGCGGCCGCGAAGGCCAGGTCGCGCGCGGGGCCCGTGGCCCCCGCCCAGGCGTCGGCCACGGACTTCGTCGAGTAGCCGTCGACCGCCAACAGCACGATCGCCAGCGGCGTGGCGATCAGCAGCAGGCCGAGCGCCAGGCGGGCCACCGGCTCGGCCGGCCCGCCCTTCAACGACCGGACCACCGCGTACAGCCCGAACAGGATCAGCAGCGTGCCGGCCAGCGCCGCCAGGTGGATCGGGATCCACGCGCCTGAAGCGGCCACCATTTGGAGCTCGCCCCGCACGCGATCGGCGAAGTCGGAGATCCGGGGATGTACGAGGTTGGCGACCAGCGCCACGACGGCGCCGAGGATCGCCGAGAAGCCACCGAGTCGGAGCAGGTTCCGTTCGTCCATCGTCCCTCCCTGGTCCGCTGCGACGCAGTGTACCGCCGGCGCGGCGGGCTACAGTAACCGCCGTGAGCAAGGGATCCTCGTTCGACATCGTCTCCGAGGTCGACATGGCCGAGGTCACGAACGCCGTGGACCAGGCCCGCCGCGAGGTGGCCACGCGGTTCGACTTCAAGGACACCGGCACGTCGATCGAGCGGGAGGGCGACGCCATCGAGCTCCGCTCCTCCACCGATCACCGGCTGAAGGCGGCCCTGGAGGTCTTCAAGGAGAAGTGCGTCCGGCGCCAGGTCCCGCTGAAGGCCCTGAAGGAGGGGCCGGTGCTCCCGGGGGCCCGGGGGAGCTACCGCCAGACCGTGGAGGTCAGCCGGGGAATCTCCGAGGAGAAGGCCCGGGAGATCAACCGGTTCATCAAGGGGCTGGGCGTCAAGGTTCAGGCCCAGGTCCAGGGGGACCAGCTCCGGGTCTCGGCCAAGAAGAAGGACGACCTCCAGGCCGTGATCCGGGCGATCAAGGAACGGGACTTCGACATCCCGCTCCAGTTCACGAACTACCGGTAGTCAGTCACCGGAGTCGGCGTCGCCGCGCTCGGCGGCCAGCTCCCCGAGCGGCGACCACGGCGAGGCGCCGGACAGGTCGGCGTCCTCGAGGATCCGGCCGTACTCCTCGACCAGCCGCGCCAGGTCGGCGTCGGCGCGGCCGGTCCAGTCGATCTCCCAGGCCATCTGGGCCAGGAGCCGGCGGGCGATCTCCAGCGAGGAGACCGATGGCTGGAAGCCGGCGAGGGCCAGCAGCTCGCCGGTCCCGGCGTCGGCCGCGCCGCCGCCGCCCAGGTCGAAGAGCCGGGTCAGCCGGAAGTCCGAGGGACGGGCCAGGACCGTCCCGGTCTCCGCGGCGACCAGCTCGAGGGCCCGCTGCTCGGCGACCTCCAGCCACCGGTCGACGAAGGGCTTCGGGGGGACGGGGATGCCGCCCGGCTGGACCTCGAAGTGGACGTGGTCCGGGGTGTAGATGGCGTTCCCGGTGTGGCCGACGAACCCAATGACGTCGCCCCGCTCCACCCGCTGCCCGACGCGGATCCCGGGCGCCCACTTCGAGAGGTGCGCGTAGAAGTACTGGATGCCGTGCTGGTCGGTGATCTCCACCGAGATCCCCGACAGGTCGCCGACCAGCTTCTGGCTGACGACCCCGTCGGAGACCGCCACCAGGGGCGTGCCCTCCTTGGCGAAGATGTCGAGCCCCTTGTGGAGCCGGTCGCACCCGTCGCGGCAGGCGTGCCAGTCGTTCGCCCAGTAGGCCAGGCCGGCCACCGGGAAGGGCCCCACGACCTCGAGGACCGAGCGCCGCACCGGGACGCGGGGGGCCATCCGCTCGAGGATCGCCATGAGCCGCGAGGTGTCGTTGGTGCCGCCCAGCCGGAACCGGGCCCGCTCCGGCGCGCCCTTGGCGGCCTTGGGCTTGGCGCCCTTCTTCCGGCTGCCGTCGCCGACGTCGCCCCCCTGGCCGTCGCCGCCGCCCTGCTGACCGCCGCCGGAGCCGCCGTTCCCGCCGCCGCCTCCCTTGCCGCCCCCCGGGGGACTGGGGTCGGGGCTGGGCGACGGGTCAAGGGTCTCGCAGAGCTCGGGGATGGGGACGGGGTGGCAGGGGTCGACCTGGGCGACGCCGACCGGGGCGCCGAGGCCCTGCTGCGCACCCAGCAGCGTGACGAAAAGGGCGATCTTCGCGAACTTCCTCATATTGAAACGACCCGCCGCGCGCGGGCCACCCTATACGTTCTCTCTCGGCACACCAACTCCTGCCTTGAGCGGGCGTTCCGTTCGGGCAGCGGGCGCTCCCTACCGCAGCGTGGCGGCGATCTCCCGGAGGCGCCGGACGCGCTCGGCCGTCGGCGGGTGGGTCGAGAACAGGCTCGAGACGCCGCCGCCGCGCAGCGGGTTGACGATGAACAGGTGGGCCTGCGCCGGGTTCAGCCGCGCGGGGACAACGCGCGACGCGTCCTCGAGCTTCTGGAGGGCGCTGGCCAGCCCCTCGGGGTCCCGGGAGATGATGGCCCCCGACTCGTCGGCCTGGTACTCGCGCGACCGGGACACGGCCATCTGGATGAGCCCCGCGGCCAGCGGCGCCACCAGCCACAGGAGCAGGAACGCGATGCCGCCCAGCGGGCTGTCCTCGTCCCCGCCGAAGAACAGGACCATGTACGCCAGGTAGGTGAACGCGGAGCCGATGGCCGAGGCGATCGTGCTCACCAGGATGTCGCGGTTCATCACGTGGGAGAGCTCGTGGGCCAGCACCGCCCGGAGCTCGCGCCGGTCCAGCATCTGGAGGATGCCTCGGGTGACGGCCACCACGGCGTGCTCGGGGCTCCGCCCCGTGGCGAACGCGTTGGGCTGGGCCATCTCGCTGACGTAGATCCGCGGCATGGGGGCCTTCGCCTCGGCCGCCAGCTCGCGGACGATGGCGTACAGCTCCGGCGCCTGCTGCTCGGTCACGGGCCGCGACCGGGTGGCCGCCACGGCGATCCGGTCGCTGGCGAAGTACATCCCGCCGTTGAACAGCAGCGCCAGCACGAGCGCGATGGTGGCGCCCTGGCCGCCGCCGAACGCTGCCCCCACGGCCACGAACAGGCCGGCGAGGCCGGC
Source organism: Actinomycetota bacterium (assembly GCA_036260395.1). Taxonomy (GTDB): domain Bacteria; phylum Actinomycetota; class UBA4738; order UBA4738; family CALAEC01; genus DASZZY01. The sequence goes on from DASZZY010000107.1 coordinate 6,787, forward strand.
GATCAGCACCCAGGTCTTGACGCGGTTGATCCCGATCATCCTCGTGTCCTCCTGGATCGATTGTACCGACGCCGGACGCTAAGGCGGCCCCGCCGCCATGGCCCGGGCCGTATCGAGATCGGGGGCGATGGCCACCAGGACCTGGTCCTCGGTGCAGGCCACGAGGGCGTCCTGCGCCCCGCCCTGGACCGCCAGCCGCTCGCCGGGGCGGGTCGAGACCGGCTCCGCGCCGGGGAACGCGGCCCGGTACCAGGCCGTCACCCCGCGGCAGAGCAGGTCGGTACCGGGCCGCTCGGCCAGGGCCATGGCCACGGCGCTCCGCGGCCCGCGGGTCCACAGGTGCACCTCCCCCCCGCCCCAGGCCCCGGCCGAGCGCAGCGGCGCCGCCACCGCTCGCTGGGGCGCGCCGCCCGGGGCCTCGAACAGCCACAGGAGGTTCACCGCGCCGAACGACCGGGCCGGCTCCGCGCTCCACCGCGGGCCGGGACGGGCGGGGTCCGCCGGGTCCACCGGGTCCTGGCGGCGGGCGTAGCGTTCGGGGAACAGGATCTGCGAGGTCGAGGCCGGCGGCTCCGCGTAGGCCCCGTCCACGGCGTCCCAGCCCCCCGCGGAGAACAGCGCGCACACGAACCGCAGCCCGCCCTCGTAGGGGAACAGCAGCTCCCGCTGGAGGTACGGGGGCAGCCCCTTGAGCCCCGCTCCCGCCTGGGCGAGCGCGGCGGGATCGAACAGCGCCAGCTGGTCGGCGAACGGCAGCCCCAGCGCGTAGCGCTGCATCGTGAGCGTCGCGTCGCCCTCGACCAGCGCCAGGCCCGCGAGGTCGGCGTCCTCGTGGCCGACGCGGAGCCGCTCGGGGATCGGGAGGTCGAAGCGCTGGTCGGCCAGCGCGTGCTCGAGCTCGTGGGCCAGCGTGACGCGGTCCAGCGGCTCCAGCCCCTCCCCGCTCGACCGGACCACGAGCTCGCCGGTGGAGGGGATGTAGAAGCCGGCCACCTGGCCCTCCAGCGCGCGCCCGCGGAGCTCGCGGAGGTCGACGTCCCGGGGCACCGCGCCGAGCGCCCCGAGGATGCGGCGGTCGGCCTCGGCCAGCGCCGGGGTGTACTCCTCCTCGAACAGCCGGCGGACCCGCCGGGCCATCTCCTCGGGCGTGACGAACTCCGGCTCGACGCGGTCCTCGAAGCGGAGCTCGCGGATGCGCTCGACCTGCCGGGCCACGGCCCGGACCTCGGCCCGGATGCCGCCCGCGGTGGGGACGCCCGGCCCGGGCGGCCCCCCGGCCGCCACGCACTCCGCGAGCTCCTCGTCCCCCGGGAGGCCCCCTCCCCGGAGCAGCTCCTCCAGGGCCTCGAGCAGCGGGTCGTCCTGCTCCGGCTCGCGCTCGACGGGGCGGCCGTCCCGGGGGCGGCCGCGCGGCTCGGCCGCCTCCCGCCCGGCCGGGTCCGCCTCCAGGAACCACGCCACGGCGACGGCGGCCGCGGCGACGAGTCCCGCGAGCAGCACGACGATCACCGGAGACGGACGGCGCCGTCGCCGGGGGCCCGCGGAGAAGCCGTCGGGGGGCAGCGTCACCTAGGGGACCAGCGTGGCGCCCGGGGGGAACCGGGCGAACAGGTCGGGGAAGACGCCCACCGCCAGGACGGCGATCGCCGCCACGGCCACCACGCCGGTGACCAGGGCCGGCGCGCGGACCGGTCGCTCGTCCGCGGTGGGGATCAGGTACATCTGCCGGACGATGCCCACGTAGTAGTAGAGGCTGATCACCGAGTTGACGAACAGGATCGCCCCGAGCCACCACTGCCCCGCGTCGATCGACGCCCCGACGATGAACAGCTTCCCCCAGAACCCGGCCAGCGGCGGCAGGCCGGCCAGCGATACCAGGAACATGGCCATCGACAGCGCCAGGACCGGCGCCCGGCGTCCCAGGCCCGCGAAGTCCGAGACCATGGCCCCCGGGGCCTCGCGCACCAGGGCCACCACCACGGCGAACGCCCCCAGGTTCATGACCCCGTAGATGAGGATGTAGAGCACCGCGGCGGCGAAGGCCTCGCGGTCCACGCCGAACCCCGCCAGGGCGAACGGCAGCATGATGTACCCCGACTGGGCCACCGAGGAGTAGGCCAGGAGCCGCACGACCTGGCGCTGCTGGATGGCCACCAGGTTGCCGAGCGTCATCGTCAGCACCGAGAGGACGGCGAACACCGGGGCCCACACCTCGGCCAGCGGCAGGAACCCGCTGAACATCAGCTGGAGCAGGCCGGCGAACCCGGCCGCCTTCGAGGCCACCGAGAGGAAGGCAGCCACCGGCACCGGCGAGCCCTCGTACGTGTCGGGGGCCCAGAAGTGGAACGGCACCGAGGAGACCTTGAAGGCGAACCCGGTGACGACGAAGAGGACCGCGGCCACCGCGATGGCCTCGGGGTCGCCGCCCAGCGCCCGGGCGATCTCGTCCAGGCGGAGCGAGCCGGTGATGCCGTAGACCAGGCTCATGCCGTAGAGCATCACCGCGGTCGACAGGATGCCGATCAGGAAGAACTTCAGCGCGGCCTCGTTCGACCGGGGGTCGCGCTTGCGGAAGCCGGCCATCAGCCAGGCCGGCGCGGTGACGAGCTCCAGCGAGATGAACAGCATCAGCAGGTCCCGGGACGAGGAGATCGTCAGCATCCCCAGGAACGACGAGAGCAGCAGGAAGTAGTACTCGCCCTGGAAGTACCGGCCCTCGCGGAAGTAGCGCAGCGACAGCAGCAGCACGGCCAGCGCCACGACGAGGAAGAACACCTTGAACAGCACCGCGAACGAGTCGCTGACGTAGGAGCCGCCG
>DASZZY010000108.1:0-2075 GCA_036260395.1 Actinomycetota bacterium
GAGGACCGCCTCCATCCGCCCCACGACCCGGTCCCCGCGCTGGGCCACGTCCACGATCGTCCGCCCCCGCTCGGCCTCCGAGCCGATCGCCGCGCCGCCGAAGAACGTGCACTCCCGGCCGTTGCACTCGGCTAGGTGGTAGGTGCCCGGCGCCTCCTCGGACCGCGAGAGCAGGTGGAGGTAGTCCTCGGGGACCCCGTCGCGGGGCGCGCACCGCTCCTCGTAGTCGCGGACGTTCGGCGTGAACGCGTCGCTCTCCGTGTGGGCCTCGGGGTCCTGCCGCCCGGAGAGGTCGACGTAGGAGGACGAGGCCAGGCCGGCCGCCGTCGCCGAGGCCCCGAAGCGGCTCAGCGTCGCCAGCGAGAGCAGGTCGTTCAGCGCGACGGGGGTGGTCCGGGCCGGGGCCTCCTCCGCGCCCTGGCGGTCGCCGGCCCCGCCTGCCGCCGGCTCCGTCCCCGGGGAGGGACGCGGCCGGGGGACGACGCCCTCGGTGCCCGCGGCCACCGCCGGCGGACAGTTCGGCTCGTGGTTGTACCGGGTCTCGTCGCAGCGGTAGGGGTCCTCCTCGGGATCGCAGCGATCGAACTCGTCCCGGAGCCCGGCGGCCATGATGACCTCGCCCCGGAGCGGCAGCCGGAAGGCGTACGAGCGGGCCTCGCGGATCGAGAACGAGACCTGCGTCTCCGCCGCCCCGGCGGGGGCGGCGAGCCCCGTCCCGGCCAGCAGTGCGCCGAGGGCTGCCGCGGAGGCTCGCCGCATGCTCACAGCCTCGTCAGGGACACCGGCACCCCCACGTCCTGGATCGTGATGAAGTCGCCGCTCACGTCGTCGAACCACGGCGCCCCGCCGGTGAACCGGACCAGCCACTGGGCCTGGCCGCCGTAGTGGTTGTCGGGCCCGGTGGTGATGACCGGACCGATGCCCGAGCTCCAGTCCCGCAGGCCCTCGAGCGTCTGCCGGAACTTCTCCCGGGACAGATCGGGGCCCACCATCGTCAGCCACAGCGCGATCCCGGAGGAGATCGAGACCACCCCGTACGTCACGGCGTCGGCATGCTCGCCGGGGAACACCGTGCGGTGGACGTCGCGGAGGTTCCGGACGGACGGGTACTCCGCGGGGTCGGCCCACGGGACGCACGGCAGCGTGGCGCAGTCGGTGATCATGTCCTCGCAGGCGTCCCCGCAGATCTCCGCCAGGCTCACCACCCAGCACGAGGGGTTCGTGCACACCCACCGGACGCCGGCGTCCGCGGGCCGCCAGCCCTGGCGCTTCGCCTCCAGCGCGCCGAACACGGCCTGGAGCCCGTCGCCGGCGAACACGGCGTCGGGCGTGGTCGTCGGGCCGTAGCACCGGCGGATCGCGGTGACCTCAGACCGCATGCTGTTCGGCGCCTCCTGCGAGCGTTTCGTCTGGATGCATCCCTCGGGGATCGGGTGCCCGAAGTGCCGGGCTACCCGCTGCACGACCCGGACGATCGTGTCGCGGTCGTTGGTGTCTGCGAGCACCGCCAGGCGCTCCACGCCCAGCTCCTGGAACAGGTAACCGGTGTGGATCGCCGCCTGGGTGAGCGGATCGATCCCCGGGTTGAACGTCCACGGCGCCAGCTCCGGGACCGGCATCCCGCCGAAGTGGCACCACACCGCGGGGACGCCCTGTGCGTTCTGGTACTGGGTGGCGGGGCCCATGAGGCTGTCCTGGAGGTAGCAGTCCCGGACCAGGAACACCTTCTCGACGTCGATCAGCCGCCGCATCCCGGCCAGGGCCTCCTCCTGCGTGTTCGCCTGGAGCGAGAAGATCTCGAGCTCGATGCGGCGGCCGAAGATGCCCGGCCGCTCCGGGCACCGCCAGTTGAGGTGTGCCAGCGGGCCCTCGATGTGGTCGATCGTCGGCAGGTACTCCTCGGTGATCCGCTCCATCACCCGGGCCACGCGCTCGCCGAGCGTTCGGAGCGCGCCCGAGAGCGGGAGGATCGTCCCGATCTTGATCGTGTCCTCGGTGAAGCCCTCCTCGGGGTTCGACGTGGTGGCGCAGCGTCCCCCGCTGCTGCCGCCGGCGGCGGCGGCGGCAGCAGCGGG
>DASZZY010000109.1:0-1772 GCA_036260395.1 Actinomycetota bacterium
CCCCGCGACGGCTCGGGGACGCCCGTTCGCTCCGCCCAGTACACCTCCCGCTCCAACGCCCGCCTGCCCGGTTCTCCGTTCACGATCGTGGAGTGAACCACACCGCCGGGGGCCGGGTCGCCGGCAACCATCAGGGTCGCAGCATCAGCGGAGGACCGTGACCGCCAGCCCGACCGCCGCGCCACCGAGGACCAACCAGCCCGAGTTCAGACGGAACCGGAACAGCACCGCCGCCGCCACGACCGCCAGCACCGCCGTGGGGACGTCGACGATGGCCTGCCGGCCGAGCTGCCACGTCACGCCGGCCATGAGCCCCACGGCGCCGACGTTGACGCCGTCCAGGACGTCCCCCGTCCACGTCGACCTCCGCATGAAGCGCATCAAGGGCCGGAGCCCCGCCACGAACAGGAACCCCGGCAGGAAGATCCCTACCGTGGTCACCAGGGCCCCGACCACGCCCCCGAGGAGATAGCCGATGAACGTCGCCGTCGTGAACACCGGTCCCGGCGTCACCTGGCCCACAGCCAGCGCGTCGAGCAGCTGTTGTTCCGTCAGCCAGCCCAGGCGCTCCACCAGGTCGCCGCGGAGGAACGCGAGCAGAACGTACCCGCTGCCGTAGATCACCGCGCCGAACTTCAGGAAGAGGAGGAAGAGCCGGCCGAGGTCGACGGAGATCCGTTCGGACGCCGCCGCCAACGGGAGGGAGGCCGCCAACGGGAGCGAGGCCGCGAGCAGGAGCGGGACCGCGGACGACGCGTGCCCGGAGAGGCGCTTCGCGCCCCGGACGAGCAGCACGGCCGCGCCCGCCCCGACCAGGAGCGCCAGCTCGTTCACGCCCAGGAGGTACAGGGCCAGGGCGGTGAGCCCGGCCACCAGCAGCAGCGGCGAGCGCCGCACGGCCGTCCGGCCGACCCGGACCAGCGCCTGGGCGACGATGGCGATCACGACCGGCTGGATCCCGTACAGGAGGCCGGCGCCGGTCGGGGTCCGCCGGTATCGCACGTATGCCCACGCCAGCGCCAGCACGATCACCATGGCCGGGAGGATGAACGACACGCCCGCGACCACGAGCCCCCGCCAGCGGGCCCGGGCCAGGCCCACGTGGATGGCCATCTCCGTGGAGTTCGGCCCGGGGATCAGGTTGGTGGCCCCGAGGAGGTCGAGGAACTCCTGCTCGCTCAGCCATCGCCGCCGCGCCACGACCTCGTCGTGCATCATCGCGATGTGCGCGGCGGGGCCGCCGAACGCCGTGGCCCCCAGCCGCAGGAACAGCCCGGCGAGCTCCCCCAAGGGGCCACGCGCTCCTCGTGGCGGCGTCACCCCAGGACCTCGTGCGCCAGCTCCCGGAGGGCCCGGCGCATCCGCTCCAGCGCCCGCCGCCCCTGCGCGGTCGCCCGGTACAGGCGTTGGCGGCGTCCGTCCACGATCGCGGGGCGAGACGTCAGGAGTCCCTCGGCTTCCATGGCGTGCAACGTGGGGTACAGGGTCCCGGGGCTGATGCGGTACCCGTGTCGCGCCAGCTCGGCCGCCATCCACGCCCCATGGATCTCGCCCTCGGACGCGTGGTGGAGGATGTGGAGCCGCCGGGCGCCACGAAGGAAGTCGCGCATCCTCGACATCCTATCGGTTCCCGATATCGGTATCCGTGTTCGAGCCCGCCGCGCGCCGTCACCCGCTGGGGTGGGGTGATACCCTTCTGCGTCGTTGATCTCGCTCCGCCGCCCCTCCTCGATCCTCATCGTCTTCGCGCTGGTCGCCGCGGCCTGCTCGGG
>DASZZY010000110.1:0-2238 GCA_036260395.1 Actinomycetota bacterium
GGGCCGTCGCCCGCACGGTCACCCTTGCGAGTTCGTCCTCCCTGTCGTCGACCGCCACCGCCGTGTGGGGCGCCTTGTGGGGATCGACGCCGATGATCACCTTCACCTGATTGCCCTCCCGTTGCTCGGAGACGATGTCCGCGGTGGGCACTCCTGATTCGGGATCACCGTGCGCGTTCCTCTTTCGAGCCACACCGCGACGAGGTGGGCATCCCCCCGTTCCGTGGAGGCATGATCTAGGAGAGGGTCATGCCAGAGACACGTCGGAAGTACGACAAGGAGTTCCGGGAGGGGGCGGTCCGGATCGTCCTTGAGGCCCGGAAGCCGATCGCTCAGGTCGCTCGTGATCTGGGGATCCATGAGGGCACGCTGGGTAACTGGGTGGCCCAGGAGCGGGCGAAGTCGGGCGAGGGGGAACAGGCTCTGACCGGCGATGAACGCGCTCGTCTGCGGGAGCTCGAGCGGGAGGTCGCTGAGCTGCGGATGGAGCGTGATGTCCTCAAGCGATCGGTGGTCCTGTGGGTCAAGGAGGCGACTCGGTGACGGTGGCCGGGTTCATCGCCGCCCTGAGGACCGATCACGGCGTGCCGCACACCGTTGCCTGCCGGGCGCTGGGGGTGTCGACGTCGTGGTTCTACAAGTGGCAGGACCGGCCGCCGACCGCCCGGCAGCGGCGCCGGGCGGCGCTGGACGAGGCGGTGAAGCGGTCCTTCGACGAGTCGGACGGCACCTACGGGTCTCCCCGGGTGTTGGATGATCTCCGGGCCTGGGGCTGGCGGGTGTCGAAGAAGACGGTCGAGGCGTCCATGGTCCGCCAGGAGCTGGTGGCCCGCCCCACCCGGCGGCAGCGCCGGTCGCTGACCAAGCAGGACAAGGCCGCCCCGCCGATCGTCGATCTGATCTGCCGGGTGTTCTCGGCCACGGTGATCAACGAGAAGTGGTGCGGGGACCTGACCGAGATTCCCACCGACGAAGGCAAGCTCTACCTGGCCATCGTCGAGGACCTCGCCTCCCGCCGCCTGCCTGGCTTCGCCCTGGGCGAGCACCATGATGCCGAGCTCGCGGCCGGGGCCATCAAGATGGCCGCCGCCGTCCGGGGCGGTGACGTCCGAGGCGTGACCTTCCATTCGGACCGGGGCAGCGAGTACAGCGCCGGGCTGTTCCGCGGTGTGTGCGACCGGCTCGGGATCACCCAGTCCATGGGCCGGGTCGGGTCGGCCCTGGACAACGCGGCGGCGGAAAGCTTCTTCTCCACCCTGGAATTCGAGCTGTTGCGCAAGAAGCACTTCGCCACCAAGACCGACGCCCGACGAGAAGTCGCCCGCTTCATCGACCGCTACAACCAGGTCCGGCGACACAGCGCCTGTGAGAGGAAGTCCCCGATGGAATACGAGGCCATCCTCGCCGCCCGAGCCGCCGGCAACCTCCCGGAGAGCGAGGCAGCGTGAATCCCCGAGTCGCACCGCCCGCCAGGGCGATGAGAACCTCAGTCAGCTAACAGGAGCCCTCCACGATCCGGGGGGAAGCCCACGTCGCCTCTCCCACACCATTAAGGGTGGCCGTGGTTAGCCGGCGGGACCAGCGACTGGCGTGTCTCCTTTCCGGAGAGCTTGGCTCCTCGCTGGTCGGCTGGCCCGGGATGGACCCGTGTGGGATGTCGACCAGGAGACAGAACCCGCCACGGCGCCAGACCATTCCACCTCGACGCAAACCCAACGGACGTCGCTCGTGCCGGCCCGGATCCTCCGAGGTGGACGTCCGAACGAGGGATCAGGTCCGCCGACCCCGGCAGGTGATGAGATCGGCGACCAGTCCGGTCCATCCGGTCTGGTGGGAGGCGCCCAGGCCGGCGCCGGTGTCGCCGTGGAAGTACTCGGAGAAGAGCAGCAGGTCGTGCCAGCCGGGGTCGGTCTGGAACCGCTCCGATGACCCGAAGACCGGCCGGCGGCCTTCGGGGTCGTCGAGGAAGAGGCCCACGATGCGGCGGCCGAGCTCGTCGGCGACTTCGGCTAGGGTGGCTTTCACGCCCGAACCGGTGGGCAGCTCCACGGTGTAGTCGTCGCCCAGGTGGCGGTGGAACCGGCGGAGGGACTCGATCGCCAGGTAGTTGAGGGGGAACCAGACGGGGCCGCGCCAGTTCGAGTTGCCGCCGAAGAGTCCTCCGGTCGACTCGCCCGGCTCGTAGCCGACCCGGGCCACCGCCCCATCCACGGGGACTTCGAGGGGTTGGTGGCGGTG
>DASZZY010000111.1:0-10370 GCA_036260395.1 Actinomycetota bacterium
AGGAGCTCGCCGTCCTCGTCGGCAACTCCATGGGCGGCCGCATCGCGCTGGAGGTGGCCGCCCGGGCCCCCGGGCGGGTCCGGGGCCTGGCGCTGCTGGACCCCGCCGTGGCCGGGCTCCCGTTCCCCTACTACGCGCGGCTCCTGCGGCTGCTGCCGGTGGAGGCCGGCGCGCTGCCGCTGCCGGTGCGCCGGCGGCTGGTGATGCTCGGGATCCGCCAGCTGTTCGCCGACCCCGACCGCCTGCCGGGCAACGCCTACCAGGCCGGCGCGGACGAGTTTGTGAGGATCTACCGCTCAGGCCGCGCCCGGGTCGCGCTGCTGTCGTCGATCCGGGGCCTGATGGCGGACCGGGCCGGCCCGTTCTGGGAGCGGGTCCGGCGCATCGACGCCTCCACGCTGATCGTGTGGGGGGAGCGCGACCGACTGGTGCCGGCCCGCCTCGGGGAGCTCCTGGCGTCGGCGATGCCGGCCGCGGAGCTGGCCATCCTCCCGGGGGTCGGGCACGTGCCGCAGTTCGAGGTACCCGAGACCACCGTCGAGCTCGTCCGGGGATTCCTGGAGCGCCTGGATCAGCCGTCGCCGGTGGCCGACAGCAGCGCGACCCGGAAGCAGCCGCCCCGAGGGCGGTTCGGCTCGTAGCTCACCTCGCCGCCCTGCGCCTCGGCCAGGGCCTTGACGATGGCCAGCCCGAGGCCCACGGAACTGCCGTCAGACTCCGTGCGGAACGGCTCGAACAGCGACGCTCGCTGCTCCTCGGGAACCCCCGGCCCGTGGTCGCGGATCGAGAGCGAGATGCGCCCGTCGGGCGCATCCTCGGCCTCCACGACGAACGGCTCCTTGCCGTACCGGAGGGCGTTGCTGACCAGGTTCACCACGATCTGCTCGAGCCGCGCGGGGTCCGCCCGGACCGCGACGTCCTCGCCGATGCGCACCTGGAACCGGCGGTCGTGGTCCGCGAACGAGAGCCCCCGGGTGACGACCTCCTCCAGGCGGACGTTCTCGATGGCCAGGTCCAGCCGGCCCTGCTCCATCCGGGCCAGGTCCAACAGCTCGGTGGCCAGGCGCTCCAGCCGCCCGGCCTGGCGGTCGGCCGTCTCGACGAGCTCGCGCCGCACCGACGGCGTCAGCCGGTCCAGGTGCCGGGCCAGCGTCTTGAGCGTCCCCCGGATCGTCGTCAGCGGGTTCCGGACGTCGTGGGCCAGGGCGGCCACCATCCGGGCGCGCAGCGCGTCGATCCGCGACAGCTCGGCCAGCGCCGACGACAGCCGGGCGCGCTCCCGGGTCAGGTTCCGGGCCATCAGCCCGGCGACGAGGGCGATCAAGAGCCCGATCCCCATCCGGAACGAGATGCTCTCGGGCTGGAGGCCGAAGCCCCCCGGGCCCTCGACCGACGAGGGGAAGGCGTTGACCCGCCACACCTCGCGCGCGGCGTAGAGGACCGTGACCACCGCCCAGGAGGCCAGCGCGCCGGCCAGCTGGAACCGGATGGCGCCCTCCAGCGGCAGGATGTAGAGGATCGCCCACAGCGCCGAGAGCGGGTCGAAGGCGTACACCCAGACGAACCCGGACGCGACCAGGATGTCGGTGGCCAGGCTGCCGACCGCCAGCGTCCGGGCCCCCCGGAGGGTCCGGATCCGCCGGTACACGCCCCAGATGACGAGGTTGGCCACGGCCAGCGCCGCGGCCAGCCCCAGCGCGGTGCCCTTGGTGCCCGGCGGGTACGGCAGCTCCCGGTAGGCGAGGACCTGCCCGACCGCGAAGACCACGCCGGCCGAGCGGACGATGAGCATCGACCGCTCGGCCCGGAGGATGTCCTCGAGGCGGGACGACGCGGCCTCGCCGGGATCGCGCGCCGTGGCGCCCCAGCTCGCCGGCGCCCGCATCCCGTCGGCGCCGGCCGGCGCGGCCCCGGTCGACGGCGCGGCCGGACCGGGAGGCGTCTCGGGGGGCGGTCCGGCCATCGGCTCTCCGTGTGGGTGTTCGTCCTCGGGCGCGGGAATCCCTCCCCAGCGGCGGCTGGGCGCACCGGCCGCACGGCTAGACTGCCTCGCCGATGCGCATCCTAGCCTGGCACGGCTGGCTCCTGGAAGGAACCGGGTCCAACGTCTACGCGGCCCGGGTAGCGGCGGAGTGGCGCCGGCAGGGGCACGACGTCGCGCTGCTGTGCCAGCAGCCGCGGCCCGAGCGGTTCGAGTTCGTCGACGCCTCGGGGACTGTCGACGCCCGGGGGGTGTCGGAGCTGGCGCCCACCCCGGCCCGGCCCGCCACCGGCCGCGTCGTGTGCCTGCGCCCGGCCATCGGGCGGCTGCTGCCGGTATTCGTGTACGACGAGTACGAGGGGTTCGCCGTCAAGCGCTTCGTCGACCTGACCGACGACGAGCTGGCCGCGTACCTCGACCGCAACGTGGCCGCGCTCCGGGCCGCCGTGGCGTGGCACCGCCCGGACGCCGTGGTCGCCGGCCACGCGATCCCCGGCGCGGTCGTGGCCCGCCGGGCCCTCGACGGCGCCCGGTACGTGGCCAAGATCCACGGCAGCGACCTGGAGTACGCGATCCGCCTCGACCGCCGCTACCGAGAGCTGGCCAGGGAGGGGCTCGGCGGGGCCGCACTGGCGGTGGGCGCCAGCGAGGACGTCCTCCGGCGGACCGTCCAGCTGGCGCCCGAGGCCGAGGGCAGGACCCGGGTGGTGCCGCCGGGGGTGGAGATCGACCGGTGGCGCCCCCGGCCGCGCGAGGACGCCCTGGCGCGGGCCGCCGAGCGGCTCGAGGCCGACCCCGACCGCCGGCGCGGCCGCCCGACCTCGACCGACGACCGCGTGGCCGGCCTGCTGGCGGCCCGGGACGCCGCGGGCCTCCACGCGCTGGCCGCCTCCTACGACCAGGGGGCGCCCGATCCTGGGGCCGCCCGCCGCCTCCGCGCGCTGGCCGGGCACCGGGGCCCGCTGGTCGGCTACCTGGGCAAGCTGATCCCGGAGAAGGGCGTCGAGCGGCTCGTGGAGGCCTTCGCGCTCCTCCCGCCGGACGCCCGGCTGGTGCTCGTGGGCTTCGGGGGGTTCCGGGAGTGGATCGCGGCGCTGGCCGTGGCGCTCGATCGCGGCGACGGCGAGGCGGCCCGGTGGCTGGCGGAGGCCTCGCCGATGAAGCTCGAGCTGTCCCCGGACGAGGTCGCCGGCGCGCGCGGCATCGCCGGCCGGGTGGCCTTCACCGGCCGGCTCGATCACCGCTATGCGCCCGCGGTCGTGGCGGGCCTCGACGTGCTGGTCGTCCCGTCCACGCTCGACGAGGCGTTCGGGATGGTCGCCGCCGAGGGGGCGGCGGCGGGCGCCCTGCCGCTGGTGGCCCGCCACTCCGCCCTGGCGGAGGTGGCCCGGGCACTGGAGCGGGCCGCGGGTTTCCCGGACGCCCTCTCGTTCGCGCCGGGGCCGGGGGCGACGCGGCGGCTGGCGGACGCCCTCCGGCGCCTGCTCGAGCTGCCCCCCGCTGAGGCCGGCCGGATCCGGGCCGCCGTCCGGGGCCACGTGGCCAGCGAGTGGACCTGGGAGCGTACCTCCCAGCGGCTGCTGGCGGCCGCCGCGGGCGAAGTTAGCCCGAAATGACTATCAACGCCGCGCCGGCCGGCGACCGATAGTCGATCTAGGCGCGCCCGAGAGGAGGCTGCTCAGCGACATGGACGTTCGTCCCACCGGCACCCTGCCGTCCAGGGCGCCCCGGGCCCCGAGCTCGGGGGACGCCGGCCGCCGCCCGGGCGGAGGGGTGGCCGACCCGAGCCGGGCCCCGGGCGCCACCGAGGGGCTCGCGGATCTGTTCGAGCGGGCCTCGGACGCGATGTTCACCACCGACCTCTCGGGGAACTTCACCTCGATCAACCGGGCCGGCGAGCGCCTGACGGGGTTCGCCCGAGGCCAGATCCGCGCCATGAACGCCGCCGAGCTGGTCGCTCCGTCCGACCGGAACGTCGTCCGCCAGCTCCTGGCCGCGGCGGCGCTGCTGCCGGATCGCGACGTCGCCCGGAAGATCCCCGCCCGCCACGAGCTCGATGTCCTCACGAGCCGGGGCAACCGGGTGCCGGTAGAGGTGTCGCTCACGCTGATCCACCGCGACGGCGAGCCCGTCGGCGTCCTCGGGATCGCCCGGGAGGTGGGCGAGCGCCACCGCGCCGAGGCCCAGCTGCGCCGTCGGAACGAGGAGCTCGAGGCGCTCAGCGCCACGGCGCTCGATCTGGTCTCCGGGCTGGAGCCCGGCACGATCCTGGACGGCGCAGTCGGGCGCGCCAGCGAGGTGATGTCCACGCCGCACGCCTGGCTGTCGGTGCTCGACGAGCGGACCGGGGAGATCGTGGTTCGGGTCGGGAGTGGCCTGTTCGAGGGATGGATCGGGTTCCGGCAGGACCGCGGGCTGGGGCTGGACGCGCTGGTCTGGGAGCGCGGCAGGGCGGTGGCGGTCGAGCGGTACGCCGCCTGGCCCAGCCGGATGCGGGAGTTCGACGGGGCCGAGCTGGGACCGATGGCCGCCACGCCGCTCCGCTCCGGCGGCGAGGTCGTCGGGATCATCGGCGTGGCCCGCATGCAGGACGACCGCCCCTTCACCGAGGACGAGCTGCGGATCCTCCAGCGGCTCGGGGACCTGGCCTCGCTGGCCCTCCACAACGCCCGCCTCTACTCCAGGCTCCAGGACGAGCTCGTCGAACGGGGCCGGGCCGAGGAGGAGCTTCACCGGCGCAACGACGAGCTCGAGGTCCTGCATCAGACGACGCTCGGGCTCCTCGAGGGGCTCGACCTCGAGCCGCTGCTCAGGTCGGTGGTGGCCAGGGCGGCGGAGCTGGTCGACACCGAGCACGGCTACCTCTACGTGCTCGAGCCGGGGTCGGGGGAGATGGTCATGCGCGTGGGCACCGGCCGCGTCGGCGACCGGTGGAAGGGGACCCGCATCCGCCGGGGCGACGGGCTCGCCGGTCGCGTGTGGGACGACGGGCGGACGCTGACCGTCGACGACTACCGCACGTGGGGCGGCCGCCTGCCCGCGTTCGACGAGGTGCCGCTGCGGGCCGTCACCGGCACCCCGCTCCATGCGGAGGGCCGGGTGATCGGGGTGATCGGCGTGGCCCGGCTGGAGCCCGGCCGGTCGTTCACGGCCTCCGAGATCGGGCTCCTGGAGCGGTTCGGCAAGCTCGCGGCGCTAGCGATCCACAACGCCGGCCTGTACCGGGCCGCCCGGCAGGAGCTCGCCGAGCGCCGCCGCGCTGAGGAGGCGCTCCGGCGTCGCGAGGCGCAGCTGGCCGAGGCCCAGCACATCGCCCACATCGGCAGCTGGGAGTGGGACATCCCGGCGAACGTCGTGACGTGGTCCGACGAGCTGTACCGGATCTTCGGGCTCGGCCCGCAGGAGTTCGCGGCGACCTACGAGTCGTACCTGGACCGCATCCATCCCGACGACCGCGACCGCGTCCACGCCGCAGTGACGGCCGCCTGGTCGGGGGGCGGCGAGTTCAGCTTCGACCATCGCGTCGTGCGGCCGGACGGCACCGTCCGGACGGTGCACGCCAACGGCCGGGCCCTCCTCGACGACGACGGCCGGGTGGTCCGGATGACGGGGACCGGCCAGGACGTCACCGAGCGGACCGAGTCGGAGGACGTCCTCCGGCGCCGGAACGCCCAGCTCGAGGCGCTCCACCGGACCGCGTTGGCGCTGATCGAGCGCCTGGACCCCACCGAGCTGCTCCAGGACATCGTCTCGCGCGCGGCCGCGCTGGTCGGGACGGAGCACGGCTACGCCTACGTGGTCGAGCCACCCGGCGACGCGATGGTGGCCCGCGTGGGGATCGGCGCCATGGGCGGCGAATACCTCGGGCTGCGCGTCGGCCGCGGCGAGGGCCTGGCCGGACGGGTCTGGGAGCGCGGCGAGACCATGACCGTCGAGGACTACCGCGGGTGGTCCGGCCGGCGGCCGCAGTTCGACCCGGTACGGATCCGGGCCGTGGCCGGCGTCCCGCTCCGATCCGACGGCGAGGTGGTCGGCGTGATCGGCGTGGTCCGCATGGAGGACGGCCGGAGCTTCACCGCCGAGGAGATCCAGCTCCTGGAGTGGTTCGCCGAGCTGGCCTCGCTGGCGCTGCACAACGCTCGCTCGTACGAGCGGGAGCGCGAGGCCGCCGAGCACCTCCGGGCCCTCGATGAGATGAAGAACGCCTTCCTGGAGGCCGTCTCCCACGACCTGCGCACGCCGCTGACCTCGGTCCTCGGGTTCGCCCTGACGCTCTCGCGGCCGGACCTCAACGCCTCGCCGGTGGAGGAGCGCGAGATGCTCGAGATGCTCGTGACGAACGCGAGGAAGCTCGAACGGCTCCTCACGGACCTGCTGGACCTCGACCGGCTGATGCGGGGCGTGCTGGAGCCGCACCGGCGACCGACCGACTTGCGGGCCCTCGTCGAGCGGGTGATCGCCGAGTCCGACCTCCGAGGCCGCCCGGTCCGGATGGACGCGCCCAGCCGCGTGGCGTGGGTGGACCCGGCCAAGGTGGAGCGGATCATCGAGAACCTCGTCGTGAACTCCGTCCGGCACACCCCGTCGGGGACGCCGCTGTGGGTGCGGCTGTGGGACGAGGGCGAGGGGGTCGTGGTGGCCGTCGAGGACGCCGGCCCCGGCGTCCCCGAGCGCGAGCGCGACACGATCTTCGAGCCGTTCCGGCAGGGCTCCGCCTCGCCCTCACACTCGCCGGGGACCGGGATCGGGCTGTCGCTGGTGGCCCGCTTCGCGGAGCTGCACGGCGGCCGGGCCTGGGTCCAGGACCGCGAGGGCGGTGGCGCCTCGTTCCGGGTGCTCCTGCCCACCGAGAGCCGCCGGGCCGCTCGGGCTCGCTGAGCCGACCCCCGTCGTACGATCGAGCGGTGATCGGCCGCTCCGCGAGGCTGACCCGCGTCCCGCGGCGCCGCCGGGCCGGCTTCGCGGCGCTCGTCGTGGCGCTCCTGGCGGCGTCCGGGGCCGCGGCCGCCTGGCGCGTCGGCGTGTGGGGCGACGCCCGCAGCGGCCCTCCGGCCGGAGACGGCCCGCTCGCTCACCCCTCGCCCGGCCAGGACCCACCTCGGCCGTCGCCCGACCCGTTCCCGTCGCCGGAACCGATCAACCGGACGTTCGAGGGGCTCACGACGTTCCGGGGCAACGCCACGCGGACCTACTACGGCGAGGGGCCGGTCCCCTCCGACCCCGAGGTGCTATGGCGGTTCCCCCCGACCGGCGGGATGTGCTCGCGATCGGCGGACGCCGAGGGGACGCGGCTCTGGTGCGGCACCGGCTGGACCGGCCAGCCGAACGTCGTCGACCCGCCCGAAGGCCCGGTCGAGGTTCGGTTCGGGGCCTACGACCGTGCCGTCCACGTCGTCCACGGGCGGACCGGGCGCGAGCTCATGGAGCCGTTCGTCACCGGCGACATCATCAAGGGGACCGTGACCTCCGATCCCGACGGCTACCCCCTGCTCTACACGGGGTCCCGGGACGACCATCTGCGGATCCTGGCGCTCGACCGGGGGAGCCGGCCGGTCGAGCTGTGGCGGCTCTCCGCCGACTCGGCGCCCGACCCCGTGTGGAACGACGATTGGGACGGCTCGCCACTGATCGTCGACGGCCACCTGCTCGAGGGCGGCGAGAACTCGTGGTTCTACGTCGTCGAGCTGAACCGCGGCTACGACGAGGCGGGCAGGGTGACGGTCGACCCCGAGATCCGCATGATGGTCCCCGGCTTCGACGACCGCCTGTTCGCCGATCTCGCTGACGATCAGGTCTCGATCGAGAACTCGGTGGCGTTCGACGAGGACCGCGGCGTGGTCTACTTCGCCAACTCCGGCGGCCTGGTGCAGGGGTGGGACATCGCCGACGTGCTCGACGGCGGCGACCGCTACCGGCGGGTGTTCCGCTTCTGGACGGGAGAGGACGTCGACGCCTCGGTGGTGATCGACCGCGACGGGTTCCTGTACGTGGCCGCGGAGCAGGAACGGTTCAACGCCCGGGGCGAGGACGTCGGCCAGCTCCTGAAGCTGGACCCATCCGCGGCGGCCGACCCCCTGGTGTGGTCCGTGGACGTCCCCGGCGGCGGCCTGTGGGCCACGCCGGGGCTGTACCGGAACGCCGTCATCGCCGCCACGAACAGCGGCCGCATCCTGGGGGTCCACCGCAGGACCGGTGCGGTGCGGTGGGAGCTCGAGCTGGCGCCGCCGACGTGGCCCTCGCCGGTGGTCGTCGACGGCGTGCTGGTCGTCGCGGACTGCTCCGGCGCCGTCCGGGCCTACCGGCTGAAGGAGAACCCGCTCTCGGGCCGCCCGCGACCGCTCTGGTCGGTCCAGCTCGAGGGATGCGTCGAGTCCACGCCCGCGGTGTGGAAGGGCATGGTCTACGTCGGGGCCCGCGGCGGGGCGGTCTACGGCATCGGCGACCCCTGAACCGCCTCGGCGGCCGCCGAACGGAAGGGGCGACCTCCGATAGCCTGGGGGCATGACGCCACTCCCTCCCGGCAGCCCCGCGCCACCGGTGGCCGCCGCCGGCGGAGCCGACGGCCTGCGGGGGCTCCTCTTCTACAAGGTCAGCTGCCCGACCTGCCAGATGGCGGCCCCGGTCGCCGAACGGCTGTACCGGGCCGTCGGCGAGCTGCTCGTGGCCGTGGCCCAGGACCCGCCGGAGCGGGTCCGCGGCTTCGAGGCTTCCTACGGGACCTCGTTCCCCTCGCTGTCCGACGCGGAGCCCCACGAGGTCTCGGACGCCTACGGGGTCCGGACGGTGCCCACGCTGTTCCTGCTCCGGGACGGGCGGGTCGACGACGTCGTGGAGTCGTGGGACCGCGAGGGATGGAACCGCGTGGGCGCCAAGCTCGCGGCGGCGGCCGACGTGGCGGCCGAGGCGCTCTCGTGGCCGGGCGACGGCCTCCCGCCGTTCCGGCCAGGGTGAACGTCGCGCAACGCCCGCTAGGTAGCGGGCCCGTCACGCTCCGATCAACGGGGCGAGCTCCGCGACCCGCCAGGCGGTGACCGCCGACGCGGCGACGACCAGGGCCGCCAGGCCCGCCACTTGCGTCGCGGGCCGCATGCGCCGGGGGCCGAACCCCTCCACGGCGAAGCCGGCCACCACGCCGGCGGCCAGTCCGCCGAGGTGCGCCGTGTTGTCGATCCCCGGGACGGTGAACCCGAACACGAGGTTCAAGGCGATCAGCATGAGCGCCCCCTGGATGTTCGAGCGCGCCAGCCCGAGCGAGCGGCGCCGGACGTTGTACGCCAGCCACGCGCCGAGCAGGCCGAAGATCGCCCCGGACGCCCCCGCCGCCGCGGTCACCGGATCGCCGAACGCGAACGAGGCGGCGCTGGCGCACAGGCCCGAGACGAGGTACACGGCGATGAACCGCCCGCTGCCCAGGACGCCCTCCACCAGGCTCCCGAAGATGTAGAGCCCCAGCGAGTTCAGCGCCAGGTGGAAGATCCCGACGTGGAGGAACATCGCGGTCAGCAGGCGCCAGTACTCCCCCCCGGCGACCAGGACCGGGACCATGGCGCCCATGCGGACCAGGACGCCGATGTCGGTGGCCCCGCCGAGGGCCATCTCGGCGACGAACACCGCGACGTTGATCCCCAGGATCACCGTGGTGGCCGAGCGCGGGCGGCGGAGGGTGATGGGGCGCCGGCGAGCCTGCCGCCTGCCCTGGGCCACGCACTCCGGGCAGTGGTGGCCCACCGGAGCCACCGTCATGCAGGCCGGGCAGATCGGCCGGCCGCAGCGCGTGCAGTGCACGCCGGTCTCCTCGCCGGGGTGCCGGTAGCAGGTCTCGGGCGCGGCGGCCATCGGCTCGCCATCGTACCGCCGGGGATTCGGATCGGTCCGCGGCGGCCTCAGCGGAGCGCGGCCAGCTCCCGCTCGAGGAGCGGGTGGAGCGGGAAGCGGCGCGCCAGGCGGCCGGCGGCGTCGGGGTCGAGGGGCCCGTCTCCGGTGATCACGGCGGTGAGCGCGCGGAGCGGGACCCGCTCGAACGGCCGCCGGGCGGGGAGGTCGGTGGCCACGAACTTCGCGTCTCCGACCACCAGGAACGCCCGTCCGCCGCCGGCGCTCGCCGCGGCGGCCAGGGTCCCGGTGCCGACCTTGTTGATGGCCCCGCCCGGGCCGACGGCGTCCGCGCCGGCCAGCACCGTCCCGCCGGCGGCCGCCCGGTCGACGGCCTCCTCGTCGGAGACGGCGGTGGCCGCCGTCCCCGAGGCCGAGAGCCGGCGCGCCGTCCGGACCCCCTCCCCCCCGGGCTCCGAGCGGGCGCACCAGGCGCGGACGCCGGCGCCCTCCAGGGCCCGGATCACGGTGCTGGACCAGGAGTGGACGATGACCTCGTCTGGGAGGGCGGCCCGGG
>DASZZY010000112.1:0-5389 GCA_036260395.1 Actinomycetota bacterium
GGCCCGACCATCGTGATCGGCACGTCGCGCTCGGGCACCTGGCCCGCCAGCCGGATCACCCGCCGGGCGAGGTCCATGATCTTCATGGGCTCGCCCATCTCGAGCGTGAACACCTCGCCCCCCTCGGCCAGGGCCGCCGCCTGGAGGACGAGCTGGACCGCCTCCTCGATGCTCATGAAGTAGCGCGCCATCCCGGCGTCGGTGACCGTCACCGGGCCGCCGTGCTCGATCTGCCGCAGGAACGTCTGGATCACGCCGCCCCGGCTCCCCACCACGTTGCCGAACCGGACCGCGCTGAAGATGCACCCGCGTCCGTCGTGGCTGCGGACGACCTGCTCGGCGAACCACTTGGAGGCCCCCATGACGCTCGTGGGGCGGACGGCCTTGTCCGTGGAGATCAGCACGAACCGCTCCACGCCGGCCCGCACCGCGGCGCGCGCCAGGTTCGCCGTGCCGAGGACGTTCGTCCGGAGGCCCTCGCCGGCGTGGTGCTCGAGCAGCGGAAGGTGCTTGTGCGCCGCGGCGTGGAACACGACCTGGGGCCGCAGCTCCTCGAACAGGTCGTCGATCCGCCAGGCGTCGCGGACGTCCGCCAGCACCGGGCGGACGCCGCCGTCCACGTCGGTCACCAGCTCGTGCAGGTGGATCTCGTCGTGGTCGAGGGCCAGCAGCTCCGACGGCCCGAAGGCGGCCACCTGCCGGACGATCTCGGAGCCGATGGAGCCGCCCGCGCCCGTGACCAGCACCCGCCGGCCGCGAAGGATCTCGCGGACCGCCTGGAGGTCGGTCTGGACCATCTGCCGGCCCAGCAGGTCCTCGATCCGAAGGTCGCGGATGTCGCGCGCGGAGACCCGCCCCCCGACGATCTCCTTCACCGACGGCAGCACCCGCAGCGGGACGGCCGCCCGCTCACACACCTCGGCGACCTCCCGGACCAGCTCGCTGGTGGCCGAGGGGATCGTCATCAGCACCTGGTTGATGTGGCGGCCCTCGACGAGCTGGGGGATGGCCGTCCGCGGGCCGATCACCTTGATGCCGTGCAGCGTCCGCCCGATCTTGCGCCGGTCGTCGTCGACGAACCCCACCGGCTTCAGGCCGAGCTCGGGGTGGCGGAGGATGTCGCGGGCCACCATGGCCCCCGCGTCGCCGGCCCCGAACAGCAGCACGCGCTTCTGGCTCTCGGCGGCGATCCGGCGCTGGAACCCGAACAGCCGGCTTTGGAACCGGATGGCCCCGAACCCCAGCAGGGACATGACGCCGCCGAGCACCGCGACCGAGAGCGGCAGGACCCGCTCGCCGAGGTCGTGGGAGAACGGCAGGCGGGGGTCCTGGCCCCCGAGGAGCTCGGAGGACGCCAGGACGAACCCGGTCACGACCAGGCCGGCCAGGAGGAGCCGGCGCGCCTCGCGGATGCTGGCGTACCGCCACATCTGCCCGTAGAGCCCGAACGAGAAGTTGATGTACGCGTAGGCCAGCGCGGCCCCCGGCACGAAGATCCAGAACGCGTTCCAGTAGCCCTCGGGGACCTCGCCCTCGAACCGGAGCACGAGGGCGAACATGAACGACATGATGACCACGGCCAGGTCGAGGAGGACGAGGACGACGTCCCGTCGTGCCCAGGCCAGCAGGCGCTGTGGCCACTTACGCTTCTTGGTCCTCATCCACCCCCCTCCCCGGTCGGCGTCCGGCTGAGCCGGCCACGCCTCGTTGCGCGTCGCGGGGCCCCCGGCTCGCGGGTTGGTCGGAGCAGCGCCGCACAACCGCACGATTGTACGGAGGTGGGCGGAGCGTCGCAATCGTCCCGGTCGCCACCCGCCTCACAGCCCGAGCTGGCCGGCGATGATGTTCCGCTGGATCTCCGAGGTCCCGGAGTAGATGCGGCTCCCGATCGCGTCGCGGAGGTCCCGCTCGATCTCGGACTCGGTCATGTAGCCCGACCCGCCGTGGATCTGGATCGCGTCGAGGCCCGAGGCCACCAGGGACTCGCTGAGGTAGAGCTTCACGATCGCGGCGTCCATCGGCGGCACCCGCCCCCGCCCCATCCGCCACCCCAGCCGGTACAGGAGGAGGCGGGCGGTCTCCAGCCGGAGCTTCATGTCGACGATGCGGTGGGAGACCGCCTGGAACTTGCCGATCTGTTGCCCGTACTGCTTGCGCTCGCGAGCGTAGCGGACCGCCTCCTCCAGCTGGCGCTCCATCGTCCCCACGGCCGGGGCCAGGATGCAGGCCCGCTCCCAGTTCATCGACGTGGAGAACAGCGCCATGCCGGAGCCGGGCCCGCCCAGCAGGTTGGCCTCCGGCACCTCGCAGTCCGAGAAGAACACGTCCCCCATCGGGGAGGTCCGCAGCCCCATCTTCTCGACCGGCCCGGTGACCGAGAGCCCCGCCGACCCCCGATCGACGAGGAACGCGCAGATGCCGGGCAGCCCGGCGGCCCGGTCGATGGTGGCGAAGACCACGAACACATCGGCCACCGGGGCGTTGGTGATGAAGGTCTTGGAGCCGTTCAGGATGTAGCGGTCGCCTTCCTTGCGCGCCGTGGTAGCCAGGGCGAAGGCGTCGGAGCCCGACTCGGGCTCGGTCATGGCCTGGACGCCGATCAGCGTCCCGTCGCACAGGCCGGGCAGGTAGCGGGCCTTCTGTTCCTCGGTCCCGAACTTCACCAGCGGGAGCTCGCACGACCACATCTGGGCGTTCAGCGAGAACAGCAGGCCGTTGTCCCGGCATCCGTAGCCCAGGGCCTCCATCACGACCATGACCGTCAGGGGGTCGGCCCCGCTCCCCCCGTACGCCTCTGGTACCGGGAGCCCGAGGATCCCGACCTTCGCGCACCGCTCCCAGGCCTCCCGCGAGAACTCCTTGGCGCCGTCCCGCCGCAGCAGGTCCTCGTTGAGCTCCTGCCGGGCGAAGCGCACCATCTCCTCCCGGAGCCGGCGCTGGTCGGGGCTCAGCGAGAAGTCCACCCGACGCTCGTAGCACAGCGGAGGGACGCTGTCCAGCCCGCGGGTGCGGCCCCGCGCCTGCTCCGCTCGGTGTCGGATTCGCTCGGAGCGGCCTGAGAGGGACGGTTCGGCGGGACCCCTGTGCTAAAGTCCTGCGGTTGGGCGGTGGCCTGATCAGGGTTCAGCGAACGAGGCGACGACCCCGGCCGACGGACGGGCAAGGGGACGGGGCGCCGGAGGGGTTGCGGATCTCATGAACGGACAATCCGATCACGTTTCGGGGGACGCGCGCAGCCCCCTCCGGGAGTACCTCACGATCCTGTGGCTGCGGAAGTGGTCGGTGCTCCTCGTGGCGATCCTGGTCCTGGGCGGCGCCCTCCTGTACTCGTTCCGCCAGGTCGAGTTGTACCAGTCGACGGTCCGGATCCTGATGCAGGGCACGAGCACGTCGAGCACCGTCCCCGGCGCCGCGGGTGGCGGCGGCGGTGGATCGACGCTGCCGCTTCAGACCGAGGGAGAGATCCTCCGGTCCAGCGACGTGGCCGAGGACGTGGCGGCAGACCTGGACCTCCCGCCGGACGCCCGCGCGCTCCAGTCGGGCCTCTCGGTGGAGATCCAGCCCGAGAGCTCGGTCATGGTCGTGAACTACGTCAGCCCGCGCGCGCTCGAAGCCCAACAGCGGGCCCGGGCCTTCGCGGACGCCTACCTGGAGCATCGCCAGGAGGGGCTGAGGCTGGAGCGGGCGAAGCAGCAGGAAGGCCTGAGCAAGCAGATCGCCGGCCTTCAGAAGCGTCTGGACCGGCTGCAGAACGAGTTTGCCGGGCTGGCACTCGACGATCCTGAGAGGGAGGCCCTCCAGGCTCAGATCAATACCACGGTTGGGCAGATCGGAGCGCTCCAGACCCAGCTCGGGGCGATCTCCGCCCAGCCGCCCCCCACCGTCGGCGCGATCCTCGAGCCGGCCACGCTCCCGTCGGCGCCAACGAGCCCCAACCACATGCGCACCGGCGCGGCCGCTGCGGTGGTCGGCCTGTTCCTGGGGATCGCGGTGGCATTCATGCGGGAGCGGCTGGACGACCGGCTCCGCGGGCGGATGGACCTGGAGCGGTTCCTGGGGGCGCCGGTCCTGGCCATCGTCCCGCACCTCTCGAGCTGGCGGCGGCGGACCGACACGCCGCTGGTAACGGCCACCGAGCCGCGGTCGGGGGTGTCCGAAGCGTACCGCACCCTCCGCACCAGCCTGCTGTTCGCAGCCGGCCAGCGCGGAGCGAAGACGCTCCTGATCACCAGCGCCCACGCCGGCGAGGGGAAGACCGCAACAGCGGCGAACCTCGGCGTGTCGCTGGCCCAGGCCGGGAAGCGCGTGATCCTGCTGTCCGCCGACCTCCGCAAGCCCCGCCTCCACCGGTTCTTCGACGGCCGGGTCGAAGAGATGGGGCTGACCTCGATCCTGAGCGGCGAGATCAAGCCGTGGGAGGGCGTCGCCGACGTCGGCCACGAGAACCTCCGGCTGGTCCCGAGCGGCCCCGTCCCCGGCAACCCGGCGGAGCTCCTGGGGTCGGATGCCATGGGGCAGCTGCTCGCCCAGTTCCGTGAGATCGCGGACCTGGTCATCATCGATTCCGCGCCCGTCCTCGTGGTGGCCGACGCCCTGGCCGTCGCGCCGTTCGTCGATGCGGTCCTGTTCGTTGCCGACGCCGAGCGGACCAAGCGCGGCGCGGTGGTGCACGCCCGGGAGCAGCTCGAGCAGGTCGACGCCCCGGTCATCGGCGCGGTCCTGAACAACTTCGACCCGACGAAGGGGCGGAAGGCCTCCTACTACTACTACGGCTACTACTACAGCCATTACCAGTACGACGAGGGCGGCGGACGCCTCCGGAGGCGGCGGGGCCGCCGAGAACCGGCTGTGTTGGGATTCGAGCGCCCGCCGCAGGCGCCGGCCCGCGAGGACCTGCACGAACGCGCGGTCTGGTCGGGGCCCGCCCCGGTGGAGGCCGCGCCTCCCGTGGCCGCCCCGGTGGAGGCCGCGCCTCGCGTGGCCGCGCCGGTGGAGGCCGCGCGTCCCGTGGCCGCGCCGGTGGAGGCCGCGCCTCCCGTGGCCGCGCCGCAGCCGCCGAGCGCACCGATCCAGCGGCAGCCGGCGCCCGAGCCCCCGCCCGCACCGATCCAGCCCGAGCAGGCGCCCGCGCCGGTGGCCCAGACGGAACCGGCGGTCGGGGCTCAGCCCCCACCAAGCCCACCCACACCGGCGGAGCCCGAACCGGTCGCGCCGACGGCGGCTCAGCCCGAACCCGCGCCCCCGCCGTCGGAGGAGCCGGCGGGGGCGGCGGAGCCCTGGCCACCGGCGTGGGTGCAGCCCTCCGCGCCCACCATGGCGCAGCCGCAGCTGTCTCCGGAGCCGACCGCCCAGCCGGAGCCGATCGCCCAGCCGGAGCCGACCGCCCAGC
>DASZZY010000113.1:0-29169 GCA_036260395.1 Actinomycetota bacterium
CCGTCACGTCGCGGAAGGCTACCGGCCTCCGGCTGGGCGGCGCCACGCACGCGCCGCGGCGCGTGAGCCCGTCAGCGGACCGACAGGATGTCGGCGGTCACCACGTCGACCCCCGGCAGCCCGAGGTAGCGGGCGGCGCCCTCGGAGAGGTCGAGCACCCGGCCCGCGACGTACGGGCCCCGGTCGTTCACGAGCACGGTGGCGCAGCGCCCCCGGTACGTGACGTGGAGGAACGAGGGCAGGGGGAGGGTGCGGTGGGCGGCGGTGAACAGCTCCGGGACGAACGCGGCGCCCGTGGCCGTCGGCTGCCCGGCGAACTCGTCGCCGTAGAAGGACGCCTGGCCGGTGAACGAATCGCCGGTCCGCTCCAGGCCCGACGGGATGTCGCAGCCCCGTCCGCCGTCCGGGCCGAGGAGCGCCAGCAGGTCGCTCTGGTCGACGCCGACCCGGAGCAGGGCCGTCCGCTCCACCTCGCGCGCCGCGGCCTGCTCCAGGCGCTCTTTCTCCTCCTCCAGCGCCTGGACCTTGACCCCGGCGGCCCGCGCGGCCGCGCGGGCCTCGGCCAGGACTGAGGCCATCTCGGCCTGGAGGGCCCCCAGCTCCCGCTGCTGGGCGACGAGCTGCGACTTGGCCCGCTCCAGCCCCGCCCGCAGGGCCCGGGCGGCGTCCCGCTCCTCGAGCGCCCGCGCGGCGTCCTCGATATCGGCCATCAGCGCCTGCTCGATGATCTCCTGGCTGCTGAGAACCTCGCCCAGGCTGCGGGACTCGAGCAGGGCGTCGAGGAACACGCCGGGACCGGCGCGGTACGCCGCATTGGCCCGGGCGTTCACCAGCGAGCGGGCCCGGGCCAGGCGGGCCCGGAGCGAGGCCTCGCGGAACGCGGCATCGAGCATCAGCGCCGCGGCCCGCTCGGCCTGGGCCTCGAGCTCCTCGTAGCGTGCCCGGAGCGACGCCAGGCGCTCGGCGGCGGCCTCGGCCGTGGCCAGGGCCTCCGCCCGCGCGGCACGGGCCTCTTTCAGGCGGTCGTCCACCGGCCTCTTCTGGGGGGCGGCCCCGGCGAACCCCGGGACCAGGACGGTGGCCGCCAGCAGGGCGACGAACGGCCTACCGATCGGTCGCAACGGGGCACATCCTACGGAATCTGGCCCGAGGGCGAAAGCCTAGAATGGCCGTGCTCGACGCGAGGAGGACCGGCTGGCCAGGATCGGAGTGCTCACCGGCGGCGGGGATTGCCCCGGGCTCAACGCGGTCATCCGGGCCGTGGTCCGCAAGGGCGTGGAGCACTACGGCGACGTGATCGTCGGCTTCCGAAACGGGTACCGGGGCGTGCTGGAAGGCTCCGTGATGGAGCTCACCCCCGAGAGCGCCCGGGGGATCCTCCACCGGGGCGGGACGATCCTCGGGACCTCGCGCGTCGACCCGTTCCGGGTGGAGGGCGGGATCGAGCTCCTGCGGGAGAACCTCACCGCGTACCGGATCGAGGGGCTGATCGTCATCGGGGGCGAGGGCACGCTGGCCGGCGCCGCCAAGCTGGCCGCCGAGGGCCTCAACATCGTGGGCGTCCCGAAGACCATCGACAACGACCTGGCGGCCACCGACTACACGTTCGGGTTCGACACGGCCGTCCAGATCGCCACCGACGCCATCGACCGCCTCCACACCACGGCCGAGAGCCACAACCGGGTCATGGTCCTGGAGGTCATGGGCCGCCACGCCGGGTGGATCGGGCTGTACTCGGGGCTGGCCGGGGGGGCCGACGTGATCCTGATCCCCGAGCACCCCTTCGACATCGAGGAGGTCTGCAGCCACCTGCGGCACCGGCACGGTCGGGGTCACCTGTTCTCGATCGTCGTCGTGGCCGAGGGGGCCGTCCCGCGGGAGGGGACCATGGACCTGCCGGCATACGAGCGAGACGAGTTCGGCCGCCCCCGGCTCGGCGGCGTCTCCAACCGCATCGCCGCGGAGATCCAGCGGCGGATCGGGTTCGAGACCCGGGTGACGATCCTCGGCCACGTGCAGCGGGGCGGGAGCCCGACGGCGTGGGACCGCGTGCTGGCCACGCGGTTCGGGGTGGCCGCCGTGGACCTGGCTTCGAGCGCCCGGTGGGGCCGGATGGTGGCGCTCCGCGGCAACGCGATCGAAGACGTCGCGCTCGACGAGGCCGTGGCCGAGCTCAAGCTGGTGCCGGACGAGCTGTACCACCTGGCCGAGGTGTTCTTCGGCTAGCCCGCCGGCCGGTAGAGTTCGCTGGCGATGGCCACGGTGCGGTGCCCGTTCTGCGGCGAAGACATCGTCCCCTTCCCCGTCGAGCCCGAGGAAGAGCGCCCCACGCACTACGTGTGCCCGGTGTGCAGGCGCCGGCTGACGATCGGCGTGGTCGACGAGTACCTGGAGCGCGAGGAGGAGGAGGCCTCGGGCTGAGCGGTCATGCCGTCTCCGCCCGGACGCCCTCGGCCACCGGCTGGAGCTGCTCCACCGCGACCCCGTAGCCCTGGACGGCCATGAAGCGCTCGTCCGCGGCCCACACGCAGGCCGAGCCCACGTCGGCGAACGGCAGGCACCGCATGCCAGCCGGGTCCGGCGCGGTGCCGCCGCCCAGGGAGCTCACGAGCTCGTCGTCCGGCATGCCCTCGGGCGGGTCGACGGCCATCACGGCGTAGACCGGCTGGCCGCCGGCCCCGTAGAACGCCGCCTCCATCTCCATATCGGCGATGCCTCCCACGGCGTCCAGCATCTCCTGGACCTGCTGCGCCTCGTCCGATTCGATCCGCTCGAAGCCGCCCACGGACGCGGGGAAATCGAATCCCCCGCTCATCGCCGTCCACGCCAGCCACCCGCCGGCCACCGCGACGACCAGCGCGACGGTCCAGGCGATCGGCCGCAGCGGGATGCCGGAGGAGGACGGGCGCGGCCGCGCGGGCCCGAGCGCCAGCGGGGCCGCCGGCCCGACCGCCGCGGCGGCCACCCGTCTGCCCCCGGCGAACGGCGTGTAGCACTGCCAGCAGAACTCGGCGTCGGGTGCGTTGCGCGCCCCGCAGCGGCGGCAGTCCGTTCCGTCCATCTCGTCCCCGTTCTCATCGGGCGCCGGAGCTCCTCGCTTGAGCGGTCGCCGGCGGGCTCCCGTAGGCTGAACGGGTGATCGACCTCCGTTCCGACACGGTGACCCGGCCGAGCCCGGCCATGCGCCGGGCCATGGCGGAGGCCGAGGTCGACGACGACGCGATCGGCGCCGACCCCACCGTGCGGCGGCTCCAGGACCGGTCCGCCGAGGCCACCGGCAAGGAGGCCGCGCTCTACACCGTCACGGGCACCATGGCCAACCAGATCGCCCTCCGGACGCTGGTCCGGACCGGGCACGAGGTCGTCGCCGAGGCCACCGCCCACCTCATCACCGTCGAGAAGATCAGCGCGGCCACGCTGTCGGGGGTCACCTACCGCCCGGTGGCCGCGCCCCGCGGCCTGCTGACGCCCGAGCTGGTGGCCGGCGCCCTGTCGCCGGAGATGGACCCCATCGGCTTCCGGGTCGTGGACCTGATCGCCGTGGAGAACACCCATCAGGTCGGCGGCGGCACGGTCCTGCCGCTGCAGTCGCTGCGCGGGATCCGCCGGGTGGCCAGCGAGGCCGGGCTCCCGCTGTACATGGACGGGGCGCGGATCTGGAACGCCTCGGCGGCGTCCGGGGTGCCGGTCCGCGACTACGCCGCCGAGGTCGACGCGCTGATGTTCTGCTTCTCCAAGGGCCTGGGCGCCCCGATCGGCTCGATCCTGTGCGGGCCGGCGGACCTGATCGAGGAGGCCCGCCGGGTGCGCGTGCAGCTCGCCGGGGCGTGGCGCCAGGCGGGCGTGATCGCCGCCGCGGCGCTGGTGGCCCTCGACGAGGGGCCCGGCCGGCTCCACGAAGACCACGCCAACGCCCGGCGCCTGGCCGAGGGGATCGCCGAGGCCTTCCCGGGCTCCCTGGACCCCGGCTCCGTCGAGACCAACATCGTGTTCGTCGACCCCGCCCCGGCGGGGGGCACGGCGCTGGAGGTGGCGGGCCGCCTCCGCGACGAGGGCCTGCTGGTCTCGGTGGTGGCGGGCAAGGTCCGCATGCTCACGCACCGCGACGTCACCGCGGACGACGTCGAGAAGGCCATCGCCGCCTGGCGCCGCCTGGCGGTCTGATCGGTCAGCCGCGGCCGCCCTCGTCGGGGGCCCAGCGTCCTCGGTACACGGGCAGCCCGAACCACATCCACGCCAACAGCCCCGCCGCCAGGCCCCCGATGATGCCCGCGGCCGGCACGCCGAACAGCATGTCCGAGATGACGAACACCGCGCCGGCGATCGCCAGCGCCAGGAACACCAGGCCGACGACCGACATCCGGTTCGCTGTCAGCAGCATCCGCTCCTTGTCGTACCTCCGCCATCGGATCCGGTGGTAGGCGGTGGGCGCGATGAGCATGATCGACGACACCGCGGTGGCCAGGAACGTGCCGAAGAACACGTCGCGCTGGAGGTCGGTCAGCGTGGGGAACCGCTGGGTGAACGGGACCGTGAGCAGGAACGCGAACAGCACCTGGACGCCGGGGAGGGCGACCCGCAGCTCCTGGAGGAGCTCCCCGAGCTCGCGGTCGATCCGCTCCTTCTCGGATTCCTCCCGGTCGTCCGGCTTCGTCTGTCGCGGCTTCTCGCTCATGTCCTGAAAGACCGAGACCGGCCGCGGCGGGCGGCCGGCCTCTGCCTCAGGGAAGCTCCCGCGTCGGGCGCTGGTCGCCCTCCCCGCGGCCGCGGCAACCTACCCCCCGCGGCCACGTCTCAAACGCCGGCCAGGCGGCGGAGCGCGGCGACGTCCCCCCGGTGGGCCTCGAGATCGCCCGGGGTCTCCACGAGCACGGCGCACCGGCGGACGGCCGGGTCGGCCAGCACGGCCCGCAGGCCGCGCTCGCCGATCGCACCGTGGCCCGGGCGGGCGTGCCGGTCCCGCCGCGAGCCCCGCGGATCGCGGGCATCGTTCGCGTGGACCAGCCGCAGGCGGCGCGTGATCCGGTGGCGGCGGAGCTCGTCCAGCGCCGGCCCCACCGCCCCTGGGTCGTCCAGCGGGTAGCCGGCGGCGAACAGGTGACAGGTGTCGAGGCACAGCATCACGCGGGGATGACGCCCCACGGCCTCGAGCAGCTCGGCGGCCTGGGGGATCGTGGAGGCCACCGTCCCGGCACCGCCGGCGGTGAGCTCCAGCAGCACGTCCGGGCCGTCCACCGCCACCACGGCCTCCACGGAGGCCGCCGCTCGCTCCAGCGCCCAGGCGCGCTCGCCGGGCCCGCCCGAGCCGGCGTGGACCACGATGCCGTCGGCCTCCAGGGCCTCGGCCGCCTCGAGCTCACGGCGGGCCAGGTCCACCGAGCGCCTGCGGAACGCCTCGTCCGGCGAGGCGACATTCACGAGGTACGAGGAGTGGACGAACACCGGCCCGAGGCCCGCCTCGGTGCGGCGGCGCCGGAACGCCTCGGCGTCGGAGGGGCGGATCGGCGGTGGCGCCCAGGCCCGGGGGTTCGATCCGAAGATCTGGAAGGCCTCGCACCCGGCGGCCAGGGCGTAGTCCACGGCGGACGCCGGCGAGCCTCGGGTCGGGACGTGCGCCCCGACCCTCATCCTCCGCCGACGTAGATCGTGACCTCCTGGCCCTGCTCGACGGTCCGGTCGGGGGCCGGGCGCTGGCCGACGACCGTGCTCCCCGACGATCCGGGCAGCGAGACCGCGCGGACCGTGAGCCCGAGCCCCTCGAGCTGCGCGGTGGCCGACGACTTCGACATGCCGACGACGTTGGGCATCGGGAAGCGCCGCGGTCCCTTGGAGACCACGATCGTGACGGTCGTGCCCCGTCGCACCTCGGCGTCGGCGGCCGGCTCCTGGCCCACGACGTCCCCCCGGGGGACGGTGGCCGAGAACTGCTCGACCACGGCCACCCCCAGCCCGGCCCCCTGGATCAGCGACGCCGCCTCGTCCTCCGACAGCCCGACGACGCCCGGGACGACGACCGGCTCCTCCCCGCGGCTGATGGTGAGGCCCACCGGCTCGCCGACCTCGAGCTGGGTCCCCTGCTGGGGGTTCTGCTCGATGACGTGCCCGGCGGGCACGGTGTCGTGATAGGTCCGCTGGATGCCGCCGACCTCCAGGCGCGCGTCCCTGATGGTCTTCCGGGCCGCGGCGAGCTCCATCCCGGTCACTTCGGGGACCGGGACGAACTCGGGGCCCAACGAGACCACGACGCGGAGCGAGGAGCCCTCCTCGAGCTCGGAGCCCGGATCGAGCAGCTGCCGGATGATCCGGTTGGCGGCGACCGTCGACGAGTACTCGTCCCGGACGACCTGGAGCTCCAGGCGGGACTGCTCGGCGATGCGCTGGGCGGCGGCCAGCCGGAGCCCCTCGACGTTGGGAACCCGCGTGCGGTGGGGGATGACGTAGGTCCACACCGCCCACCCGGCCACGGCCAGCACCGCCAGCACGGAGAGCGTCGTCCATACCCACCGGAACCGTCGCCGCCGGCGGGCCTTCGGCGTCAGCGGTCGGGGGATCGTCACGGTGGCCAGGCGGTCGGGAGGCACCTCGTCGGCGGGCGCCACCGAGGCGGCCAGCTCCGACAGCGGGGGGGCCGGCGGCAGCTCGTCCTTGGCCCGCTCGAGGTCGCGACGCATGGTGGTGGCGTCCGGCGTGCGGCGCTCGCGGTCGCGCTCGGTGGCCGCCAGCACCACGCGGTCGAGCGAGGGCGGCACCATGGGGTTCGACCGCGACGGCGGCGGCACGCGCTCGCGGAGGTGCTTGTACGCGACCGCGACCGACGTCTCGCCGGTGAACGGCACGACGCCCGTCAGGAGCTCGTAGAGGACGATCCCCGTGGCGTACAGGTCGGTTCGGCGGTCCGCGGGCTCGCCCTCGATCTGCTCGGGCGCCAGGTACTGGACCGTGCCGGTGACCGTCCCGGGCGCGTGGCTGATCCGCGAGTCGGCGAGCGCCCGCGCCAGCCCGAAGTCGGCCACCTTCACGCCGCCGTCGGTGGTCAGCATGACGTTCTCGGGCTTCACGTCGCGGTGGACGATGCCCTCGCGGTGGGCCTGCTCCAGCGCCGACAGCACCCCCGAGACGACCTCCGCGGCCTGCAGCGGCTCCAGCGGCCCGTCGCGCATCAGGATCGAGCGGAGGTTCGGCCCCCGGACGAACTCCATCACCATGAAGTACGTGGTCTCGGCCTCGCCCCAGTCGTGGACGGCCACGATGTTCGGATGGGACAGCATCGCCGCCGCCCGGGCCTCCCGGCGGAACCGGTCGATGAAACCCGGGTCGCCGGCGAGGCTGGGGTGGAGGACCTTGATGGCGACCTCGCGCCCGAGGACCGGGTCCAGGGCGCGGTAGACCTCACCCATGCCTCCGGAGGCCAGGCGGGCGATGACCTGGTATCGGCCGTCGACGGTGGTCTCGATCAAGAGCGGCGCCTCGGGGGAGCGGTCACGGGCCATTGTAGGTGCGGAGGTGTCCCGAGACACGGAACTCGGTCACAATGGCGAACGGCCGTGGAGGAGTACCAAGACGCGTTCGCCCGGATCGAGCGGGACGTGGACGGGGGGCGCACCGACCTGGGGCGCCTCGGGTTCTGGAAGCTGGTCCGCGACGTCAAGGTCGACCCCCGCCTGTCGGAGCACTGGGCCGACCAGGCGGGGCGCATCGATCGCAAGGCGTTCGAGCGGCGGGTCCGTCCGCGGTTCCCGGTGTGGCTGGGCAACGCCGTGCTGCTGATCGGCACCGCGGCGCTGGTTGCCGCCGTTCCGGTGGGCGTGGCGCTGGCCCGGGCCGGTGGCGCCGGGAGGCCCTGGGGTGGCGCGCTGCTCGTCGCGGCGGCCGGGGGCCTGTCGGTGACCCTCCACGACCCGGCCCACTGGCTGGTCGGGCGCCTGGCCGGCATCCGGTTCGTGGCGTACTTCCTCGACGGCCCGTTCCGCATCCAGCCCGGGCTGAAGTGCGACTACGCCACCTACCTCCGGGCCTCACCGGCGGCGCGGGCGGCCATGCACGCTGCGGGCGCCGTGGCGTCGAAGGTCGCCCCGTTCGCCGTCTTCGCGGCGGCCTACCTCCCGCACCGGGCCGCGGGGTACGAGCTCCTGCCGGAGTGGTCGCTGTGGGCCGTGCTGGCCGTCGGCGTCGGACAGATCGTCACGGACATCGCCTGGTCGACGCGGTACTCCGATTGGAAGAAGGTCCGTCGCGAGGCGCGCGTGGCCCGGGCCCGCGAGCAGGTCCGGTGACGCTGGGGCTTCCGTTCGTATAATGGATGCGAACGGAAGACGGGCCGGGGAGCTCGGGCAACCGGGCTGAGAGGCCGGCTGGAGGCGCCGGCGACCCGAGAACCTGAACCCGGTAATGCGGGCGAAGGGAGAGACGGGGCCGCGGCGAGCGGCCCTTTCCATTATGAAGACCACCGAGCATCGGATCGGCGAGGACCCCCTGGTGATCGCGGGCCGGACGTTCGGATCGCGGCTGATCGCGGGCACCGGGAAGTTCGGCTCGTTCGAGGTCATGCGCGACGCCCTGGCGGCGTCGGGGACCGAGATGGTCACCGTGGCCCTGCGGCGCGTGGACCTCGAGGCCAGCGGCGGCCCGGACATCCTGGAGTTCATCGACCCGGGGCGGTACCTGCTCCTGCCCAACACGTCGGGCGCCGCGGACGCCGAGGAGGCGGTCCGCCTGGCGCGCCTGGCGCGCGCGGCCGGCATGCCGTCGTGGGTGAAGCTCGAGGTGACGCCCGAGCCGAGGTACCTGCTGCCCGACCCCGTGGAGACCCTCCGGGCCGCCGAGGCGCTGGTGGCCGACGGCTTCACGGTCCTGCCGTACATCGGCGCCGACCCCGTGCTGGCCAAGCGCCTGGAGGAGGCCGGGTGCGCGACCGTCATGCCGCTGGGGTCGTGGATCGGGTCGAACCGCGGGATCCGGACCCGCGACGCCGTCCAGATCATCCTCGAGCAGGCCGCCGTGCCCGTGGTCGTCGACGCGGGGCTCGGCGCGCCGTCGCACGCCGCGGAGGCCATGGAGATGGGCTGCGACGCCGTGCTCGTGAACACCGCGATCGCCGTGGCCCGGGATCCGGCGGCGATGGCCGGGGCCTTCCGGCTGGGCGTGGAGGCCGGCCGGCGCGCGTTCCTGGCCGGCCGGGCCCCCGAGCGGGAGGGCGCCGAGGCCTCCAGCCCGCTGACCGGGTTCCTCGACAAGCTCGTCACGTCCCAGGCCGACCCGGGGGTCACCGAGCCATGAGGGTCGAGGCGCTGGCGGACCTGGCCGCCCCCGTCACCGAGCGCGACGGGTTCGTGCCGCCGTTCCCGCGTCGCACGTTCGCAAAGGAGCTGGCCTCCCTGCCGGTGGAGGACCTCGTCGCCGTGGCGGAGGGGGCCGGGCCGGCGATCGTCGACCGCGCGCTCGGGACGGAGCCGCTCGATCGGACCCTGGAGGACTTCGCCGCCCTGCTGTCTCCCGCGGCGTCCGAGCGGCTCGAGGAGCTCGCCGCGGCCTCGCGGCGCCTGACCGTGGCGCGCTTCGGGCGCACCATGCATCTCTACGCGCCGCTCTACCTGTCGAACGAGTGCCTGACGACGTGCGGGTACTGCGGCTTCGCCCGGAACCTGCCGGTGGTGCGTAAGACGCTCGGTGAGGCGGACGCGCTCGGCGAGGCGCTGGCGCTGCGGCGCCAGGGGTTCCGCTCGCTCCTGCTCCTGACCGGCGAGCACGAGCGGAACACCGGCGTGGACTTCCTGGAGCGGCACCTGCGGGCGCTGGCCGGCGTCGTTCCGTCGCTGTCCATCGAGGTCCAGGTGTGGGGCGAGGAGCAGTACCGGCGGCTCCGGGCCGCGGGCTGCGAGGGCGTCGTGATCTATCAGGAGACCTACGATCCGAAGCGGTACCTCGAGGTCCACCTGGCCGGGCGGAAGCGCGACTACCGCTGGCGGCTGCTCGGTCCCGAGCGGGCGGCCCGGGCCGGGATGCGCCGGGTGGGGATCGGCG
The DNA here is from genome assembly GCA_036260395.1 of Actinomycetota bacterium. Classification (GTDB taxonomy): domain Bacteria; phylum Actinomycetota; class UBA4738; order UBA4738; family CALAEC01; genus DASZZY01. The sequence goes on from DASZZY010000113.1 coordinate 10,021, forward strand.
CGCTCCTGGGCCTCCACGACGACTGGCGGTTCGAGGCCGTGGCGACCGCGGCGCACGCCAGGTTCCTGATGCGCCGCCACTGGCGGTCGCAGGTGACGGTCTCGGTACCGCGGATCCGTCCCTCGGCCAGCGGCTTCCAGCCGCGGGTGGCGGTGTCGGACCGCGACCTCGTGCAGCTGGTGTGCGCCCTCCGGCTCTTCCTGCCGGACGCCGGCCTGGTCCTGTCGACCCGCGAGGACCCGGTGCTCCGTGACGGCCTCCACCGGATCGGGATCACGCACACGAGCGCCGGCTCCCACACCGAGCCCGGCGGGTACGAGCATCCGGGCGAGGCCGAGGAGCAGTTCGAGGTCGCGGACCATCGGCCGCCGGCGGAGATCGCGGCATCGCTCCGGGCCATGGGCTACGACCCGGTGTGGGAGGACCCGTCGACGCCGGAGGGCGTCGAGCGCGCCCTGTCGGCCTCCCGCTAGCGGTGCGCGTCGTCGCCAACGGCGCCGAGCTCGATGTCCCCGACGGCGTCACCGTGGCCGAGTTCATCCGCGGCCGGGGGCTCGATCCTCGCTACGTCGTCGTGGAGCGGAACGGCGAGCCGTTGGAGCGCCCGCGGTACGAGGCGACCCCGCTGGCCGACGGGGACCGCCTGGAGCTCGTGCGCGCGGTGGCCGGGGGATGAGGCCGGAGGAGCGGCGCGACCGCCTCGCGGCGTCCCGGCTGTACGTGGTGACCGGCGCACGGGACGACCTCCCGGCGTTGCTGGACGTCATCCTGGCCGCGGGCGTGGACCTCGTCCAGCTGCGCGACAAGGAGTCCGAGGCCGGCGATCTCCTCCGGTGGGCCGAGGTCTTCCGGACGGCCACGGAGCGGCACGGAGCCCTGTTCATCGTCAACGACCGCCCGGACGTGGCCCTGGCGGCCGGCGCGGACGGCGTGCACCTCGGGCAGGGCGATCTCCCGGTCGAAGTCGCCCGCCGGATCATGGGGCCCGACGCGATCGTCGGCCTCTCGACCCACCGGCCGGAGCAGCTCGACGCGGCCTCCCCGGACGCCGACTACGTGACGGCCGGCCCGGTGTTCGAGACGCCGACGAAGCCCGGGCGGCCCGCCGTGGGTCTCGAATACGTCCGGTACGCGGCGGAGCACGAGCGGCGGCCCTGGTTCGCCATCGGGGGGATCGACGCCGCCAATGTCTCCGAGGTGGTGGCCGCCGGCGCGCGACGGATCGCCGTGGTCCGCGCCGTGACGCGAGCGTCCGAGCCTGCCGTGGCCGTCTCCCGCCTCCGGGCAGCGCTCGATCCGAGCGCCGTCCCGCGTGCCTAGCGTTCCGGCGCGGCCGCCACGCCGGGCGGTGTACCCGACAGGTACGTGCTCAGCGCGGGGCCCGTGGGGTCATGGAACGCAGTTCGTGCGCCGGGTGGCCGGTGATCGTCCATCCGCCCTCGTGGATCAGTTGGTGGTGGAAGTGGCACAGCGTCACGAGATTGTCCAGGTTCGTGGGCCCTCCGTCCCCCCAGTGCACCAGGTGGTGGGCGTTCAGCCACCGGGTCCGCTCGCACCCCGGGAACCGGCAGGTCCCACCATCGCGGTGACGCAGGACCCGCAGCAGCGGCCCGGGTACCTTCCGCCCATGTCGTCCGATCCCCACCGGGCGGCCGTCGGACTCCAGGACCCACTCGATGCTCGCGTCGCACGCCAGGCGGCGGACGGCGTCGGCCGTCAGCCGCTGGCCTCCCTCCGTCTCGGCCAGCCACGGGCCGTCCTGAGACTCCTTCCCGGCCAGCACCGCGGCATCGGCGTGGACCACTAGGACGGCGTCCGGGCCCCGGTGCCCGGCGGGGCTTGCGACCAGCTCCACCAGCGCATCGGCCATCCGGGCCTCGCCGGGAGCATCCGCTTCCGGGTCCGGGGGGACCTCCTCGGCGCGGCGGGAGAGCGCGGCCTCCACCGCGGCGCCCTCCTCCGCCGGCAGGGCCGCCGACAGGCACAGCATCCGGTCCTCGTCCCACCAGGTGGACAGGAACCGCTGCCGGCGGGCGTCGGCCTCGTCCTTTGCCCGGACCCGGCGGTGCCGCTCGGCCTCCTGCCACAACGTGGCCGGCCGGAGCCGGGGGGCCCGACGGGCCCACAGCGGCTCCGTCTCGGGGGTCACGAACCGGACCAGTGGCCGGAGTTTGTCCCACGACAGCCGCCCCGATCGGTAGGCCGTGAACAGCAGGGGCAGCTCGCGCAGGGCGTGCCCGGCCCGGACCCACTCCGCCGCGGTGGACTTCGTCGCGTCGAACCGGGCCGCCAGCCACGAGGTCAGTGAACTGGCCCCGTCTCGCCGCCACAGCCGCTGGTCGTCGCAGTCCCAGATGGCCTCCAGGAAGTCCGCGGAGGCGGCGGCCATCTCCGCGTGGGCCCGCCGCATGCGCTCGAGCGGGCTGGTGATCCGGACCGGGACCGCGACTTCCATGGATGTGTTTCTAGCAGGGGGCACTGACATGGTTGGTGCCGTCACCAGCGGAACGTCGAAGCCCTCAGCGGAGCCAGGTCTTGACGATGACCTTGAGGAAGTTCCAGCCGTACTTGAACGGCCGCGGCTTCTTGGTCAGGCCGCCGGCGCGGGCCCGGACCGTGATCGGAACCTCCTTGATCCGGGCGCGGTGGCGGAGCGCCTCGATGATGATCTCGCTGGTCCAGAACTGGTCCTGCTCGAGGATGAGCTTCCGCAGCGTCTCGGTGCGCGTGGCGCGGTAGCCGTTCGAGACGTCGGTCACGCGCACCCCGGTCATCAGCGAGACCAGCCGCGAGAAGAACAGCACGCCGACGTGGCGGATGTGGCTCTCCTTCTCGAAAGTGCCGAGGATCCGCGAGCCCTGCACCATGTCGGCCTCGCCGCGGAGGATCGGGCCGACCAGTAGCGGCAGCTCGTCGGGGTCGTGCTGGCCGTCGGCGTCGAGCGACGCGATCACGACCGCGTCGAGCTTCAGCGCCAGCTCGTACCCGACGCGGAGGGCCTGCCCCCCGCCACGGCGGATCGGTAGCCGGGCCACCAGGGCGCCGGCCTCCCTGGCGGCCTCCGAGGTCGCGTCCTCGGACGCGTCGTCGACCACCAACGGAACCACCGGGTGGCCCTCGATCTTCTCGGGCATCGACCCGATCACCGCCCCGACGTTCTCCGCCTCGTTGTAGGCGGGCAGGACCACCACGACCCGGTCGCCGGCCGGGAGCCCCGCGACCTGCTCGAGGTCGAGGGTCCGCGCGCCCATCCACTCCACGAGCAGCTTGAAGTCCCGTCGGACCCGGTCGGTCTCGCTGGTGTTCCGGAGGATGAGCGCCAGCAGGACGACGTTGCCGAACAGCAGCACGGCCAGCAGGCGCTGACCGCCGCCCCGGCGGAAGTTGAACAGGTTGAAGAGCGGGTCGAACACCAGCGGGAACGCCGCGAGCAGGCCGATGCCCAGGGCCAGCGCCGTCGAGATGATGAGGTTCAGCCGGGTGATGCCGCGCCGGCGGAACCGGACCACCGCCGAGACGAACAGCGCCAGGGCCAGCAGCCCGCCGACGATGCGAAGCGCGATCATCGGCGGCGAGCGCGGCGAGCGCGGTCGGTCCGGGCCAAGCTAGGTGACGCGCTCGGGCGTCCCCGCCGGCTCCCGCTCGCGGGGCACCCACCGGGTCCGCGGCATGATGTGGTCGCGGATCACCCGGTCGGAGTACCGGCGGATCGTCTCGAACATCGACTCGATCAGCGTCTCCGACAGGAAGCGCGGCTGGAGCCCGAGCTCGAGGAGCTTGGTGTGCGCGGCGCGGTAGTAGTGCTCCTCGGCCTCGACCCGCGGGTTCTCGATGTGCTCCACGGCGACGTCGAGCCCGAAGTCCTTGCCGGCCCGGACGACGAGGTCGGCGAGCTCCGCCACCGAGAAGCTCTCGGTGAACTGGTTGAAGACCCGGTACTCGCCGGCGTCCGGCGGGTTCATCGTGGCCAGCTCGACGCACTGGAGCGTGTCGACGATGTTCAGGAAGCCGCGGGTCTGGCCGCCGGCCCCGTACACCGTCAGCGGATGCCCGATCACCGCCTGGAGGCAGAACCGGTTCAGCGTCGTGCCGAAGATCTCGTCGTAGTCGAACCGGGTCAGCAACCGCTCGTCCATCTTCGTCTCGTCGGTCTGGATGCCGTAGACGATGCCCTGGTTCAGGTCGGTGGAGCGCAGCCCCCAGACCCGGCACGCGAAGTGGATGTTGACCGAGTCGTGCACCTTGGAGGCGTGGTAGAGGCTGCCCGGCATCTTGGGGTAGGGCAGCACGTCGCTGCGCCCCTTGTGCTGGATCTCGATGAACCCCTCCTCGATGTCGATCTTCGGGGTCCCGTACTCGCCCATCGTGCCGAGCTTCACGAGGTGCGCGTCGGGCGCGTGGTCGCGCATGGCGAACAGCACGTTGAGCGTCCCGATGACGTTGTTGTACTGGGTGAACACGGCGTGGGCCCGGGTGGCCATCGAGTAGGGAGCCGAGGGCATCTCGCCGTAGTGGATGATCGCCTCGGGCCCGAAGTCGCGGATCAGCCGCTCGGCGAGGTCCGCGTCGCACAGGTCCCCCTCGGTCACGCCGATCTCGTGGCCCGTGACGGACTTCCAGATCGCCGCCCGGGCCGGAAGGTCCTCGGCGATCGGGAGCAGCGACTCGGTCCCGTTCTCGCGGTGGGCCCGGCGCCGCAGGTAGTTGTCGACGAGGTGGACGTCGTGGCCCCGGTTCGAGAAGTGCATGGCGGTGGCCCAGCCGAGGTAGCCGTCACCGCCCAGGATGAGGATTCGCATGTCGGGTCGCTCCTTGATTGGTTACGGGACGGCCTATTGTAGAGCACGGGTGGAGGCGGCAATCGGGAAGCTCCGAGCGGCGATGGCGCCCCGTTCGCGTCCGTGAGGGCGCTGCCGGCGGCGCTTTTCGCCGTGGCGGTGGCCGCGGCGTGCACGTCCGGCCCCCCGGAGCTCGCCTCCGAGGCACCGACCGTGGCCGCCATGGCCGACGAGCTGGGCCGGGACGTCGTCGAGCACATGGCTCGCGGGTATCGGGCCGGGCGATCCGGCGAGATCCTGCTGGCGCCGAAGCCGTGGAACGTGCTCGGCCAGTGGACCGGCGGCCTGCGCGGCGCGCTCGACCCGCGGACCACCCACGCCACGCCGTGGGCCTACCACCAGCGGGTGCCACTGCTGCTCTACGGTCCCGGGTACATCCGGCAGGGGGCCCGGGCGGAGCGGACGGTGGACGTGGCCGACGTGGCCCCGACGCTGGCCGAGATCCTCGGCATGCCGTTCCGCGCCCCGGCGGGCGAGGTCCTTGGGGAAGCCGTGGTCCCCGCGGCCCGGCGGCCCGGGCCGCCGCGCGTGATCCTCGTGGTGGTGTACGACGGCGGGGGCTGGAACGTCCTCGATCGGTGGCCGTCGGCATGGCCGGCGCAGCGGGACCTCTCGAACCGCGGGACGGTGTACACGAACGCCACCGTGGGGTCGTCGCCGTCGCTCACGGCGCCGGTCCACGCGACGATCGGGACCGGCGCGTACCCGCGGGCCCACGGCCTGGTGGAGAACACCGCCCGGCTCCCCAGCGGCGAGATCAGCGAGGTCTACCTCCACGAGGCCGACCCCGAGCTGCTGGAGGGCGAGACCGTCGCCGACGCCTGGGACCGCCGCCACGGGAACCGGCCCTGGGTCGGGCTGGTCGGGTTCGAGTCGTGGCACCTCGGGATGATGGGGGCCGGCGCCAAGGCCCGCGGCGGCGATCGCGACGTCGCGGTGCTGTGGGAGCGCGAGGAGTTCCGGTACCGGACCAACCCAGAGGTGTACCGGATGCCGGGCTACCTGCCCGGGACCGATCTGCTGCAACGACACCTCCGCTCGCTGGATCGACTGGACGGCGTCGCCGACGGCCGGTGGCTCGGGAACCGCCTCGACGGGGACAGCACGTTCCAGCTTCCGGGCACCCCGGCGTACGTGCGGTACATCGAGGACACCATCGCGGAGATCCTCCGCCGCGAGCCGATCGGGGACGACGAGCTGACCGACCTGGTCTTCGTCGAGTTCAAGAGCAGCGACTACGCCGGGCACATCTGGAACATGGCGAGCCGGGAGGTGCGCGAGGTCCTGGCTGCCCAGGACGCCGCCCTCGAGCGGCTGATCGGCCTCGTGGAGGCCCGGGCCGGGCGCGGCCGGTACGTGGTGGCCCTGACCGCCGACCACGGTCAGTCGCCGATCCCGGTGACCCGGGGCGGGGTCCGCATCGATCGCTTCGAGCTCGAGCGCGACATCGACGACTTCTTCGGGGCCGACATCGTGGAGGCCGTCCACCCCAGTGACATCTACCTGCGGATGGACGTGCTGCGCGAGGAGGGGGTCCGCGTGGCGGACGTAGCTCGGTTCATCGGCGACTACCGGTACGAGGACGGGATCCCCGACGGCACGGACACCGACGGGATCCCCGAACGGACCCTCCGGTCCCGGGTCTTCGCCGGCGCGCTCCCGGGGAGCTACGTCGCCGCCCTCTCCCCCGGGGAGATCGAGGCCCTCGGCCCGAGCCGTTACGCCCAGGGCGACCTGACGACGCCGCCCCGGCTGGGGCGCCTGCTGGGGCCGCGGCTCAGACGTTGAGGTACGGCCGGTCGGGCCGGGGCACGGCCTCGACCTCGGAGGCCTCCACCAAGACCTCCCGGCCCAGCGGGTACACGCTGCCGGTGACCCGGACCCACTGGTCCTGCGCGAACCGGCCGGGCGGCGCCCCCACCACGCGGACCTGGACGCTGAGCGCGTCGGCCACGCAGCACGAGACCAGGAAGCGGGTGATGACGAACTCGTCGGTCGGCATGCCGGCCCGGCGGCTGACGAACCCCACGAACGACACGCTCGTCCCCGCCCGGGCCACGAGCTGCCGCCGGGCGTCCGGCGACCACATCGCCGCGGCCACGTGGACGAGCGTGACGGGACCCGAGGACAGGCCCTGGGCGGGGACCACGCCGGCGGCCACCGCCGAGCGGCGGGATGCGGCGTAGGACCCGAGGGCCGCGGGGGGGAGCGCCAGGACCAGGACCACGGGCATCACGATGAGCCCCAGCCACCAGGCGGTGCGGCGGGGGAGCGGCTCGGTGGCCTCCGACCGCGCCGTGGCCAGGCGCCCGGCGGCGGCCACGGACAGCACCACGGCGCCCAGCGGCACCACCCACGCGGTTCGGTCCGAGAGGTACAGCGGGGAGCGCCCGGTCAGGAGCAGGAACCAGAACAGCCCGGCCCACGCCGCCAGCACGGCGCCGGTCGCGGTCCGTAGGGGGCTCCAGGTCCGGCTCATCCGAGCAGCACCTCGAACCACAGCGTGGCGGCCAGCGTGGCGGCGCCCACCACGACCACCACCGTCCGGACGAAGCCCTTGCCGAACGTGCCGGCGTAGAGGAACCCGAGCTTGGCGTCGACCATCGGGCCGAAGACCAGGAACGCCAGCTGGGCCCCGGCGCCGAACTGCACGAACGACGCGGCCACGAACGCGTCGGACTCCGAGCATAGCGAGAGCACGCCGGCCAGCAGCATCAGGGAGGCCACCCCGAGCACCGGCGTGTCGGCCACCGACCCGATCACCGACTGGGAAACGAACGTCTGGAGGGCGGCGGCCACCGCGACGCCGATCACCAGGTACCGGGCCAGCAGCACGAAGTCGCCGGCCAGGTGCTCGAAGAATCCCCGCCACCGCCGCCGCCCACGGGGGAGCGCGGCGGCGTGCCCGTGGTCGGCGCCTTCCTCGTGGCCCCCGCGGAGCAGCTCCCGCTTGCTCCGGTTGGCCACCACCCAGCCGACGGCCAGGGCCACCAGCAGGCCAAGCGCGGCGCGGCCGAGGACCATGGCCCACATCACCTCGCGCCCCCGGTAGGCCACCGCGGTGGACACCAGGACGACCGGGTTGAGGATCGGCGCCGCGAGCATGAACGTCACCGCGGCGGCGGGAGCCATCCCCTTGGCCACGAGGCGCCTGGCGACCGGCACGGACCCGCACTCGCAGACGGGGAACGCGAAGCCCCCCAGGCCGGCCACCGGCATCTGGAGGGGCCGCGGGAGCCGCGCCAGCCGGGCGAACGCCGCGCCCGGCACGAACACCTCGATGGCCGCCGAGACGACCGCGCCGAGGACGATGAACGGCAGCGCCTCGATCAGCAGCGACGAAAAGATCAGGACGAACGTCTGGACCTGCGCGACGCCGGCTCCCTGGGCGGCCCGCGCCAGGAGGCCGCCCGCCCCCAGGGCTAGCGCGACCAGCGCGATGTTCCGCGCCGAACGGGTCGGCGCCGCGACGCTCGGGACCAGTTCCATCAGCAGTACCTCGCCAGCGAGACCGCCAGGCCGGAGAACGCATCGGCCAGGAGCGGCGCCCCCCGGGGCCCTCGTGCCGCCCGCATGGCGGCGAGGACCTCGTCCTGGGAGGCGCTCGCCCGGCCGAGGCGCTCCTCGTCGATGAACAGCCCGCCCACCGCCGTGGCCTCCACCAGGCCCCCGACCTCGGTGCGGCGCTCGACGTCCCGGGCGACCTCCCCATGGGGCACGGCGTCGCGGGCGGGGCCGCTCGAACCGGTCGAGGTTAGCACCACGGCCGCGGATCCTCGCGACGCACGCCCGGCGTCCCGGACGATCCGGCCCAGCGCCGCGTCCATCCGCGGCAGCGCGTCGTCCATCGCCACCACCAGCAGGTCGGGCATGGCGTCGCGGCCATAGCCGGAGGCCAGGACGCCCGATGCCTCCGCGGCCTGGGCCGCCGCGCCGCCCGGCTCGATGACAACGTCGTCGCGGTCCCCGCCGACGTACCAGGTGCCGCCGATGGCCCCCCGGTCGGTGACGTCGGTGCCCACCACGCCGATCCGGGGACGCTGGCGGAACCGGCGGTCGAGGTGGTCGCCGAGGGCGGCGATCACCGAGAACGGCGACCCGGGGCCCCAGGCCCGGACCAGGCGGCCGCGGTCGTTCCGCAGCAGCGTCCCGGTGATGCCGTGCTGGGACGGCAGTCCGCCGGTCCCCACGGTGGCCACGAGCGCCGCAGGGTCCAGCGGGAGCGAGCCCGGGTCGCCCGCCAGCGTGCCGGCGCCGTCGGCCAGCAGCCGGCGGAGCACGGGCCACGCCCGCGGCGACCGCCGGAGGTCCGCGGCGTCGACCCCCTTCCAGATGACCGTCACCGCCAGCCGGGGCCGCGGACCCCGCGCGACGTCCTCCACCGCCCGGCCGGACCGAACGCTGGGATGGGGGCGGTCCAGCCCGATGATCTCGGCGACGGTGGGGGCCACGTCGTCGAGGCCGGTGCCCGGCGGGACGGAGCCTCCGGCCCGCACGCCGGTGCCCGCGAACACGATCGGGACCCGAGCGCGCCGGGGGTCGGCGGCCGAGGGCCACGGGGGATCGAGGTGCGTCCGGCGCAGTCCGTCGCTGCCGACGACCGGAACCGGACCGGTGACCGCCAGCACGTCCGGCCCGCGGCCGTCGCGGTAGCCGGCCACCAGCCGTCGGCGAAGCTCGTCGTCGAGCGAGCAGAACGGCACCTCGGCCCCTGCGGGCGCGGCACGGTCGCAGGCCCGCCCGACGCAGAGCACGCGGAGGACGACCGCCGGAGCGGCGAGGAGGGCGGCGGCGACCACCACGATCGCCGTCCGCCTGGCGACGGTTCGGTCGGTCACGCGGAGCTCGGAGCGGGGGGAGACCTTCGAGGAGCGGAGGCCATCGGCCACAGGGATTCTACGGGAGGCCGCCGAAACGGTCCGCCCTCTGTAGTATTCGCTCCGGCGGGCCTCGCGCCTCGCCTGCCGCCCCGAGATGCGCACCCGAACCCCGAGCCGTCGTCCGTCGCACCGCGCCCTGATCCTGGGCGCGGCCCTGGCCGTGGTGGCCGCCGCCGGCTGCACGGAGGACCGCCCGCCCCCCGTCCCGCCGGGCGCCCGCACCCTCGAGGAGATGGCCCGCGAGGCGGGCGCCGACGTCGTCGAGCACCTCCGCCGCGGTTACTACGCCGGGCGCTCCGTGGACATCGCGTTCGTTCCCCGTCCACACAACGTCGTGGTCCGGTGGAGCGGCCGCGGCCTGGGCACCGACGCGGCGGACCCCCGGACCTCGCACTCCACGCCGTGGGACTACCACCAGCGGGTGCCGATCATCCTGTACGGCCCGGGCTTCGTGCGATCGGGAGCCACGTCGTCCCGCTCGGTCGACGTGACGGACCTGGCACCGACGTTCGCCGACCTGCTCGACTTCCGCTTCGATGCGCCCGACGGCTCGACGCTCCGCGAGGCGCTGCTGCCCCCGGCGCGGTGGGACGGCGTCCCCCGGGCCATCGTGCTGGTGGTCTACGACGGCGGCGGCTGGAACCTCCTCGAGGAGTGGCCGTCGGCCTGGCCGGTGGAGCGCCGGCTGGCGCGCTCGGGGACGCTGTACACCAACGCCACGATCGGCTCGGCGCCGTCGGTCACGACGGCGATCCACGCGAACATGGGCACCGGGGCCTACCCGGCCACCCACGGGATGCCGGAGATCACGGCCCGGCTGCCCGACGGGAGCGTGGGGGACATCTACTTCGAGCGCGCCGACCCGCGGCTCCTGGAGGCCCCGACGGTCGGCGATCTGTGGGATCTGGAGCGGGAGAACGAGCCCTGGGTGGGGATGATCGGCTACGAGTCCTGGCACCTCGGGATGATGAGCCACGGCGCGCAGGCGCCCGGCGGCGACCGGGACGCCTCGGTGCTGTGGGAGCGCGAGCCGGGGCTGGGGGGCTTCTACGCGAACGAGGAGTTCTACGACCTCCCGCCCTACCTCCCCGGCGACGCCGAGCTCCGGAAGCGGCTCCGCGAGCTGGACGGCGAGGACGGCGCGATCGACGGCTCGTGGATGGGCCACGACCTGGCCGATCCGGAGATCGTCCCCGGGACACCGGCCTTCGTCCGCCACCAGGGCCAGGCGCTGCTCGAGATGCTCCGGCGCGAGCGCGTGGGCGAGGACCAGCTGACCGACCTGGTGTTCGTCGAGCTGAAGCCGACCGACTTCGGCGGGCACATCTGGAACATGGTGGCACCGGAGGAGGAGTTCGTCCTCCGGGCCCAGGACGAGCTGCTCGGCGAGCTGGTCCGCGACCTCGATCGCCGGGTTGGCCGGGGCCGGTACGTGCTGATGCTCACCGCCGACCACGGACAGACGCCGATCCCCGAGTCCACCGGCGGCCGCCGCATCCACCCCGATGTCGTCGGGGCCAGGGTCGACGAGCGCTACGGGATCACGATGGTGCAGAAGGTCACGCCCTCGGGGATCTTCCTGCGACCCGGCGCGCTGGAGGAGGCCGGCGTGACGCTGGAGCAGGTGGCCCGGTTCGTGGGCGATCTGCGGTACGGCGATGGCCTGCCGCCGGACGCCGACCGCTCGCGCATCCCGCCGCAGGCGCTGAGGGAGCGGGTCTTCGCGGCGGCGCTCCCCGGCCCGTACCTCGGTGGCCTGACCGACGCGGTCGTCGCCGCGCTCGGCCCGGGCGAGTACCCGGAGGGCGACCTGACCTCGGCCCAGCCCGCGCGGCGGTTCGAGCGGCTAGTGAGCGGCTGACCGCTCCGCCGGCGCCGGCGCGCCCGCCGCCGCGCGCCGGGCCCACGCCCCGATGAGCAGGGCCAGCAGCAGGAACGCCACGCCGCCGCCGATGAGCACCATCCGGGCCCGCGCCGGCGTGAGCACCAGGAACAGCACCAGGGCGGGCACCACCCAGGACAGGTTGTAGGCCACGTCCTGGAAGCTGAACCCCCGGCCCCGGAAGGCGTCGGCGAGCGCCTGCTGCATGAGCGTATCGACGGCGACCTTCCCGAGGAAGAAGCTCAGGCCGACCACCGCGGCGAGGATCGTGATCCCGGCCAGGTTCACGATGCCGCCGAACGCCACCATCCCCGTCCCGCCGAGCAGGAGCGCACCGGCCACGAGCCGGTCGGGCCGGACGCGGTCCTTGAGCGCGGTGGCAACCACGAACCCTACGGCGGCCCCCAGGGCGCCGGCTGCCGCCGGGATGGCCGAGGTCAGCGTCCCCTCCCGGGCGATGAACCCCCGGGAGACGAACACCGTGCCCAGCACGACGAACGTGAGCATCGACCGGAGCGTGAGGAACGAGGCCAGCGACAGCGCGGCCATGGCGTGCCGGGCCACCTCGCGGACCCCGTCGGCGACGTCGGAGAGCACCCGACGGAGCTCCTGCCGCAGCGGGACCGAGACGGTCACGTACCCGAGCTGGCGCGTGGCGGCGGCCGACAGCGTGGCCACCAGGTACACGAGCACGCCGGCGCCCACGATCAGCCGGGTGTCCACGAACCCCGTGGCCACCAGGGCCGCGCCCGCGCCGCCGAGCTGGAACAGGGCGCTGCCCGCCTGGGAGATCGCGTTGCCCTGGAGCAGCCGTCGCTCCCCGAGCGTGACGGGCAGGCCGGCGCCGCGGATGGCCAGCACCAGCCGGGTCCCCGCGAGGATCAGGAGGAACGAGACGTACAGCGCCGCGTCGCCGATCGTGGCGATCCCCACGCCGGCCACGACGGCCAGCACCGCGACGCGCGCGGCGTTGGCCCCGATCAGCAGCCGGCGGCGGTTCCAGCGGTCGATCAGGACGCCGACCAGGGGGCTGAACAGGGTGTACGGCAGGAACGTCAGCAGCACGATGAGGAGCGCCTCCCGCGGCGTCCGGGCGGCCTCGACGTCGAGCCCGGCGGCGCCCCCGAACGTGATGTGCTTGGCCAGGGCCACCCCGACGATGCCGTCGGCGGCCTGGGCGAACCACTGGGCGCCCATGAGGGACCGGAAGTCCCGGTTGCGGAAGAGCGCGATGGTGTCGCGGAGGAGGTCCACGGGTCAGCGAATCTAACAGACAGCGACGGCCGGACGTCAGGCGGCCTCGCCGACGGCCGGGGCGGCCTCCGCCCGCCGGCCCCGCCACCACCGCAGCGCCGGGAGCGCCCATCCGAGGACGGCGGCCGCCGCGGCGATCCACGGCCGGGCGCCCGGCGCGTCCAGCGACAGCCGCCCGGCCAGCGTGCCGGCGACGACCACGACCGACAGCCCGAGCGCAGGGGTCAGGCCGAGCCGGGTCAGCGCACCGCCCGGCACGAGCCCGAACGACCATCCCAGCCCCACGATCGTCAGCAGCGCCAGCACGGCCGCCGTCCGGGCCACGAGGTCGCCGACCGATGGGGGCGCCGGCGGGGCGGGGAGCCGCTCGACCCCCGCGACCGGTGGCCCCCGGAGGACCGCCACGCCCGGCGCCAGCACCTCGCCGCCGGGGCGATCGTCGGGCGGCAGGCTGGGGTTGAACGCCGCCAGCAAGAGAACGACCGGGTCGCGGTCGAGCAGGGGGCGGACGATCTCGAAGTGCCGGGCCGATGTCTTGCGCCAGCTGCGGTCGCCCTCCGCGCTCGGCCTCCCGGCCGCCAGGTCGTCCGGGTGGCCGACGTAGACGTGCGCCAGCGCGATCTGGTCCGACGGCAGCGCGGACCGGATGACCCCGAACGCGACGGTCGTGGCCTGGGCCGGCCGGCCGGTGGGGGGGTTCACGACGAAGATCACCGGCCGGCGGTTGCCGGCCTCGGAGAGCCAGCGTCCGGCGGCTCCGGCCTGGACCACGCCGTCGACCGGGAACTTCACCCGGGCCCGGTCCTCCCACGACGCCCGGTCGAGCCGGAACGCCACCGCCCCCGCCACCAGCACCGCCACGGCGGCCAGGCCGGCGCCGACGGCCCTCGGCGGGACCATGGCCAGCAGGCGGCCGGCGCCCGTCACCGCCGCCGCGGCCAGGAGCGGGATCCCGAGCGCGAAGCCGAGCAGGCGATGGGCGGGCACCTCGCGCTCGAGCACGAGCAGCGCGGGCACGGCGACCGCGGCGGTCAGCCCCCACAACACCAGCAGCGCCAGGCCGCGGCGCCGGAGCGGCTCGCGGGGGAGGGCCAGGGCGGGGATCCCCAGGGCCGCCGCGGTGCCCAGCACCGGCAGGTGGTAGCGCGGCACGAACCGCCCCAGCTTCCGGAGGAACGACCGCAGGCTCGTGCGGGGTGGCTGGAGCGGGACCGACAGCAGCGCCACCGAGCCGCCGATCACGGCCCCGGACGCCGCGACGAGCATCCCCAGGCGGACGGCGGGCGTCCGCAGGAGCGGCGAGCCGCGGCGGAGCGCCACGACCGAGGACGGGAGCGTCGCCGCGGCCAGCGCCGCCAGGACCGCCACGAAGACGGCCGTGAGCGGCCAGTGGATCAGCGCCCCGGCGGCCACCGCGAGGAGCGTCATCGCCACCGCCCGTTCGCCGGCGCTGACGAGGAGCGCGCCTGCGGCCGCCGCGAGGATCACGCCGTCGAGGACCAGGTTGTCGAGCAGCCCCGAGGCGGTCAACACCACGTTCAGCGAGGCGCCGACCAGGAAGCCGTATACCGCGAAGGCCCACCGCGGCTCGCCGAGGACCCGCACTGCCAGCGCCCCGGCGGCCAGGCCGATCACCACGCCCATGACCGCGGGAAGGGCGAACGCCAGGTCGAACGCCGTGATCCCGGTCGTGGCGCGGACGAACGCGGCCAGCACCGGGTAGCCCGGGCGGTCCGCGTGCTCGCGGTACGGCGACGAGCCCTCGAGCGCGTCCAGCCCCTGTCCCGCCACGAGGTTCGCCCGCCACACGTACTTGGGCGTGTCGAACCCCGGCGGGGCCAGGAGGTCCTCGGCGGCGGCCAGCGACACGAACGCGCCCGTCAGCGACACGACCGTGACGGCCAGCAGGCCGGCCGCGGCGACGGCCCGCCCGGTGGGGCCAGGGCGACGCCCGCGATCCGACCGGGGCCGAGGCCGCGCGGCCGTCCCGGGCGTGGGCTGCTGTCGCCGGGCCTCGGTGGACACGGCGCCGACAGTACCAGCCGACGTCACAGGTTCGGCGGCTCGCGGCCCACCGCCGGTATGATGGCCGCGACCTGCACGGGTGCCGTGCAGCCTCCTCCGTGAGCCGACCCGTGGACGCCGCCGCCACCCGAGCCCCGGTCCGCGTCGGGATCTGGGGCCTGTTCGACGTCGAGGACTTCGGGGCCGCCGCGATCCTCCGGGTGCTCCGTCACGAGCTGGCCCGCCGCATCCCGGGGCTCGAGCTGCGAACGTTCTCGCCGCTCGGCTACGACCACGCCACCCGGTGGGACGGCGGCGAGCCGTCGGAGCCGTTCGGCCCGTGGAGCCCCGAGCGCGTCGGCGAGCTGGCCGAAGCGCTGGACGCCGTCGTGGTCGCCGGGGAGGTCGTCGTGGACGACGCCGGGCTGGCCCCGGCGTACGGGCTCCCGCCCGAGGACCTGGTGGCCCGGGCGCCGAGCCGGTTCCTCGTCGAGGGCCTCGGCCCCGAGCTCGAGGCCGATTGCCCGGTGGCCTACTTTGCCGCGGGCCTCCCCGACCCCGGCCCCCACGCCCCCCGGCTGGCGGCCGCCCTGTCGCCGCGGTCCATCGTGTCGGTCGGCGACGAGGCCGCCCGGGACCGGCTGGCCGCCGCGGGGGTCGCCGCACCCGTCGAGGTCGTCCCGCACCCGGCGGCGTTGCTCCCCGCGGCGATCCGCCCCGACGTCCTCGACCGGCGCTTGGAGTACCTCCGGGCGATGGGGTGGTACCCGCGCGGGGAGGCGGTCGTGGTCGTGGGGCCCGCCGGACGCGTGGACGCGGCGCCCGCCGTGGCCGAGGGGCTGGCGCCGCTGCTGGCCGACCGGCCGGGGGCCGTGGTGGTCTGCGCGGGGCTGGCCCCCGGCGACGACGCCTTCGCCGACGCGCTGGCTCGGGCCCTCGGCGATCGCGCCCACCGCCCCGGGGCGCTGACGCTCGAGGACGTGGCCGCGGCGCTCCAGGGTTCCGCCGGTGTGGTGACCTCGTCGGTGGCGGTGGCTGCCGCGGCGGCCGGCTTCGAGCGCCCCGCGATCCTCCTGGACCTCGACGCCGACCCCCGGCTCGAGGAGGCGGCGCACGCCGCCGACGCGGTGGTCCGCTCGGCCCGGGACGTTGCCGCGGCGCTCGAGAAGGTGGCCGCCGCCGGCTCCGCGGGCGAGGTGGCGGCCGGGTTGGCGGCGCCGCTCCACGCCGAGCTCGACCGCCTGGCGGCCATGGCGGTGGACGCTGGGGCATCCCGCGGCGCAGCCCGTGGCAGCGTCGCCCCGGACGCCGACCTCGAGGAGCTGCGCCGGCGCCTCGCGGCGCTCGCCTCGGCCCACCGGACCCGGGGCCGGCTGCTGGTGGCCCAGCGGTGGCGCTTCGCGGACCGGGTCCGCGACTCCGAGGCCCGCGAGCGGCGGACCCGCGACGAGCTCGAACGGCGGATCGCCGACCTGGAGGGCGAGCGCGCCCGCCTCGAGGCCGAGGTGGCCGGCAAGGACCGCGAGCTGGCGACGCTGCTCGACACGCGGACGTTCCGCTACACGGCCGGACTGCGTCGGCTGTGGGGCCGCCTCCGGGGGGCGGGCCGGCGGTGACCGCCGTCGCCCTCTCCTCGTCGCCGTCGCCGGTCGCCTCCATCCTCGTCGTGACGTACGGCGGCTGGGAGTGGTGCCGCCGGGCCCTCGAGGCCGTGGCCCGGAACACCGACGTTCCCCACGAGGTCATCGTCGTCGACAACGCCTCGCCCGACGGCACAGGGGAGCGGCTGCGGGACGAGGTCCGCGGGGCCACCGTCATCCTCAACCCGCGGAACGTCGGGTTCGGGCCGGCCGTGAACCAGGCGGCCGCCGTGGCCCGCGGGCGGTTCCTGGCCCTGCTCAATCCAGACGCCGAGGTCCAGCCCGGCTGGCTGCCCCTGCTGGTCGAGGCCCTGAGGCGCCGCCGTGACGTCGGCGCCGTCGTCGGCCGGCTGCTGAACGTCGACGGCTCGCTCCAGGAGGCGGGATCCCTCCTGTGGTCGGACGGCTCGACGCTGGCGCTGGGGGTCGGCGCCGACCCCTCGGACCCCGCGTACCGGTTCTCGTTCTCCTCGGACTACGGGTCGGCGGCCTGCCTGCTGATCCGGCGGTCGACGTTCCTCGACGAGGGGGGCTTCGACGCCGCCTACCTCCCGGCCTACTGCGAGGACGTCGACCTGGCGCTGCGCCTGCGCGAGCGAGGGCTCCGGGTCCTGTACGAGCCGCGGGCCGCGGCCGTCCACGCCCGGTTCGCGAGCAGCGGCGAGGACGGGGCCGCCCGGCTGATCGAGCGGAACCGCCAGGTCCTCCGCTCCCGGTGGGCGGGCGCGCTGGCGGGCCGGATCGCGCCCCCCGACGAGGACCACCCCCATCGCACGGTCGCCGGGAGGGACGCCGACGCCCTGGACCGGATCGTGGTCGCCGCCCCCTCGACGCCAATGGCAACGCTGCTGGAGCTGGCCCGGCGGTTCCCCGAGGACCGGGTGACCTGGCTGGCGACGGGAGGCCGGCCGGACGCTGAGGCGATCGACGAGCTGGCGGAGGCGGGGGTCGAGGTGGCGGTCCCCGAGCGGGCCGCCGCGTGGCTCGACGAGCGCCTGTTCCACTTCTCCGCGGTGGTCCTCCTCGGGGCCGGGGCCGCCGCGGTCGTGGTGGACGAGCTCGAGGCCGCCCAGCCCCAGGCCGAGGTCGTCTACGCGTTCGACGGGCCCCCCCGGGACGCCAGCCTGCGCCGGGCGGAGGTCACGGCCCTGCGCCGCGCGGCGTCCGTGGTGTGCGCGAACGAGGCCGAGCGGCGGTTCGCCTCCGAGCTGTGCCCCGGGGAGGTCCGGGTGGACGCCGACGCCGACCTGCCGTCGGTGTTGGTGGCCGAGCTCCGGCGGCTGGGGTTCGCCGGCGACCTGGCCGCTCCGCCGGCGGGAACGGCCCCCCGGCCGTGAGCCGGCCGGGCCGGCTTGACCGCCGCACGACGCGTCCCATTAACTACCGCGCCGTGACCGCCGCCCCGAACCCCTCCCGGCCGGCGTCCCGCCTCCCCACGGGTCGAGCGTGAGCGAGCGGGACGCGCCCCGCCGCGCCGCCGGCCACCCCGCGGTGCTGCTGGCGGTCGTGGGGGTCCTGCTGCTCGCCCTCGGCTGGCAGTTCCTCGCCGACGCCTCGCGCGGGGCGCCGGCCTTCGACACCGCGTACTACCAGTGGCGGGCCGAGTTCCTGCGGGTGGCCGAGCCGGGCCGGCTGATCGAGCTGCGCGGGGCCACGGGCGCCCTGGCCAGCGGCTACCGCGTCGCCGAGCCGGTGCTTGGCGCGCTGATGCAGGGCGTCGGCGGGGTGGCGCCCCAGACCCACGCGATCGTGCTCTCGGTGTTGTTCCGGGTGCTGGCCGCGGTGGGGGTCGCGGCGTTCGCCTGGCGGCACCGCCGGAGCTGGCTCCTGTTCTACCTGACGCTGCTGGTGACCCCGGCGCTGTTCCTCCTCCAGCGGTTCTTCGGGTTCATGGACAACTTCCTGACGCTGTCGCTCCTGGCCGGGGTGCTGATCCTGCTCGAGCCGATGCGCACCAGCTGGGCGGCCCGCGTCGCGGTGACCGTGTTCCTGTTCCTCGGCGGCCTGAGCCACCCGACCACGGTGGCGATCTTCCTGCTGTCGATGGGCGCGGTGGCCGTCTACCGGCTGGCCCGCGAGCGGTCGCTGCGCGCGGTGCTCCGCTCCGAGGGGCCGATCGTCGGGGCCGGCACGGCGGCCGTCGTGCTCACGGCGGCGGTGTGGATCGGCGGGTGGTGGGGGCCGTCGTCGAGCCTGGGCGAGGCGGCCGTGCCGCCCCCCGAGACCGTCTCGTACTTCGTGAACCGGTCGGTCGGCGTCCTGGAGAACCTCCAGCCGTTCGACCCGGGGGCGGCGCCCGCCGTCGCGGTGTGGGCGGGGGTGGCGGTGCTCGTCGCGCTGATGCTGGTCGGGCTGTGGCGCCTGCTGCGCTCGCTCCTCCGCCGCCCCGATCACTTCGCCGAGGTCACCGTGGCGTGGACGCTCCCGCTGGCGGGGATGTTCGGCTTCCTCCTCGGCGCGGCCTACCCCTACTTCCGGTTCTTCAACGCCACGCTGGCCCCGCCGCTGCTCGTCGCGGTGGGCCTGGCGGCCCCGATCGCGTGGGCGGCCGCGAGGGGCCGGCGGCCCGGCGGCGTCGTGGTGGGCGTGGCCGTGGCGGCCCTGGCCGCCGCGCTGCTCGCCGGGTGGTGGGCCCGCGGGCTGTCCGAATG
>DASZZY010000114.1:0-4452 GCA_036260395.1 Actinomycetota bacterium
CGACGATGGTGACCGCCGGCATCTTCATGGTCGCGCGCATGTCGCCGCTGTTCGAATTGTCCGAGACGGCGTTGTCGACCGTGCTCGTCATCGGCGCGACGACGGCGTTCTTCATGGGGTCGCCCAGCCGGAGCCGATCGCCCAGCCGGAGCCGCCGGCGCCCGAGCCCCCGCCCGCAACGCAGCCGGAGCGGCCCGCCGACCAGCCGCCGTGGGTGGCGACGCACGCCCGCTCGGAGGAGGAGCTGCCGGCCGAGCCCCCCGCCGAGCCGGCCTCCCCGACGAGCCAGGAGTTCGAGCCGGAGCCGGCGTCGAGCGTCTCCGGCAACGACGCGGGTGGCCAGGGCCACGGCCACGGGACCGTGCCGGCGCCCGCGCCGCCGAGCCGTCAGCCGGTCGAGACGGGCCCGGCGCCGCAGGCGCCCCGGCCGACCGAGGATCAGACCGACGAGGCGTCGTCCGATGCGCCCGACGAGTCCCGCAACGCGACGTTCTTCCCGGAGGAGCCCGTCGGCGGCGAGGGCCGTGACTCGACGGCGTACCGCGAGACCCGGGAGGCGCCGCCGGAGCACGAGCCCGGAGACGCCCAGACCGTGCGGCGGGAGTGAGCACCGACCAGGACCTGGAGCTCGAACACCGCCCGGGACGCCGCAAGGATGCGGGCGGCATCGGCAGCGGGCGGGCTCGCCACCGCGCGCGGCCCCGGTGGGGACTGGCCGCGCTGGTGGCCGTCGGGGCGCTGCTCCTCGTCGCGGTCATCTCGATGGTGCCGGCGCTCGCCGCCCGCACCGCGCTGGCCGCCGGCCGCGATTCGCTGATCGACGCCCGGACCGCGACCCTCCGCGGCGATGTCCCGCGGGCCGAGGAGGCGTTCCGCGAGGCCAGGTCGGACTTCGAGCGGGCCCTCTCGCACGTCACGAACCCATTCCTCAGGGTCATGGGCGTCCTCCCGCTGATCGGCCGCTCGGTGGACACCAGCACGGAGATCGCCCGGGCCGGCGACCTCACCGCTCGGGCCGGGGAGATCCTCACCGGGGCCGTGGAGGAGCTCCCGCGCGGCCCCGAGGCGCTGGCCCCGCGCCGCGGGACGATCCCCCTGGACCCGATCCGCCGGCTGGCCACGCCCCTGGCGCGCTCGTCGGCGCTCCTGACCCAGGCTCACGAGACGGTGGTCCGGGCGCCGCGCGGGCTGGTCCTCGCTCCGATCGTCGCCGCCCGCGACGAGATGGAGTTCTTCCTGGCGGACGCCCGCCGAGCCGCCCGCACCGCGGCGCTCCTGGCCCAGCGCCTCCCGAGCTTCCTCGGCGGCGAGGGCACCCGGCGGTACTTCGTGGGGGCCCAGAACCCCGCCGAGAACCGCGGGACCGGGGGCTTCATCGGCGCCTACTCGATCCTCACGGTCCGCGACGGCCGGCTCGAGCTGAGCGACTTCCAGACGCCGACCCGCCTGCCGCGCTACGGCGACGTCGACCGGGTGGAGCCGCCCAACCCCGACTACGCCCTCCGCTACGACCAGTTCTCGAGCCGTGTGTTCTGGCCGCACATCAACATGACGCCCGACTTCCCGTCGGCGGCCGTGGCCATCGAGCGCCTCTACGAGGAGGGGACGGGTGAGCGCCTCGACGGGACGATCCTGACGGATCCCTTCGCGCTGGCGGGCCTCCTGCGGGTCATCGGGCAGGTGGAGGTCCCGGTCAGCGGCGAGCGCGTCGACGGCTCGGACGTCGTCCCGTACGTCACGAACGAGGCATACGCCGATCTCCCCGAGGGCGACCGCAAGCACCTCCTGGGCGAGACCGCTCAGATCGTGCTCGACCGGTTCCTCGATGGCCGGTTTCGGACCGACCTCGCCAGGGCAGGGCGCGCAATGGTGAAGACCGCCGCCGACGGCCACCTGCTCCTCCACTCCGCCCACCCCGAGGAGCAGGCGGCGTTCGAGGACATCGGGGTCCACGGGCCGCTCGGCGGCGGGCCCGGCGACTACCTCCACGTCGTGGGCGCCAACGTCTCGGGCAACAAGACCGACTACTACGTCGAGCGGACGATCGAGTACGAGGTCCACCTGGGCGCCGAGGGGACCGCGCTGGGCCGGACGGAGGTGACCCTCGAGAACTCGAGCCCCACGAGCGGCATGCCGCGGTACGTGATCGGCCCTTACGACGAGCGCTTCCGGGCGGGCGAGAACATCACCTACCTGAGCACGTACTGCGCCAGGTCCTGCCTGCTCGATCGGTTCGCGCGCGACGGGAGGCCCGACGCCATCGCGCCCGGGACGGAGCTGGGATACCCCGCGTACTCCACCGACGTCCGGATTCGCTCGGGCCAGAGCGAGACGGTGGCGTACGAGTGGACGCTGGACCGCGTGTGGCACGGGGACGTCGGCCGCGGGACCTACCGCCTGACGTTCCGGAACCAGACCACGATCCAGCCGACGCACCTGGAGGTCCGCATCCACGTCCCCGCCGGCATGGAGGTCGTCGAGGCCACCCCCGGCGTCCGGGTCGGCGACGACGGCGCCGTGTGGGAGGGCGAGCCGGAGGACCTGCTGACGCTGAAGATCTCATTCGAGCGGCCGCTGCTCTCCCGGGTGTGGCAGCGCATCGCCGACTTCCTCGGCCGCCCCGTCTTCTGAGCGGTCCGCCAGCGTGGAGAAGAGTTCCCGACTGATACCATCGACCGCCGTGACCGCCCCCTCCACCGATGCCGTCGTCGAGCGCCTCCGGAGGTTCTCGCGCTTCGAGGCCCCCGGGCACGTCGAGGAGCAGCTGTACCTCGAGACGCCGGCCGGGCCGCTGTTCGCCACCGCACTGGACCCCGCGGCGACGCGGCGGGAGGCGGCCTTCGCGACGTGCCACTCGTTCGCCTGGGAGCAGTTCGAGCTGCACCCGCTCGAGCTGGCCTTCGCCCGCGCGGCGGCGGACGCGGGGTTTCCCTCGCTGGTTCCCCAGGCCCGCGGCTACGGCGACTCCGGCGGCCCGTTCGCGGAGGTCACCCCGGCCACCCACGTCCGCGACGCGGTGGCCGCCGCCGAGCTCCTCGGCGGCCGCACCGGCCTGGCGGTGATCCCGGTCGGCGCCCGGTTCGGCGCCTCGGTGGCCCTGGCCGCGGCCGTCCGCACCGGAGCGCCCGGCGTCGCGCTGTGGGATCCGCCGGAGCGTCCGGCCCGCTACTTCCAGGCCCTGCTCCGAGCGCTCCAGGTCGCCGGGGTGAGCGACGAGGAGGGCGAGGTCGACGTGGCCGCCCCGCCGGTCGCCGACGTGAAGCGGGCGCTCGAGGAGGGCCGGACCGTGGACCTGTTCGGCTACCCGCTGACCGCCGCCTGCTACGCGGAGGGCCGGGCCATGGATCCCCTGGCCGGGGCCGAGCGGGTCCCGCCGCGGGCGCTCATCGTGACGGTCAACCCGGGGACCCGGGGCTCGGCCCAGCGGCTGGCCGCCCGGCTCCGCGATCTCGGTTCGGACGTCCGGCTGGCGGAGGCGGAGGGGCCCGGGCGCGGCGACTTCGGGCTGGGCATCCCCCGGGCCGGTCACCTGGCCACGCACCTCGAGACGTTCCGCGACGTCGCCCGGCGCACGCTGGCCTGGGCCGGGGAGGCGTGGTGAAGTCCCCCGCCGCCGTCGACGTCCCGGTCTACATCCCGAGCCGCGGCGAGCACCTCGGCGCGGTGGTGACCGTGCCGGCCGGCCGGCCGGAGGCCTCGGTCGGCGTGATCCTCGCGGCGGGCCGGGCCCGCGACCGGACCCATCGGAACGGCACGTGGGTGGCCACGGCACATGCGCTGGCCGAGGCGGGGATCTACGCGCTGCGGCTGGACTACCCCGGCGTGGGGCACTCGACCGGGGAGCCGGCGGTCTTCTCGCTGGAGGAGCCCCCCACCTGGGCGGTGCGGGACGCGGCCGCGTTCCTGGTCGGGAACACCCCGGTCCGCCGGGTGCTCCTGGCCGGCAGCTGCTTCGGCGGCCGACTGGTGCTCCAGTCGGCCCCCCTGATCCCCGAGGTCGCCGGCGTGGCGGCGGCGGCCATCCCGGCCGCCACCCGCCGGCCCTCGTGGAAGCGGCAGGTCCGCCGGGCGGTCCTGGGGCGCCGGCGACCGAAGGGGGACGGGCTGCCCTCGAGCATGCGCCTCCGCCAGCACCGGGAGGGCAACGCCGCCGCCGGGCGCCAGCCCAGCCGCGAGCTGATCCGGGCGCTCCGGGCGGCGGTGCGCCGGGGGACGCGGCTCTACTTCCTGTACGGCGAGCAGGACTTCACCTACCACGAGTTCGTGGGGGCCCTGCCCCACATGCGGCTCCCGGCCGGGGCCTACGAGATCGAGGTGGTGCCCGGGGCCATCCACGCGTTCGCCTCGGCCGAGACCCAGGGCCTGCTCCGGGACCGGGTCGTGCGGTGGGCCCGCGCCGTGGCGGCCGAGCCGGGCCCGGCCCCCGCCGTGGCCGCCGGGGCGTCCACCCGC
>DASZZY010000115.1:0-15496 GCA_036260395.1 Actinomycetota bacterium
TTCCTCGCACAGCATTCGGGTGCTCGAAGGGCACTCGGGGATGCCGGGGGGATGCGGCGACGGGGGGTGCGGTGGCGGCCATATGGACTTCCGCGGGCATCGTCCTCCGCGCCCCGCCAAGGGGTCAATAGGCGGAGCCCGATATCCGCCGGTTGGGGGACGGAAATCCCCCATTTGGGGGATGCCTGCTCCGCTGGCTACACGCCGAGGTGCGAGCGCCCGGCCTCGCAGAACGAGAGGAAGTCGCACCAGCGGCAGTACTCCCCCGGCGTCGGCTGGAACTGTCGCGAGGCCATCCGGGAGAGCGCCTCACCAACCCGCTTCCGGGTCTCGGCAGGGTCCCCGGCCCGACGGGTGACCTCCTTCTCCTCCGCCAGATAGAAGTACGTGAGCGTCACGTCCTCCGGGCGCTTCCCCCACACCTCGGTGGCCGCGAGCGCGTAGAGGTCGAGCTGGAAGCCGGCCAGCGGATCGTCCCCCGGGGGCACCCGCCCGGTCTTGTAGTCGACGACCTCCCACGGCCCCTCGGGGTCGCCGAACACCGCGTCGATCCGGCCGCCCACCACCATCCCGTCGAGGTACAGGACGAAGGCCCGCTCGGTGAACAGCGGCGTGCGCCCGTAGAAGCGGCTGCGCTTGAACGCCTCGCGGAGCGCCTGCGCCTTGCGGGGCTCGCCCAGCCGCTCCTCCGTCGACAGGTCCGGGAGGTCATCGACCTCGAGCAGCGTGGCCTGGCCCCGGGACTCGAGCTCGATCCACCGGTGGATCTCGCTCCCCAGCCGGGCGTTGGGGTTCGGCCGCCGGGGCAGGGGGCGGACCTCGGACCAGTAGAAGAGCTTCGGGCACCGGACGTAGGACAGCACCGATGACACCGACAGCGACGCGGGCAGCGGCTCGGGACGCCGCTCGAGGGCTCGGGCCTCGATGAGCGTGGCCCGCTCGCGATCCGCGGCCAGCACGGTTCGGAACTCGTCCACGGCACCGGCGCCGAGCTCGGCGGCGCGCCGCTCCGGCATGCCGCGATCCCGGGCGGCGGCCAGCGCTGCCTCGTGCCAGCCCTCGGGGAACAACGCGTCGCGATCGTCGGGGCGGGCCAGCAGCGGCCACTCGGACACGCGTTCGCGGAGCGCCTCGAGCAGGGGGCTTTCCGGGGGACACTCGGCTCGGAAGAGGATCTCGCACTCCGGCTCGCCGGCGACCTCCTCGAAGAACACGCTCGGCTCGAACGGGTCCTTTGGTCCCTCGTACCAGTACGCGGAGGAGACCACCAGCAGTTGCTGGGCCCTGGTCAGCGCCACGTAGCACAGCCGCCGCTCCTCCTCGAGCGCGCGGTCCTTCAGCTCCTTCTTGAAGGCCTTGATGTTCCCCTCGTACGCGGGCAGCGTGTCCGCATCGCCGCGCAGCTCGAACGGGAGCGTCTCGGGCCGGGTGGCGGGGTCGGGTTGGCGGCCGACGTCCGGGAAGATCGCCGAGCGCCTCCCCTCGGCCATCCCCGGCACGAACACCACCGGCCACTCCAGGCCCTTGGCCTTGTGCACCGTGAGCAGCTTCACCGAGTTGCGCTCCGAGAGCTGGAGCGGCTCGAGGTCGGGGTCCTCGGTCTCCTCCGCGACGTCGAGGTACGCGACGAGCGTGGCCAGGGACGCCTCACCCTCCATCGGCGAGAACGCCGCGATGTGCTCGATGAAGTTGAGCAGGTTCCGGCGCGCCGACTCGGCGGCTGGGGAGGCGGATGCTTCGAGCTCGCGCATCAGGCCGGAGCGCTCGGCGATCTCGGCCACCAGGTCGGGGAGCGGTCCCCGGGCGGCCTCGCGGAGGGCCGTGAACGTCTCCCAGAACTCCGCCAGGCGGCCGCGCGAGTCGTCGGAGAGGTCGGCGAGCCGGGGATCGCCGAGGTGCTCGAGCGCCTCGGCCAGCGCGAACGCCACGTCGCCGGGCATGTCGTCCTCGGCGGCGATGGCGCCCCGGAGACGCCGGTTCTCGTCGGCGGACCACCGCGCCAGGACGGCGAGGTCCCGGTAGCCGATCCGCCACCGGGGCCCCTGGAGGATCCGAGCCAGCGCGATGTTCCGCGACGGGTCGGCCAGCAGTCGCAGCCAAGCCACAACGTCGACGATCTCCGGCAGCCGCAGCAGGCCGCCGAGGTCGACGACCTCGATGGGGACGTCCTCCTGGGGCAGGATCCGGGCCAGCGCGGGGAACAGCCGTCGCTTCCGGCACAGCACCGCGAAGTCCTGCCAGGCGGGTTCCCCGTCGGCGGTGCGCGGGCGCCGGTCGGCCTCCTCGCGGATCATCGAGGCGATCTGGAGGGCCTCGGCGTTCTCGTCCTCGGCCACGAACGCGGCCACCCGCGCCTCGCCCAGCGGCGGGTAGTGGCGGAGCACCTTGTCCGGCGCCCGGCGCTCCGGCGGGACCTCGCCGATCACGCGGTTGGCCGCGGCCAGGATCCGAGAGCCCGACCGGAAGTTGACGTACAGCGGCCGCTGCGCCGCCTCGGCCCCCTGGGGACCAAAGTCGGCGGCGAACCGCAGGATGTTCCGCAGGCTCGCCCCTCGCCACGCGTAGATGTTCTGGTCGGGATCGCCGACCGCGAACACCGGGTACCCGCGCCCGCACAGCAGGCGCAGCAGCTCCGCCTGGGCCACGTTGGTGTCCTGGTACTCGTCGAGGAGGACCACCGGGAACCGCGACCGGAACTCCTCGGCCACCTCCGGCCGCTCGGCCACCAGGCGGTGGGCCAGCACGATCTGGTCGCCGTAGTCGATGACCTCGAGCTCGCGCTTCCGCGCCTGGTACGCCGCCACGAGCTGGGCGAGCTCGGCACGGCGGAGGGCCGTCTCCCGGACGCGCGTGTCGTTGGAGGTCCGGACCTCGGCCCGGTCCGCGAGCTCGGCGCTGTAGCGGACGACCTCCGCCGGGTCGACCAGGTGGTTGGCGCACTGGTCGGCCAGCGTGAGGACCAGCCCGACCACGTAGTCCTGCGTCCGGACCTCGAGGTGCTCGAACTGCCGCTCGGCGAACAGCGACACGGCGAGCTGCCACTTGTGGGCCTCGGTCATGAGCATCGGGCCGCGCTCGAGCCCCATGCGCAGGCCGTAGTCGTCGAGGAGCCGGGCGGCGAAGGCGTGGTACGTGAGGACGGTCGCCTCCTCGCCCTCCGGCAGCCTCAGCCCCTCGGTGGCCCGCCGGACCCGCTCGGTCAGCTCCTCCGCGGCCTTGTTGGTGAACGTGAGGCAGAGGATCTCGGACGGGAGCGCCCCGGGATGGTCGGCCTCCACGAGGCCCTGGCGAACCAGCGTCAGGTAGACCACCCGGGCCGCCATCACCGACGTCTTGCCCGACCCGGCCCCGGCGATCACCACACCGGGCGAGAGCGGATGGCTGATGGCCTCCCACTGCTGGACGGTGGGCGGCGTGCCGCGGAGGGCCCGGACGATCGGTTCCGGCGCGCCTGGGTACGGCCGCTCGTCGGCCCGAGGCGCATCCATGGCGCTCACCTCGCGACCTCGGCTCCCTGGGGCCACCGTGGACAGATCGTCTTGAAGTTGCAGAAGTCGCAGTTGGCCTCGGGGTTCGGGGCGAACCGCTCCTCGCGGATGCCATCCAGCAGGTCCCGGATCCGCCGCTCGGCGGTCTCTTCGTAGTCCCGCCTGGTCTTCGGGGAGAAGCCCTTCCGGACGAACCCGTCCCGGATCCTCCCTGCCCCGAGGAACGCCAGCTCGAGGTAGCCGGCGTCGCCGCCCAGGCGCCGGAGGTCCTCGTCGCGGCGGAGGGCCAGGTAGTAGGCGGCGAGCTGGAGGTCGTCCTTGACCTCGTCGTCGGTGGGCGGGTACCGGCTGGTCTTGTAGTCCACGATGCGGAGGTTGCCGTTCTGCATCTCGAACACGGCGTCGATCCGCCCCCGCATCGTGGCGCCGTCGATCGGGAACCGGAAGCCCACCTCCGAATGCACGTGATCCGCCTGCTCGTGGTCGAGCCAGCGCCTGAGCATGTCCTCGGCGTCCAGGCGGCGGCGGTGCTCGATGGCCCGGTTGGGGAACACGGCGGGGTCCCAGGCCTCGTCGAGGGCCGCCGCGATGGCCACGGCGTCCCGGGGCAGCTCTCGGCGGTTCACCCGGTCGATGATCCCGTGCACCAGCGAGCCCAGCCACATCTGGTACGAGCGCTCCGGATCGAGCCCCAGCTCCTCGGCGTAGAGGAACTGGAGCGCGCAGTTCTCCAGCGTGGACAGCCGCGAGTAGCTGGTATGGATCTCGCCGTCGCGGAGCGGCTTCCCGTTATCGGTCCAGTCGAGCCGGCCCCACCACGTCGCGGGTCGGGCGCCGGCGCTCGGCAGGGCGGCCGCCGCCGCCAGCCGCGCGGGCGGCGGGGCCGAGCCGTCGGCGAGCCGCCGGCGCAGGGCGGCCTCCAGTGCCCGCAGCGAGGTCGGGCTGGCCGTCCCCTGGCCGTCCCCGGTCGACCACGTCAACCCCAGCCGGGCCGCGAACCGGGACGGCGTCCTCGCGTTGCGGGTCCCCGTCGAGTGGCTGGCCAGGAGGACGGTCCGCCCGGTGGCCCGCGAGATCGTGAGGCGGAACAGCCGGCGCTCCTCGGCCAGCCGGCGCCGGAGGCGGTCGCGGGGCGACGCCGGCTCCAGCAGCGAGCCGAGGTCGACGATGGGGGCGGCCTGGTGGAGCGACGGGAACTCGCCCTCCAGGCACCCGGGGACCAGCACGGCGTCGAACTCCATGCCGTGGGCCCGGTGGGCGGCGACGACCCGAACCGCGTGGGGGTGCCGCTCCTCCGGCGGGATCCACGGGTCCGGGCCGAACTCGGCGGCCTCCAGCGTGTCGAGGTAGTCGGGCAGCGTGGCCCCCCGGCGGCGCTCCACCAGGCCGGCCAGCACGTTCCCCAGCGCCGAGAGCGCGTCGAGGTCGCGCTGGCCGCCGCCCGACTCGACGAGGTCGTGGAAAGCGGGGACCCGCTCCCACAGCCAGAACAACGCGCCGTCGGGGCCCTGGTCGTGGGCCACGCCCGGCAGGTCCTCGAGGAGCCCGCGGAACCGCTGGATGGGCGCTCGGAGATCCGGCGCGAGGCCGGCGAGGTCTCCGCGCTCGACCAGCTCCCGCAGGGAGAGCCCCAGGACGCGGGCCTCGCGGCGCAGCCGCCGGACGCCGTGCGGATGCATCCCGCCGATCGGCGACGACAGCAGCGACTCCAGCAGGTCGTCCCGAAGCTCCTCCCGATACACGTATCGGAACAGCCCGATCACCGGCCGGTTGGTCGGCTCCGACGCCACCGCGGCCTCCTCGGCGACGATCACGAACGGGATGCCGTGTCGCGCCAGCGCGTGGCGCAGCGTCGTGAGGTAGGAGCCGTACCGGCGGAGGACCACCGCGATCCGCTCCCACGCGACATCGTCCTCCACCCGCAGCCGGAGGATCTCGTGGGCCACCGCCTCCGCCTCCTGGCCGGGGTGGGCGAACAGCCGGGCCACCACCGAGCCGTCGGCCTTCCCGGCCGGGGCGGTGGGGTCCTCCAGCGGGGCCAGGGAGGCGGCGTCCACGCGGTGGCTGCGCTCCAGGCGGACGTGCGTCGTGCACCCCAGCGCCTCCCTCGCCCGGGACAGGGGCTCGGCGCTCGAGCCGCGGTACCCGAACACATGGCCGTCGGGGTCGCCCGCCACGACCAGCGAGCGGGACGCCGGCGCGAGCGCCCGGAGGATGGCCTCGCCGGCGGGCGTGGCGTCCTGGTAGTCGTCGACCAGCAGGTGCTCGTAGGCCTCGGCGGGGGAGAGGTCCCGTTCCAGGAGGATCACCGTCTGGAACAGCAGCCCCGCGTAGTCGAGGCGGCCGGCTGCCGACTGGACGTCCAGGTACCGCCGATAGAACCGGGTCAGCTCCGGGCCGGCGGGATCGCCGGACCGCGCGACGAGCTCGTCGAGGGCGTCCGGCGAGAGCAGGCGCTCCTGAGCGCGGAGCACGAAGTCCGCCACCTGCTGCGCGAACCCGCGGACCGCGAGCAGCGACCCGTAGCGCGGCCAGTCGCGCTCCGACTCGGCCACCAGCAGCTCGCGGACCAACGCGTACTGCTCGGGGGCGGACAGGATCTGCGGCGGCTCCGCATAGTCGAGCTCGGGGAACCGCCGCCCCAGCACCCGGAACGCGAAGCCGTGAACGGTGAAGACGTGGAGTGCCGGGAGGGAGCGGGCCAGCCTCCGAAGGAGCTGCTCGCGCGCCTCGCGCACCGCCCGCCGGTGCAGGACGAACAGCCCCACGCGCTCCGGATCGGTCCCGGCCTCCACGAGCCTCGCCAGACGCTCGCGCAGCACGACGGTCTTGCCCGAGCCCGGCGGGCCGGTGACGAGGAGCCCGCCGCGGTCGTGCGCCAACGCGCGGGACTGCGTCGGATCGGGTTCGAGGGGGCCGCGGTTCAGCACGTCGTCATCCTAGCCAGGCCCACTGACATCCAACGTGGACGGGCGTCGCGACCGCCGGCCAGGGGCCCGGTGCTCCCGCCTCGGCGCGGGAGCCCCGGGATCACCGCCTCGTCGTGACCCGGTAGCTCCGGGCGGGAGACGACGACGGGTTGGCGGCCGTCCGGGCCTCATTCGTGATGACCACGGCGGCCCGCGTGCAGCCCCCCGATGAGAACGCCGCCGATCCCGCGCCCCCCGGCCAGAGGGCCTTCGCGAACCGGCGCACCCGGAGCCTGCTCCCGGTGTCGCAGGCGGTGCTCGCTCGCAACCGTCCCCCGGTCGACGTGTTCGTCAGCTTCACGACGTACCGCCCCGCGCGCACCGGGATCTGCACCCAGGCCAGCGCGTAGTTGTCGCGGACGGTGTCCTCGTGGCGGCCGCCGACGCGCTCGATGCTGCCATGCGGCCGGGTCGGCCCGGCGGCCGCGACGTACCCCGGCCCCTCCTGGAAACAGTGCGGGTACCGGTCCTTCCCCCGGCAATCCCGGTTGAACTTCACGGCGATCGCGTAGGCGTGGAACGCGGCGGCCAGCGACGTGCCCTCGGCCCGCAGCGCCCTGTCCATGGCGCCCAGGTTGCTGGCCCGGTTCTTGCTGGTCAGCGCCCAGAACCGCTGCATCACCCGCTCCCCGCCCCCGCGCGCCCCGGTGCCGTAGCGCTCGGTCAGGCCCCGCCAGGCGATCCAGTAGTCGTAGCCCAGCCCGCCGTATTCGCCCATGTCGTCCCGGAAGTCGGGCCACAGGTAGTGGTAGCCGTCGTTCGCCCCGTCGAAGACCTCGTCCTCCATCCACGTGGCCCCGCCCTCGATGAAGGCGGGATCGGGCTCGTTCGCCCCGGACAGCGCCCCGTATCCGAACTGGATCGAGTGGTTGAGCTCGTGGGCCGCGGCCGACTTGAGGGATGCCGACGGCGACGACGGGAAGAGCGAGTAGTCCTGGTTGAGGACCATGCAGGAGGCGTCGGCGTCGCGGTCGTTCCACCCGGTGTGCGGGTTGTTCCCCACCCGCCCGGCGTGGGTGCCCCCGTTGGACACCAGGCCGAGCACCACCGGGCCCAGGGCGTCGATCCGGACGTGGTACCGGCCTCCCGGCGCCGGGTTCGGCGGGTACGCCGGCGGACGCGGCCAACCGAACCGCCCGACCTCCTTCCTCCACGAGGTCTCGAGGGCCGCCACGTAGTCGTCGATCGAGAGCCCGTCGAGGCTCGCGGCGAGCGCCACGGAGTCGTACTCGATGTAGAAGTGCTTGGTCGTCCGGGTGTTCGGCATGGGCGTGGTCGACATGCCGCACCGGTCGGTCCCCACGCCGCCGATCGGGTGGAGCGCCGTCGGGGCCACGACCGACCGGAGCGCGGCGCGCTCCGGCCCCGGGGCCATCCCGTCCAGCCGCCGCTGCAGGTCGAGCACGACGGGCGTGGCGTCCCACGGCACGTTGCCCACGAGCCGCGCCGGCACGGCGTCCGACCCCATGACCGCCAGCGCCAGGTACCGGTCGGCCGCCGCTCGGTCGAGCTCGCCGAGGGCTACGGCCCGCTCGATGAGGCCGGGCGTGGACGACAGGCGGCCGGGCGGTGGGGGCCCAGCGGCCGCGGACCGTCCGGCGGGCAGCGACGCACCGGCCAGGACGGCGACCACGACGACGAGCGAGAATCTCCTCACGATGGTCCCTGGATTCGCCGCGCCGGCTCGCCGGTCCTGCCCTCAGGCCCGCACGCACCAGTAGAGGTCCGTGAGGTACGGGAGGACGATCGACCCCTGCTCCTCGGCCACGGACCTCGCCAGCGCGCGCACCTCGCCGAGGACGCGCTCCCGCTCCTCCCGGGGCTCGAGGCTGGCGATGAAGCTCGTGGAGGCCACGCGCGTGACGAGGCCTTCCTCGTCCAGCTCCTGGTGGTGCGTGAACCGCCGCTGGTGGAGCGACCCGAACAGGTCGGTGCGCGAGAACGCCTCCCGCCACGCGCCGGTCTGCCCGCGGGGCGCCTTCCGCTCGTAGGGCCCCACGATCTCCCCCAGCCGCCCCACCCACGGCACGGACTCGTCGCGGATGTTCCACAGGAGCCCCAGCCGCCCCATCGGCTTGAGCACCCGCGCGATCCCCTCCAGCGCGTCCTCGCCGCGGAACCAGTGGAAGGCCTGGGCCACCACCACGGCGTCGAAGGACGCGTCGAGGAAGGGAAGCGCCTCCGCCGTACCCGCCACGACCTCCACTTCGGGGAGCACCTGGCGGAACGTCCGCCACATCGCCTCGACGGGCTCCAGGGCCACCACACGCGCGTGGGTGGGGAGCAGCATCCGCGCGAGCTTCCCGGTCCCGGCCCCGAGGTCGAGGACGGTGGCCGCCGGTGTCACCTCGAGCTCCTGGATCAGGCGGTCCAGGGCCTCGGCGGGGTAGTCCGGCCGCGTCCGCTCGTAGCCCTCGGCGGCGGCGGCGAACCCCCGAGCCGCCGTGTCGTGCACGCCTCCGCTCACTGTGAGGGGGTACCGAGGGTGTCCACCGGCTCGCCGGTCTCGCGTCGAGCGATCCAGGCTCCCATGGGCCGGTAGGCGCCGGCCGGATCCCATCCGCCGGGGGCCTGCGTGACGAAGCGGACCGCGAGCCCCTCGCGCTCGCCCCGGACGCGGGCCGCGGTCAGGAACCACTGGAGGTCGCCCGGCTCCAGGACGGTCTGTCCGCTCGAGCCCCCGGGCCGGGACGCCGGATCGTCCACCGCCACGGTGCTCGGGCGAAAGACGCGGTCGAGCCGCTCCCGGGCGCCGCCGTCCTCGGCGTCGATCCGGACCGTCCGCCCGTCCCACTCCGCGGCGGCCAGCACCAGGTCGGGCGCCTCGGGGTCGAAGAACTCGGCTCGCATGGCAGGGAGGATACTCAGTCGGCCCCCCGGCCGCCCCCGGGGCCCTCCTGGAGCAGCTCGAGCCCGCACCGCCGGCAGTACCGTGAGCCCGGGACGGCCGGACGGCCGCATCGCTCGCAGCTCCGCGGCTCCACCACCTCGAACCGCTCCTGGCCCCCGGTCCTCCGCTGGACGACGCGCCCCTCGCGCTCGAGCTTGAGGAGATGGGCCAGCACCGAGCGCTCCGCCACCCGGAACATCCGCTCCGGCACCTGGTCGCCGTAGATGCCGGGAACGATCTCGGCGGGGGTGCCGGCGCCATCCCCCAGCGCCGCGAGCACCTGCCGCTCGCGCATGTCGCGGTGCTCCAGGTACTGGCGGAGCTTCGCGGGGCCGTCGAAGACCGCGGGGCCGTGCCCCGGGTACAGCGTCCGCGGACGGAGCTGGAGCATCGTCCGGAGCGAGCGGAGGTACGCCGCCATGTCCCCCTCCGGGGGGTCGACGACGCTGGTGCCCCGCCCGAGGACCGCGTCGCCGGTGAACAGCGCCATCTCGCCCTCGAGGAGGAACGCGACGTGGTCGGAGGTGTGGCCGGGGGTGTGGACGGCGCGCAGCCGGAGCCGCTCCCACTCGAGGACCTCGCCGTCGTGGAGCGCACGTTCCCCGGGCTCGGGCCGGAAGGCCAGGACCGGCGCCCGCGCCGTCCCGGCGAGCCTGGCGGCGCCCGGGGCGTGATCGGGATGGCGGTGGGTCAGCAGGATCGCGGCGACGCGCTCGGCGGCCTCCAGCACGGCCAGGAGGTGCCCGGCGACGTCGGGGCCCGGATCGATGACGACTGACGGCGGCTCCCCAACCACCCAGGTGTTCGTCCCCTCGAGCGTGAAGGGGCCGGGGTTGGGCGCCAGGACCCGCACCACGCGCGTCATGTCGGCCGCGGGGCCTGCTCCATGCGGAGGGCCAGCACCTCGGCCACCGAGCGGCAGGCCGCGAGGGCCTCCAGCGTGACTCGCGTCGGCCACATCAGCGGGTCGCCGCCGGCCTCGGCCCCGGCCAGCAGGTCCGCCGGCCGGGCCCACCAGGCCCTGGAGATCTCCGCGCCGTCGGGGGTGGCCTCCAGGCCGGGCGGCGCGGCCGTGGCGAAGAAGCGGGCGTCGAAGCGGACCGCGAGCCCCTCTGGCGCCACCCATCGGGCCACCTCGACCAGCGCCGACGCCGGCGGGGGGTCGAACGCCACCTCGAGGAGCGGCCGGCCGGGATGCCGCCGGATCAGGCCATCGGCGGTCAGGAGCAGGCCGGCCTCCTCGTACAGCTCCCGGAGCGCGCACGCCCGGGCTAGCTCCTCCGGATCCCCGAACAGGCGCGCGGCGAGGCCGGCATCCGACGGGTCGACGACACCGCCGGGGAAAACGACGAAGCCGGGGGCGAAGGGACTCTCGGCCGCTCGCCGCAGCGCGAGCACCTCGACGCCTTCGGGGGCCCTGCGGGCGACGATGACCGTGGCGGCGGGGCGCGGGTCCATGGAGCGGATTGTGGCAGGAGCGGCGCGTGCGGGGCGCGGCTCGAGGAGGGCGCGCCGCCCCGGGGGCGTCGTAGCGCACGGCTCGGACCCACCTGGGGATGCAGGCGGGCGGCGGAGTTGGCTGTCATCGGCAGCGGCGTCGCCCACAATGGTGGGGCGATGGGCCATCCCCTGATGGACCGCCTCCTGGCGCGGATCGCGGAGGGCGGGCCGATGACGTTCGCCGAGTACATGGAGGCGGCGCTGTACGACCCCGAGGAGGGCTTCTACGCGCGGCCCCCGGTCGGCGAGAACGGGCATTACGCCACGAGCCCGCACGTGTCGCCCGCATTCGGCGCGCTGCTCGGCCGGCAGGTGGCGCAGGTGTGGGACGTGCTCGGCCGGCCGGAGCGCCTGGACGTGGTGGAGATCGGAGCCGGCGACGGCACGCTCGCGGCGCAGATCCTCGAGGCCACCGCCGCGGTGCCCGAGCTCGGCTCAGCGATCCGGTACGTCGGCGTCGAGCGGAGCGCCGGCGCCCGGGCGGCGCTGGAGCGGCGCGGCCTCCAGGCCGCGGCGTCCCTCGGCGCGGTCCGGGGCGTACGGGGATGCATCCTCGCGAACGAGGTGCTGGACAACGCGCCCTTCCACCGCCTCCGTGAGCGGGACGGCACGGTGGTCGAGGTGCTGGTCGGCGCCGACGACGGCCGGCTGGTGGAGGTGGAGGGGAAACCGACGGACCGAGCGGTCGAGGCCCTCGCCGGCCGTTCCCTGCGGCCGGGGGAGGAACGGCCGGTGTCCCCGGCCGGTCTCCGCCTGGTCCGGCAGATCGCCGAGGGGCTCGAGCGCGGGTACGCGCTCGTGTTCGACTATGGCTTCGGCGCCGGCGAGCGGCCGGGGCCGGTCCACGGCTACCGCGACCAGCGCGTGACCGCGGACGTCCTCGAGGAGCCGGGCAGCCGGGACATCACCGCCGCCGTCGACCTCGAATCGATCGCGGCCGAGGCGCGGGCGTCGGGGCTGCGGGTCTGGGGCCCGGTGACCCAACGAGAGGCCCTGCTCGGCCTGGGGTTCCGGACCTGGATGCAGGGGCTGCGGAGCCGACAGACCCAGGCCCAGCTCACCCCGGGCGGCTGGCGGGAGGCCGGGCGGCTCTACAGCGAGCGGAACCGCGCGTCGATCCTCGTCGACCCGGACAAGCTCGGGTCGCTCCGGCTCCTGGCGTTCGGCACGGACGGCCTTCCCCCGCCCGCGGCGGCGCTCGGGGACCGCGAGACCGGCTGCTAGCGCGGCGGCCCGCCTCGGGTGGGCCGCATCGGCGCGGGCGGATACGATGGCCGGCATGGCCCAGGACAACCTCACCCGTGCCGAGGCCCACGATCGCGCCGCGATCGTCTCCGACGTCCGGTACGAGATCACGCTCGACCTGACGAGGGACGACCTGTTCCCGTCGGAGACCGCGATCCGCTTCCGGTGCTCCGAGCCGGGCGCCGCGACGTTCGTGGACTTCACCGGCGCCGTCCTGGCGGCGGAGCTGAACGGGCGCCCGCTCGGCGAGGGTACCGTCACGGAGCACCGCATCCGCCTGAGCGATCTCGAGGCCGAGAACGAGCTACGCGTGAGCGCCACGGCCCTCGACCGCCGGACCGGCAAGGGGTTCACCCGCTTCCACGACCCCGTCGACGGCGAGGTGTACGTCCACACCGACCTCGAGCCGTTCGACGCGCACCGGGCCTTCCCGTGCTTCGACCAGCCGGACATCAAGGGCGTGTTCGACTTCACGGTGCTGGCCCCACCGGGGTGGGAGGTGGTCTCCAACTCCCCGGCAGAGGCACAGGTCGCGGAAGCGGACGCGAGCCGGTGGTCGTTCCTCCCGACGCCCCCGATCCCGAGCTACATCACGGCCGTCGTGGCGGGGCCCTTCCACGTGGCCCGCGACCGGCACGGAGACATCCCGCTCCGCATCTACTGTCGCCGCTCGCTGGCCGAGCACCTCGATGCCGAGGAGCTGTTCGAGATCACCAAGCAGGGGTTCACGTTCTTCGAGCGCATCTTCGAGTACGGCTATCCCTTCGCCAAGTACGACCAGATCTTTGTCCCCGAGTACACCGCCGGAGCCATGGAGAACGCCGGCTGCGTCACGTTCAACGAGACCCGCTACATCTTCCGGTCCAAGGTCACCGACGCGGCCCGCGAGCGGCGCGCCGGCACGATCACCCACGAGATGGCCCACATGTGGTTCGGCGACCTGGTGACGATGCGGTGGTGGGACGACCTGTGGCTGAACGAGAGCTTCGCCAGCTACATGGGCGACCTGGCCCTGGCCGAGGGCACACGGTTCACCGAGGCGTGGACGACGTTCGCCAACCTCGAGAAGACCTGGGCCTACATGCAGGACCAGCTCCCGACGACCCATCCCATCTCGGCGGACGTCCCGGACACCGAGAGCATCCACCTGAACTTCGACGGCATCACGTACGCGAAGGGCGCCTCGGTCCTGAAGCAGCTGGTCTCCTGGGTCGGCAAGGACCGGTTCCTGGCCGGGACGTCGAACTACTTCCGGCGCCACGAGTTCGCCAGCGCCGAGCTCGCCGACTTCCTCCGCGCGCTCGAGGAGGTCTCCGGGCGCGACCTCGGCGCCTGGTCCAAGGAGTGGCTTGAGACCGCCGGGGTGAACACGCTCCGGCCGGAGACCGAGGAGGAGGCGGGGAGGATCCGGTCGCTGGCCATCCTCCAGGAGGCGCCGCCCGAGCACCCCACGCTCCGATCGCATCGCATCGCCGTCGGGCTGTACGACGCCAGCGGAGAGGGGTTGGTGCGGCGGCGGCGGGTGGAGCTCGACGTGGTGGGCGCTCGAACCGACGTGCCGGAGCTCGCCGGTGAGCGGGTCCCCGACCTCCTTCTGCTGAACGACGACGACCTCTCCTACGCCAAGATCCGCTTCGACCCCCGGTCGATGGAGACGGTCCGCGAGCGACTCGGCGGGATCACCGCGTCGCTGGCCCGCGCGCTGTGCTGGACCGCCGCCTGGGACATGACCCGGGACGCCGAGATCCCGGCCCGCGAGTACCTCGATCTGGTCCTGCGCCACGCCGAGGGGGAATCGGAGATCACGGTGCTCCAGACCCTGCTGCGACAGGCCCAGGCCGCCATCGACGTGTACGGGGCCCCCGACCGGCGCGACGCGTCGCTGGCCCGCCTCGCCGAGGAGGCCGGCGCCGCGCTGCGGCGAGCCGCGCCGGGGAGCGACCGCCAGCTCGCCTGGGCCCGGGCCTTCATCTCGGCCGCCACCACCGAGGGCCAGCTGGCCACCGTCCAGGACCTGCTCGACGGGGCGGCGGCGATCGAGGGGCTCACGGTCGACACCGACCTCCGGTGGCACATCGTCACCGCCCTGGCATCGGCCGGCGCCGCCTCCGACGCCCTGATCGACCTCGAGCTGGAGCGGGACCCGACCGACCAGGGACAGCGATACGCGGCGGCGGCCCGGGCGGCCCGACCCACGCCGGAGGGGAAGGACGAGGCCTGGCGCACCGCCGTAGAGGACACCTCGGTGGCCCTGGCCATGGTGGAGGACGTGATGGAGGGGTTCCAGCAGCCGGGACAGCGGGAGCTGCTGGAGCCGTTCGCCGAGCGCTACTTCGCCGACCTGCCCCGTGTCTGGAGCGATCGGGAGTTCGTGTACGCGCTCGAGTTCGACCAGCGCCTGTACCCGCGGTACGTCGTGGGCCCGTCGACCGTCGGGCTGACCGACCGCTACCTGGCTCGGGACGACGTTCCCCCACCGCTGCGCCGGCTCCTCCTCGAGGGCCGTGACGGCGTGCTCCGCGCCATGCGGGCCCGGCAGGCCGACTCGGCGGCGCCCTGATACGCCCCTAAACGGGACAGAACGGCCGCGACCGCCCACCCGGACGATTGACTCCCCGGCGGGCGACCCTTAAGGTCGCGCGGCCGGCCGTCGATACGGTGGTCGGCCCACCTCGACGGAAAGGGGATGACATGAGGCGCAGCCTCTCCTTGCCTCTCCTGCTCGGCGTGTTCCTGATCGCGGCGGCGGCTCCGGCGAGCGCCGATCACGGGTGGGGGCCGTACCACTGGGCCAGGAAGGCCAATCCGTTCACGTTGAAGCTCGGCGACAACGTCAGCACGAAGTGGGACTCGTACCTCGCCACCACGTCCTTGGACTGGTCGGAGTCCAGCGTGCTCGACACCACGA
Organism: Actinomycetota bacterium; assembly: GCA_036260395.1. Classification (GTDB taxonomy): domain Bacteria; phylum Actinomycetota; class UBA4738; order UBA4738; family CALAEC01; genus DASZZY01. The sequence continues at coordinate 15,001 of DASZZY010000115.1, forward strand.
TCGTCACCGGCGGGACCAACCCACGGAACTGCCGTCCCACGTCGGGCCGGGTCGAGGTGTGCAACGCGCGCTACGGCAACACGGGGTGGCTCGGAGTGGCCACGATCTGGCTGTCCGGGAACCACATCACGCAGGGCACCGCCAAGCTCAACGACACGTACTTCGATACCTCGACGTACAACACGCCGGCGTGGCGGAACCTGGTGATGTGCCAGGAGGTGGCCCACACCTTCGGGCTCGACCATCAGGACGAGAACTTCAGCAACTCGAACCTGGGGTCGTGCATGGACTACACCAGCGACCCCGACGGGCCGCCCAGCAACGAGCACCCGAACGCCCACGACTTCGAGCAGCTCGAGGAGATCTACGGCCACGCCGACGGCACCACGACGGTCGGGCAGAGCACCGGGTCGAGCCGGTCCGGTGGGTGCGCACGGACCGCGGTGGTGACGTTCATCTTCTGGCTGCCGTAGGCGCCGGCGAAGGGACGGGGGGG
>DASZZY010000116.1:0-21996 GCA_036260395.1 Actinomycetota bacterium
GGGAGCGCCGTGAGGCCCTCCCACGACGCCTCCAACGGCTCGCGGCCGAACGCCGTCGCGGTCCAGGTCGCGGTACGGATCCCGTGCGCGTCGGTGATGATCGCCCAGCGGGCCTCCACGCCGTTCGTCCGGGCGTGCGTCAGCACCGTCCAGGTGCCGGCAGCGCCCGTCGTGCGCTTCACCGTGATGCCGTCGAAGTACGGGGCCGCGGCCAGGCTCGCGTAGGCCTCCGCGAGCGCGCGGCCGTCAGCCACCGGCCGGCCGGCCAGCTCCCAGGCGCGGTTGAAGCCGGTGGTCGCTTCGCACCACCGACCGGCGGCGGCGATCATGCGCTGGCGCGTGCCCGGATAGATCCGCGGCTCCAGGACGAGGGCCGTCTTCAACCCGGCGGCCTGCTCCGTGCCGACGAGCTCCGTCCCCGGGCCGAACAGCGCTACCGCTGCCTGGCCCGCGCTGCCGGGTGCGCACACATCCTCCCCGTGATCGCCGGCCGCAGCGCTGGTCATCGGGGCCAACGCGAAGACGACGAGGGCCGCCGTCGAGAGGGCGACGACCCGTGCGATCCAGGTGGTAGAGCGGGCGGAAGTTGCTGCGGGCATGTGTGTCCCCCTTGTAAGGTACGACCGGAAAGTCCGCACAGCCTAGCAGGTCGACGCGTCCCCGCCCACGTGAGTTCGCGCTCGAGCGGCCGTTTCCCTGCGGCGGGACGCACAATGACCGCATGCGGATCATCGCGGGGTCGGCCAGGGGCACACGGCTCGGCCCCGTCCCCGCCGGGACCCGGCCGCTGTCCGATCGGGCCCGGGAGGGCCTGTTCAGCCACCTGGGAGCCACGGTGGCCGGCGCCCGGTGCCTCGACTTGTTCGGGGGCACGGGGGCCGTGGGCATCGAGGCCCTGTCCCGAGGGGCCGAAACATGCGTGTTCGTGGAAAAAAGCCCGCGGGCCGTCCGCACCATTCGGGACAACCTGTCGAAAACTGGGCTCTCCGAGAGGAGCGAGGTCGTCCGCCGCGACGTCGGCAGGTACCTTGAGGGTGACCGAGATGACCGGTTCGACATCGTCTTCGCCGATCCCCCATACCGCCTGGGCGCCGCGGCCCTGCGCCGGATCGTCGCCAAGGCGGCCGAACGGGTCGAATCGAGCGGCATCATGGTCCTGACCAGGCCGGCCGCGGATGACGCGGATGTGATTCCTGTACACTGGGCCCTTACCAAGCTCTTGGCCTACGGAGACACCCACGTCCTCGTCTGCCGGGAGGGAGCGTGACCGTGACGGCCCTGTGCCCGGGGACCTTCGACCCCGTCACCAACGGCCATGTCGACGTGGTGCGGCGCGCGGCGAAGCTGTTCGACCGCGTGGTGGTGGCGGTGGTCGAGAACCCCTCGAAGGAGCCCCTGTTCCCGACCGGCGACCGCGTGGAGATGCTCCGCGAGGCCGTGGGCGATCTCGGCAACGTGGAGGTCGAGGGGTTCACCGGGCTGCTGGTGGACCACGCTCGGAACCGAGGGGTGGACGTGATCGTGAAGGGCCTCCGGGCCACGCAGGACTTCGACTACGAGCTCCAGATGGCGCAGATGAACCGGCACCTGTCCGGCGTCGAGACGTGCTTCGTCCCCACCAACCCGCGGTGGTCGTACCTGTCGTCCTCGCTGATCAAGGAGGTCGCGCGGTACGGGGGCGACGTGAGCGGGCTGGTGCCCGACCACGTCCTCCGTCGGCTGAAGGAGCGGCTGGCCTGATGGACATCTCCGCCCGCCTCCAGCAGCTCGAGGAGCTGCTCCAGGCCGCCCGGACCATGCCGCTGTCGTCGTCGGTGCTGGTGAACCGGGAGGAGGTCCTGGAGCTCGTCGAGGAGATGCGCGAGGCGCTCCCCGAGGAGGTCAAGCAGGCCCGGTGGGTGGTCAAGGACCGGGAGCAGCTGCTGGCCAAGGCCCGCCGGGACGCGGAGGGCATCATCCAGCAGGCCCTCCGGGAGCAGGCCCGCCTCGTGTCCCAGGAGGAGGTCGTGCAGGAGTCGGTCCGCGAGGCCGAGGGGGTCGTGGCGGAGGCGCGCGAGCAGGCCCGGCAGATCCGGCTGGAGGCCGAGGACTACATGGACCAGCGCCTGGCCGCCTTCGAGGCCACGCTGACCCGGACGCAGGAGCAGATCGCGGAGATCCGCGAGCACCAGGAGGCCCAGATCTCGAGGATCCAGGACCTCCTGGGCAAGACGCTCCAGCAGGTGCAGCGGGGCCGCGAGCGGCTCCGGGGCGGCACGATCGCCGAGGAGGAGCTGGCGCCTCAGGGGGAGGAGGCGTGATGGACGCCGTCGACGTCGGCGATCTACTCGGCTCGCCGGGCGCCTCCCGCCGGGTCCGCAGGGAGGAGCCGCTCGAGGGCCTGGCCACGGAGCTGGCCGAGGTCCCGGCCGACGACCCGGTCAGGATCGAGCTGCTGCTGGAGAGCGTCGTGGAGGGCATCGTGGCGTCGGGTCCGGTCAGCGGCCGGATGCGGTTCCGGTGCGCCCGGTGCCTCAAGGGGTTCTCCGAGGCGTTCTCCGTCGAGGTCAGCGAGCTGTTCGCGGTGGACCGGACCCCCGACGACGAGGAGACGTACCCGGTCCGGGAGGGGACCATCGACCTGGAGCCGATGGTCCGGGACGTCGTGGTGCTCTCGATGCCGTTCTCGCCGCTGTGCCGCGACGACTGCCTGGGGCTGTGCGAACGGTGCGGCGGCGACCGGAACGCCGGCGAGTGCAGCTGCGAGCCCGTTGTCGACGCCCGGTGGGCGCCGCTGGCGGGCCTGGACCTCGACTGACCGAAAGGAGCACCGTGGCCGTACCGAAGCGCAAGACGACCCGGGCCAAGCGCGACCAGCGCCGGTCCCACTGGAAGGGCTCGCCCCCGACCTACACCACGTGCCCGCAGTGCCGCCAGCCCAAGCTGCCCCATCGGGTGTGCGGGAACTGCGGCTACTACGGCGGGCGGCAGGCCGTCGAGGTCGAGTAGGCGGACGCGGTGCGCACGCGGGCCGGGCGGCTGGAGCGGGCCCTCGGCCTCCGCTTCCGCGATCCTCGGCTGCTCGAGGCCGCGCTGACCCATCGCTCGCACGCCTTCGAGCAGGACTCGGACATCACGAACGAGCGGCTCGAGTTCCTCGGCGACGCCGTCCTGGGCCTCGTGGTCACGGACCTGGCCTACCGCCGGTTCCCCGACCTGGCGGAGGGCGAGCTGGCCAAGCTCCGCGCGGCCACGGTCAACATGGTGACGCTGGCGGCCATCGCCAGGGATCTGCGGCTCGGCGAGGAGCTCCTGGTCGGCAGGGGCGAGGAGCTCTCCGGGGGACGCGACAAGCCCTCGATCCTCGCCGACTCGATGGAGGCCGTCCTGGGGGCCATCTACGTCGACCGTGGGCTGCGCCCGGCGAGCGAGGTGATCGAGCGGCTCTTCTGGCCCCGGATGGCTGCCTATGTCCGGGGCGAGGGCGATCGCGACTACAAGACGGGCCTCCAGGAGCTGGCGGCCCAGGACGTCGGGAACGTGCCGCAGTACCGGGTGCGCGAGGAGGGCCCCGACCACGACAAGCGCTTCACCGCCACGGTCTTCCTGGCCGGCGAGCCCTACGGGACCGGGCAGGGGCGGTCGAAGAAGGAGGCCGAGCAGCAGGCCGCCCGGGAGGCCTACGTACGGCTGATGGAGGGCTCCTCGGCCGGGGGGGAGGGGTAGGTGGAACTCCCCGAGATCGAGGTCCTCCGGCGGGACCTCGAGAAGGACGTCGTCGGCCGGCGCGTCGCCTCGGTCGACGTGCGGAGGACCAAGAACGCCAAGCGCGTCCTCCGCCGCCACAAGACCCCCAAGGACTTCCGCGACAAGCTCGTCGGTCGGCGGTTCACCAAGGTCGGTCGGCGCGGCAAGTACATCCTGCTGCACCTCGACGACGGCAACGTCCTCGTGGCCCACATGGGGATGAGCGGCCGGTTCCTCCGGGGCACCAAGCGCGTCCCGGCCGCGGACCACACGCACGTGGTCATCACCTTCCAGCAGGGCGGCGACCTCCGGTACATCGATCCCCGGGCCTTCGGCGAGCTGTTCGTGGTCACCCCCGACGGCCTCGGGAAGGTCCGGGAGCTGGCCCACATCGCCATCGATCCGCTGGAGACGACGTTCACCTGGCAGCAGTTCTCCGAGATGCTGGCCAGACGGCGGTCCAAGCTGAAGCCGCTCCTCATGGATCAGGAGTTCATCTCGGGGCTCGGCAACATCTACTCGGACGAGGTGCTGTTCGCCGCGGGCCTGCGCCACGACCGGATGTCGGATGAGCTGTCCTCGCAAGAGGTCCGGCGCCTGTACCGGGCCATCCAGGAGGTGGTCCAGGAGGCCATCCGGTTCCGCGGCACCACCCTGGGCGACGAGGCGTACGTCGACCTGTTCGGCAAGCCGGGGGAGTTCCAGAACGAGCTGCGGGTCTACGGTCGGCGCGCGGAAGCCTGCCGGCGATGCCGGACGCCGATCGAGACCGTGAAGTACTCGAACCGCAACTCGTACTTCTGCCCCCAGTGCCAGAGCTAGCTCCGCGGCGATAGCGATGGCGGACGTCGCCCGGGCGCACGTGTGGGTCTCCGGGCGCGTGCAGGGGGTCTTCTTCCGGCACGAGACCCGCGAGCGGGCCCGCCGCGAGGGCCTGGCCGGCTGGGTCCGGAACACCGAGGACGGCCGGGTGGAGGCGGTGTTCGAGGGACCGCCCGAGGCCGTCGAGCGCCTCGTGGCGTGGTGCCACGAGGGCACCGACTACGCCCGGGTTGCCCGGGTCGAGGTGGAACGCGAAGCCCCGGAGGGCCTCCACGGGTTCGAGGTCCGTCCGTAGCGCCCAACTTCATCGTCCATTCCGGGGATTCGGCCTCACCGCGCTGCTAGCATCCGCCCGATGTTCCTGCGGTCGCTGCAGCTCCGCGGCTTCAAGTCGTTCGCCGACAAGACCACCCTCGAGTTCGCCCCCGGCCTCTCCGTGATCGTCGGGCCCAACGGCTCGGGCAAGTCGAATCTGGTCGACGCCATCTCGTGGGTCCTCGGCGAGCAGGGCCCGCGCGCGCTGCGGGGCGCCCACATGGCCGACGTGATCTTCGCCGGCAGCCCGGGGCGGTCCGGGCTCGGGATGGCGCAGGTCTCGCTGGTCATCGACAACTCCGAGGGCCTCATCCCCGTCGACCTCTCCGAGATCGAGATCGCCCGGGTCGTCTACCGCTCGGGCGAGAGCCAGTACCTGCTCGGCGGCGAGCCCGTCCGGCTGATGGACATCCAGGAGATGCTCTCCGACACCGGGATCGGGCGGGGGCTGCACACCGTCGTGGGCCAGGGCCAGCTGGAGGACGTCCTCACCGCGCGGCCCGAGGACCGGCGACAGTTCATCGAGGAGGCTGCCGGCATCGCCAAGCACCGCCGCCGGAAGGACCGCGCCCAGCGAAAGCTGGCCGGGATCGAGCAGGACCTGGTGCGCCTGCAGGACGTGATGGCCGAGCTGAAGCGCCAGCTCCGGCCGCTGAAGCAGCAGGCCGAGGCCGCCACCAAGCACGAGGAGCTGTCGGCACTGGCCGCCGAGCTCGCTTGGCGGCTGGCCGCCTCGAGGCTCCGGGCCCTGTACGAGGAGCGCGACGGCCGGCGCCCCGGGTGGGAGCGGGGGATGGCCCTCCGGAAGGAGGCCGACGAACGGCTGGCCGCGCTCGACGCCGAGATCGCCTCGATCGCCGGCCGGCTGGTCGAGGCCGAGGCCGCGCTGGAAGCGGCGGAGCGGCGCCACGCCGAGGCCGCCGGCACCCGCACGCGCGCGGAGTCGCGGCTCCGGGAGGCGGTCCGTGACGAGGGCGACGCGCGGGCCCGGCTGGCCGCCGAGTCCGGCCGCCAGGGGCGGCTGTTCACGCTCGAGGAGGAGCTGCGGCGCATCGAGGCCGACCTCGCGGCCACGATCTCGGCGCTGGCCGACCGGGAAGCGGGGCTGGCCGAGGCCGAGCGCCGGTTCGCGGCGGCCGAGCGGGCGCGGCGGGAGTCAGAGGACGCGGCTTCCCGGGCCCGGGAGGACGCCGTGACCCGCCGGGCGGAGGCGGCCACGCTCCGCCGGATGCTGGAGTCGGCGGGCGAGGAGCGCGAGCGCCTCCGGGCCGCGCTCGATGAGGTCGTGGCCCGCCAGCGCGGGCTGGCGGACGAGCGCGAGGCCCTGGAGCGTGAGATCGAGCGGCTCGACGCCGAGGAGACGCCGCTGGCCGACCGGCAGGCGGAGCTGACGAAGCAGGCCGAGCGGATCCGGACCGTCGTGGGCGGCGCCGAGGACCGCGAGCGCGCGCTCGAGGGCCGCCGGCAGGTGCTGGAGGCCCGCCGCAAGGCCCTGGCCGAGACCCCCGGACGCCGCCTCCTCGCCCGGCGCGCCGGCCGGGCCGCCGGGCTGCTGGGCGAGCTCCTCCACGTGGAGCCGGGGCTGGAGAAGGCCGTGGCCGCGGCGCTCGGGCCGCTGGCCGACGCCGTCGTCTACGCGGACCACGGCGCTGCCGTCGCCGATGCGTCCGACGCCGCGGGGGCGGCGCTGGCGGTGTCCGAGGACGCGCCGGGCGGCTTCCTGCTCGAGGGCGAGCGCACGCTGCTCTCGGTGGTGCACCCGGACCCGGCGGCGTCGGAGGCGGCCCGGGCGCTCCTCCGGCACGTCTACCTGGCGTCCGACGCCGCCGAGGCCCTGGCCAAGCACCGGCGGCACCCCGGCGCGTCGTTCGTCACGCCGGACGGTGTGCTCGTCGGGCCGGCCCTGGTCCGCACCGCGCCCACGCCCTCGGAGGACGAGCTGGCGGTCCGCCGCGAATGGGTGGTCGTGGAGCGCGACCTGAACCGGGCCCGGAAGGACCTGGGTGCGGCCCGTGGCTCGCTGGATGCCGTCCGGGCCGAGGCCGCCGAGGTCGCGGAAGCGCTCCGCCGGATCGACGCGCTGATCACCGCCGCCGCCGAGCGGATGGCCGCCCTCGACGCGGGGCTGGCCGCGACGGCCCGGGAGCGGGACATCCTCGAGCAGCGCGTCGCGGTGGTGGAGGAGACGGTCGCCTCCGCGACCGCGGCGATGCAGCGGATGCCGCAGGAGCGGGACGATGTCCCCGACGTCCCGCCCGCCCCCGAGCCCCCGCTGGCGCTCCGGGTCGAGGTCGAGGCCCTCCGGCGCGAGCGCCGCCGGCTGGCCCAGGCCCTGGCCCAGCGGCGGGCCGACGCGGAGCACGTCCGCTCCATCGACCCCCAGCAGCTGGCGGCGGAAGCCGAACGGACGGCGGGGCACCGCGAGCGGGCGGAGGCGGAGCTCGAGCGGGCCCAGGCCGCGCTGGCCGCGGCGGTCGACGCCCGCGAGGACGCGTCGCGCCACGCCGCCGAGCTCCGGTCCGCGGAGGCTGAGGCGAACCGGGCATGGCGCGAGGCCGCGGGCGACCTCCAGCGGCTCCGGGACCGGTACGAGGACGAGGAGCAGGCGCGGCGGGACCTGCTGCGGCGGATCGACGAGGCCGAGCGGGTCCTGCGTGAGGGCCACGGCCGCGACCCCGCCCAGGCCGTGGCCGAGCTCGCCGAGGACGACACGCTGGAGTCGCTCCAGCGGCGCTCCGACCTGGTGGCCCGGCGGCTGGCGCTCCTCGGCCGCGTCAATCTGGTGGCGGCCGACGAGTACCGCGCGCTCCAGGAGCGGCATGACTTCCTCCAGCGGGAGATCGACGACGTCAAGGCCGCGCGCCGTGATCTCCGCACCGTGGTCCAGGAGGTGGACCGGAAGATCCGCGAGATCTTCGACGCGGCGTTCCGGGACGTGGCCGGGGAGTTCGCCTCGCTGTTCGCCACGCTGTTCCCCGAGGGCGAGGGCAAGCTGACCCTCACGGACCCCGACGACCTGCTCGCCACGGGCATCGAGATCGAGGCCCGTCCCGGGCGCAAGCGCGTCAAGCGCCTGTCGCTGCTCTCCGGCGGGGAGCGCGCCCTCACCGCCCTCGCGTTCCTGTTCGCGATCTTCCGGGCCCGGCCGTCGCCCTTCTACCTGCTGGACGAGGTGGAGGCGGCGCTGGACGACATCAACCTCCACCGGTTCATCGGACTCGTGAGGGGGTTCGCCGAGACGTCCCAGGTCCTGCTGGTCACCCACCAGAAACGGACCATGGAGGCGGCGGAGGTCCTGTACGGGGTATCAATGGGCAAGGACGGTGCCTCGTCGGTGATCTCCCAGCGGATCTCCGAGGCCGTCCCCGGCCGCTAGGAGCGGAGGTCGTTGGAAGGGATCGCACTCTGGATCGTCCTCGCCGTCGCCCTGGTCGTCCTGCTCGGCCTGGGGTTCGCCCTGGGCCGCCGCTGGCGGACCCGTCCCCCGGCCGCCGCGCCGCCGCGCCGCGAGGGGCTGGCGGCCTGGCTCCGCGGCCTGGTGGGGAAGGAGCGGCCCACCGACGAGGACTGGCGGCGGCTGGAGGAGGGGCTGATCCGGGCCGACGCCGGCCCGGCGGTGGCGCGCGACGTCGTGGCCCGGGTCCGGGAGCGGTGGGAGCCGGGGGGCGATCCGGCGCAGCTGCTGGTCGAGGAGGTCGCCGCCCGGTTCGAGGGCGATCGGCCGTTCCGCCTCCCCAAGCGCCTGTCGGTCGTCATGGTGGTCGGCGTCAACGGCACCGGGAAGACGACGACGATCGGCAAGCTGGCCCGGTGGCTCGGCCAGCAGGGACGGACGGTGGCGGTGGCCAACAGCGATACGTTCCGGGCCGCGGCGTCCGAGCAGGTCTCGGTGTGGGCCGAGCGGGCGGGCGCCGAGCTGGTGGCCCAGGCCCGCGGCGCGGATCCCGGCGCGGTGGCGTTCGACGCCGTAAGCGCCGCCAAGGCGCGCAAGCACGACGTCGTGATCGTCGACACCGCGGGGCGCCTGCACTCCAAGAAGCCGCTGATGGATGAGCTGGCGAAGGTGCGCCGGGTGCTGGAGAAGGCCGCCGGCCGTCCGCCGGACGAGGTGCTCCTGGTGATCGACGCCACGACGGGGCAGAACGGGGTGGCCCAGGCCCGGACGTTCACCGGGGCCGTCGACGTCACCGGCCTCGCGCTCACCAAGATGGACGGCACGGCGAAGGGCGGGATCGTCCTGGCCATCCGCGAGCAGCTCGGCCTGCCCGTCAAGTTCGTGGGGACCGGCGAGCGGATCGAGGACCTCGAGCCCTTCGACCCGAAGACGTTCGCCGAGTCCCTGGTCCGCGGCTGACATGCGGAGGGAGCGCATCGGTTCGCTGCGCCGGCTCCGGACCGCCGCCACGAGGCGCCGGGCTCGGCGAGCACTGGACGCGAGCTTCGGCGCGTGAAGTAGCCGGTCCTTCGACGGCATGGAGTACGTCGACCGGCTTCGCTCCGGAGCCAGGCAGAACCGCGCCGCCGACGGCTAAGAGCTTTTCCCAGAGCGGCGGCTAGGGCTTCACCGGGTCCAGGGCGGCGGTGGCCCGGACCGTTCCCTCGCCGTAGCGCTCGTCGAGCGCGCGGCGGTCGTCCTCGTCGAGCGTCACGACGTGAATCTCGACGACATTGTCGACGACGTCCACGCCGGAGGTCAGGAGCTGTAGCCCGATCTCCTCGGCGGCGAGGCCGTTCTGGATGGCGCGGAGCTCCCGGTAGGTCCGCTCGTGGAGGGCGATGCACAGCGGCCCGCCCCACAGCTCCCGGAGCTCCGCCTCGTGGCGCTCGAGGTCGCCGGTGAACGCCGCCGTCAGGATGACCTGGAGGGCGTCCGGCGGCGCGTCCGGGTTCGGCTCCGCCAGGTAGTCGATCCACACCCCGGCGAAGTCGGGCTCCCGCTGCGCGGCGCGCTGGGCGGCGACGAGGTCCTCCTCGGACGACCGAGCCGGGTCGGGCCACGGCCAGCCGCCCTCCGGGTCCGGGCACGGGGCCTCGATCGGATCGTCGTCGAACGGCTCCTGGCCTTGGCGGGGCGGTCCGACGTCCGAGACGCTGAACGCCTCGCCGTCGTATGACCCCACGACGTGGTACTCGCCCCACGTCGTCCCCGAGAGGCGCTCCTCGCCCTCCACGGCCCCCCAATCCCAGTTGGCGACGGCGACGTCGCCGCACTGTGGAGGGAGCGACTCGGCGATGAACCCCAGGCACAGCATGGGGTCGTGCTGCTTGCTCTCGAGGACCACCGCCGTCGCCTCGTAGAGCCGCTCGCCCTCGGGCGGGTCCGAGGGCGCCGCGTGCGGGGCGGTTCCGCAGGCGGCGAGCACGAGGAGCGCGACGGGCGTGAGGCGGTGCATGGCCGTTGGACGGTATCACCGTCCCCAGGGGTTCCCGCCCGGCCGTCGCTACACTAGGTCGCGATGTTCGACCAGCTCACCGAGCGCTTCGGCGCGGTCTTCAAGAAGCTCCGGTCGCGGGGCAAGCTCCACCCCAAGCAGGTGGACAACGCCCTGGGCGACATCCGCACGGCGCTGCTGGACGCCGACGTGGCCGTCGACGTGGCCGACGACTTCCTGAGCCGGGTCCGGGCCCGCGCGCTTTCCGAGGAGGTCATGAAGAGCCTCACCCCGGCTCAGCAGGTCGTGAAGGTCGTCCGCGACGAGCTCACCGCGACGCTCGGCGGGGAGCACCGGGCGTTCACGCTGCCCCAGGGCAAGACCGCGGTCGTGATGATGGCCGGCGTCCAGGGCTCCGGGAAGACCACCACCGTCGCGAAGCTCGCGCTCCACCTGAAGGAGAAGGGACGCCAGCCGCTGCTGGCGGCTGCGGACCTCCAGCGGCCGGCGGCCGTGGAGCAGCTGTTCACGCTCGGCGGGGAGATCGGGGTCCCGGTGGTCTCCGACGGCCGCGACGCCACCCGGGTGGCCAAGTCGGCGCTCAAGCAGGCCCAGCGACAGGGCCACGACGTGCTGATCGTCGACACCGCCGGGCGGCTCCACGTCGACGCGGAGATGATGCGCGAGGCCCGTCGCGTCCGCGACACGCTGAAGCCCGACCACGTGCTCATGGCCGCCGACGCCACGTTCGGGCAGGACGCCGTGGTCCAGGCCCGGGCGTTCATGCGCGAGGTCGACCTGACCGGCTTCATCTTGACGAAGATCGACGGCGACGCCCGGGGCGGCGCGGCGCTGTCGGTGACCCAGGCGACCGGCCGCCCGGTGTACTTCGCGGGGACCGGCGAGCGCGCCGCCGATCTCGAGCCGTTCCACCCCGACCGGATGGCGTCGCGGATCCTCGGGATGGGAGACATGCTGTCGCTGGTGGAGAAGGCCGAGCGGGAGCTCGACCAGGAGAAGGCCCGCGAGTCGGCGGAGCGCCTGCTCGAGGCCCGCTTCACGCTCGAGGACTTCCTGACCCAGCTCCGCGAGGTGAAGAAGCTGGGGCCGCTCCAGGATCTCGTGGCGATGCTCCCCGGCGTGCCGGGGGCGGCCGGCCTGAAGGACCTCGAGGTCGACGACCGCGAGCTCGTCCAGGCCGAGGCCATCATCTCCTCGATGACCCGCGAGGAGCGAGGCAACCCCGCTATCATCGGTGGCAGCCGCCGGTCCCGCATCGCCCGGGGGAGCGGCACCACCGTGGCCGACGTCAATGGCCTGCTGAAGCAGTTCAACGAGATGCGGAAGATGATGAAGCGCTTCTCCGGCGGGAAGATGCGCGGCATGCCGAAGATCCCCGGCCTGCCTGGCCTGCCGGGGAGGTAGGAGGAGCGATGGTCAAGATCAGGCTCATGCGCATGGGCGCCAAGAAGCGGCCGTTCTACCGCGTCGTGGTGGCGGACTCGCGCAGCCCGCGCGACGGTCGGTTCATCGAGAACATCGGCAAGTACCACCCGCTGGCCCACCCGTCCCTCATCGAGATCGACGAGGAGCGCGCCCTGCACTGGCTCCGCAGCGGCGCCCAGCCGTCCCAGCCGGTCCGGGTCCTGCTGGAGAAGACCGGGATCTGGGCCCGCCACACTGGCCAGGCGCCTCCCCCGGCGGAGCCGCCCGGCGCGCCGGGGGCCGAGCGGCCGCCCGCCACGGCGGCTCGCGAGGCGGGGATGGAGGCCGAACCCGCGCCGGCCGGCGGGACCGCCGCCCCGGAAGGCGAGGCCGAGGCCCCTTCGGACCAGGCGTGAAGGAGGTCCTGGAGTACATCGCCCGGGCGCTGGTCGACGACCCGGACGCGGTGGAGGTGACCGCCGTGGAGGGCGAGCGCTCGCTGATCCTCCAGCTCCGTGTGGCTCCGGAGGACATGGGGAAGGTCATCGGGAAGAAGGGCCGGATCGCCCGGGCCATCCGCTCGCTGGTCCGGGCGGCGGCCTCCCGTCAGGGGATCAGCACCCTGGTCGAGATCGTGGAGTGAGCCGCGAGGACCTGGCCGTGGGCCGCGTGGCCCGGGCCCACGGCATCCGGGGGGAGGTCTCCGTGGAGTCGCTCTCGGAGGTCGAGGGCCGCTACGCCCCGGGCTCGGTCCTCCGGCTCGACGACGGCCGTGTGCTGACCGTGACATCCGTGCGGACGCACGGGCACCGGCTCCTGGTTCGGTTCGAGGAGGTCGTCGATCGGACCGCGGCCGAGGCCCTTCGGGGACAGGTCCTGCTGGTGGCCGCCGCGGACGTGCCCCCGATCGAGGAGGAAGGCCGGTTCTGGGTCCACGAGGTGGTGGGCCTGGAGGCCGTGACCGAGGAGGGCCGCTCGCTGGGACGGATCCGCGACGTCCTCCACAATCCGGCCAACGACCTCTGGGTGGCAGAGGGCGCGTCCGGAGAGGCCCTGATCCCCGCGGTCCGGGACGTCGTCGTGGCCGTGGACCGCGCCGCCGGCCGCGTCGTGGTCCGGGAGCTGCCCGGGCTGTTCCCCGAGGGCTGACTCACCGGGGACAGGCGCCGCCGACGTTGACGCGGGCCCGCCCGAGCACCTTCGACGTGACGCCCACCGCGGTCTGCCGTCCGGCGAAGGACAGCACCGGCGCGGCCGGCGTCGCGGTCCACGGCAGCTCGCCGATCCCAGGGCGGCCGCCACGGCCACCGCGGCGGCCCATCGCCCCCGGCGTCCCGCTGCTAGCCTCACCCCGTGCGGGTCGACATCCTCACGATCTTCCCCGGTATCTTCGAGGGACCCCTCCGCGAGAGCCTGCTGGGGAAGGCCATCGCCGCCGGCGTCCTCGACGTCCGGGTCCACGACATCCGGGACCACGCCACCGACCGGCACCGCCAGGTCGACGACGAGCCGTTCGGCGGGGGGCCCGGCATGGTCATGAAGCCGGAGCCCATCTTCAACGCCGTGGAGTCGCTCGGCCATGGCCACCGCCGGACGGTGCTGCTGTCCCCAGCCGGCCGGCGCCTCGACCAGCGGCTGGTCCGCGAGCTGGCCGGGGAGCCCTGGCTGGTGCTGGTCTGCGGCCGGTACGAGGGCGTCGACGAGCGGGTCGCCTCGGGCCTCCCGGCCGAGGAGGTCTCGATCGGCGACTACGTGCTGTCGGGGGGCGAGGTGCCCGCCCTCGTCGTCCTCGAGGCGGTGACCCGGCTGGTCCCCGGCGTCGTTGGGACCGAGGAATCGCTGGCCGCGGAATCGTTCGAGGACGGCGTGCTCGATCACCCGCAGTACACCAGGCCGCGGGAGTTCCGAGGGCTGGCCGTCCCCGACGCGCTGCTGTCCGGCGACCACGCCAGGATCGCGGAGTGGAGGCGCCGGGCCGCGCTCGAGAAGACGGAGCGGAACCGACCCGACCTGCTAACATAGGCCACCGCCCCGACCCCTGGAGCTCGAGTGAACAAGGTCGATCCCGTCGAGAGAACGCGCCTGCGCGACGACGTCCCGGAGTTCCGGGCCGGTGACACCGTCAAGGTGCACGTCCGCGTGACGGAGGCTGGCCGGGAGCGGATCCAGGTCTTCCAGGGCGTCGTCATCCGGCGCAAGGGCGGCGGCCTCCGCGAGACGTTCACCGTCCGCAAGATCTCGTTCGGCGTCGGGGTCGAGCGCACGTTCCCGGTCCACTCGCCGCAGATCGCCCGGATCGAGGTCGTCAGCCGGGGCGACGTGCGCCGGGCCAAGCTGTATTACCTCCGCGAGCGTCGAGGGAAGCGAGCCAGGATCAAGGAGCTCCGCCTGGCACCCCCGGGCGCGGGGGCCACCACCGAGCGTCAGGCGCCCCAGGGCGAGGAGTAGCGTGGGGGAGCGGCGCCCCGGCGCCGGCCGGCGACCCGCGGAGCCGATCGGCCAGGGCGGCACGGCGCACACCGACACCGCCCCGCTGGATGTCCGTCCCGTGGAGCGGACGGAACCCGAGGTCCGCCCGCGCGTGCGCAAGGCGCCCCGGAGGGGGAAGCACGAGCCCCGAGGGCCGCTGGCGTTCCTCCGGGAGCTGCCGGGGCTGATCCTGATCGCGTTCGGGCTGGCCCTGCTCATCAAGACGTTCCTGATCCAGGCGTTCTTCATCCCGTCGCGCTCCATGCTCCCCACGCTCCAGGTCGGCGACCGGGTCATCGTCAACAAGTTCGTGTACGACTTCGGCGAGCCGCAGCGGGGCGACGTCATCGTGTTCGAGAACCCGGCCCTCCCGGAGCCGGACCGCAACCCGCTCGAGGCGGCGTGGCACTGGCTGATCGAGGGGCTCGGCTTCACCTCCGATCCGAACAAGGACTTCATCAAGCGCGTGATCGGCGTCCCGGGCGACGTCGTGGAGATCAAGAACGGCATCGTGTTCGTCAATGGCGAACGGCAGCGGGAGCCCTACGTCGCCGCCCAGAAGGACCGCTCGGACATGCCGCCGACGAAGGTCCGGGCCGAGAAGGTGTTCGTGATGGGCGACAACCGGCCCAACTCCCAGGACTCCCGGAACATCGGCCAGATCCCGTACGACAACATCGTGGGCAAGGCGTTCGTGCTCCTGTGGCCGCCCTCGAGGATCGAGTGGCTGTCCGACGTCTGAAGCCGATCGACCACTACGAGCGCCAGCTGCGCGAGCGGGGCTTCCGGCTGCTGGCCGGCGTCGACGAGGCCGGGCGCGGCGCGCTGGCGGGCCCCCTGGTGGCCGCGGCGGTGATCCTGCCCGAAGGGTTCGACCCCCAGGGGATCGAGGACTCCAAGCTCCTCACGCGGAAGCAGCGGGAGGAGGCCTACCGGCGCGTGGTGGACGCCGCGGTGGCCTTCGCCGTGTGCCGGGCCACGCCGGGGCGGATCGACCGGCACGGCCTGCACCGGACGAACGTCGGTCTGCTGCGGAAGGCGCTGCGGACCCTGCAGGTGCCGCCGGAGTTCGTCCTCTGCGACGGGTTCCCGCTGAAGCGGCTGGGGTACCCGTGCCTCTCGGTGCGGAAGGGTGACGTCGTCACGATGTCGGTGGCCGCCGCCTCCGTGCTGGCCAAGGTGACCAGGGACCGGATCATGGACCGGTACCACCGCCGCTTCCCGCACTACGGGTTCGACACCAACCGCGGGTACGGGACGTCGGGGCACTGGGACGCGCTGTGGCGGTTCGGGCCCAGCCCGATCCACCGCCGGTCGTTCAACCACGTCCTCGACCCGCTGTCGCCGCAGGAGTACGAGGCCCTGTACGGTCCTCGGGGGCGCCGCCCGCGGCGCGCCGCGTCCGTCACCGAGGAGGGGTCGTGAGCTCCGAGGAGCTCGAGAAGTACGAGGTCGAGATGGAGCTCCGCCTGTACCGGGAGTACCGCGATGTGCTCCCGATGTTCTCCTACGTCGTCGAGACCGAGCGCCGCTTCTACCTGGCCAACGAGGTGCAGGTCACCCGCGGCGAGGACCGGTGGGTGGAGGTGGTCCTCGGCGACGCCTGGGTCTGGGACATGCACCGGCCGGCCCGGTTCGTCTCGCGGGTCCGGATCGTGACCCGGCACGACGTCAACATCGAGGAGCTCTCGAAGGGCGAGGCCCCGATGGGGGAGGGGCCGACGGCACCGACCGCCTGATCGCAGAGGCGTGTCGGCGGCGCGCCTCATGCTGTCGCGCGTGGCACGCGATCGCGTCTGGCACGACGGCGAGCGGGCGGCCTGGGAGGTGTACCGGCGACGCGGGTTCCGGCTCGTGGCCCGGAACTGGCGGTCGCCGCTCGGGGAGCTCGATCTGGTCGTCGAGCGCGACGGGCTGGTGGCGTTCTGCGAGGTGAAGGCCCGCTCGTCGTCGCGGCTGGGGGGCGGCCACGAGGCCGTGACGGCCTCGAAGCAGCGGAAGGTCCGGGCCCTGGCCGAGGCGTTCATCGCGGCCCGCGGCGGCCCCGAGCGATACCGGTTCGACGTGGCCAGCGTGCGGGTCCGGCCCGACGGACGGGCCGACGTCCACCTGTTCGAGGACGCCTTCTAGCGCTGTACCCCGAGCAGCGGACCTGGGATGTCAGTGGGGGCCGCTAGCCTCCGGCCGTGTACGCGCGGGCCCACGCCGTGGCCGTGGTCGGCGTCCGGGGCTTCGTGGTGTCGGTCGAGGCCCACGTCGGCCGGGGGCTCCCGGCGCTGCTGCTGACCGGGCTCCCCGGCGCCGCCGTCCAGGACGCCAGGGAACGGGTTCGCCCGGCCGTGGAGAACTCCGGGCTCGAGTGGCCGCTGCGGCGGGTAACGGTCAACCTGAGCCCCGCCGACCTCCGCAAGGACGGTCCCGGCTTCGACCTGCCGATCGCCGCGGCGGTCCTGGGGGCCACGGGACAGCTCCGGCAGGGGCGCCTGGAGGGGTACGCGCTGGCCGGCGAGCTCTCGCTCCGCGGCGCGCTGATGCCGACCCCGGGCATCCTGTCGGTGGCGGCCGCCGCCGCCCGGGCCCGGCTGCGCGGCGTCGTGGTCCCGGAGGCCAACGCCGCCGAGGCCGCGCTGGTGGACGGGCTGGAGGTCGTGGGGGCCCCGTCGCTGGCCCGCGTGGCGGAGTTCGCCCGCGGGGCGTGGACACCCCAGGCCCCGTCGCCGTCCGCGGACCCCGCCCCCGACGTCGGGAGCGCCGACCTGGCCGACGTGCGGGGCCAGGCCGAGGCCCGGCGGGCCCTGGAGATCGCCGCGGCCGGCGGCCACAACCTCCTGCTGGTGGGCCCGCCGGGGTCGGGGAAGACCATGCTGGCGCGGCGCCTGCCGACGATCCTTCCGGCGATGTCGCGCGACGAGGCCCTCGACGTGACGGCCCTGCACTCGGTGGCGGGGCTGCTCCCGCCCGGCGAGGGACTGGTGCGGGCGCGGCCGTTCCGCGCGCCCCATCACTCGATCTCCGCCGCCGGGCTGCTCGGCGGCGGCTCTGGCGGGATCCGTCCCGGGGAGATCTCCCTGGCCCACCACGGCGTCCTCTTCCTGGACGAGGTCAACGAGTTCCGCCGCGACGTGCTCGAGGGCCTCCGCCAGCCCTTGGAGGACGGTCGGGTCGTCGTGGTCCGGGCCTCGGGGGCCGTGGACTTCCCGGCCCGGTTCGCGCTGGTGGCGGCGGCGAACCCGTGTCCGTGCGGCTTCGACGGCGACACGCGCCGCCGGTGCCGGTGCCTCCCGCACCGCCTCGAGGCGTACCGCCAGCGGCTCTCGGGGCCCCTCCTCGACCGCGTCGACATCCGGCTCCGCGTCCCCCGGCTGTCGCGCTCGGAGCTGCTGGGGTCGGAGGCCGGCGAGGGGTCGGCCGCCGTCCGGGAACGGGTGGAGGCTGCGCGGGAGCGCCAGCGGAGGCGGTTCGGCCCCCGGCCGGTGCGGTGCAACGCGGAGATGTCCGGCGCGGCGGCCCGCCGGGCCGCGCTCCTAACGCCAGGCGCCGAGGCGGTGCTCTCTCGCGCGGTGGACCGGTACGCGCTGACCGGTCGCGGGTTCGACCGGGCGCTGAAAGTCGCCCGCACCGTGGCCGACCTGGACGCGTCCGACCGCATCGCCGAGCATCACCTCCTCGAGGCGCTGCGGTTCCGCGGCGACGACGAGCGGGCCGAGGACGCCGGTGTGGCATGACCCGAGGCGCGGACGTGCCGGCTGATGCCCCCGCCGCGCCGGCGGCCGAGGTCGCCGCTCCGATCCGGCGCCCGGGGGCCTGGCCGCCGGCGTTCGTCGCTAGCCAGGCGGATCGCGACGCGCTCGTGGTCCTGGCGCACCTCGAGGGGATGCCGCCGGCCGAGCTCCACTCGCTGGCCTGGCGGGAGGGCGCCGCGTCGGCGTGCCTCGCCGCGGTGACCCGCGGCGCGTCGGCCACGCCCGGCGACCGGCGGATCGCGGCGGCCGTCGATCCGGGAGCGGTCCGTTCGGCGCTCGCGAGGATCGGCGCCAGGGTGGTCACGCCCGCGGACCCGGAGTACCCCGAGCGGCTCCTCCACCTGCCGGATCCCCCGGCCTGCCTGTTCGTGCGTGGACGACGCCTGGCCGTCGGCGGAGAGAGCGGCCCCGCGGTGGGCATCGTCGGAGCGCGCGCCAGCTCCGCGTACGGGCGGGAGGTCGCGGCGGAGATCGCCGCGGGCGTCGCCTCCGCCGGCGTCGCCGTCGTGAGCGGGGCCGCCAGGGGTATCGACGGCTGCGCTCACCGGGGCGCCCTCCGTGCCGGGGGGCCGACCGTGGCCGTGCTGGGATCGGGGATCGACGTGGCCTACCCGCGGGCGAACCGTCGGCTGATCGAGGAGATCGCCGCGGCGGGCACCGTCATCTCGGAGTACCCGCCGGGGATGCCGCCGCACCAGCGGCGGTTCCCGGCCCGCAACCGGATCGTGGCGGCGCTGGCCCGGGCCGTCCTCGTGGTCGAGGGCGCCCCGAAGAGCGGCTCGCTCATCACGGTCGAGTTCGCGACGGACCTCGGCCGGGACGTCATGGCGGTCCCCGGGCCGGTGACCAGCCCGCTCTCGATCGTGCCCCACGAGCTGATCCGGGACGGCGCCGCGCTGATCCGTTCCGCGGACGATGTCCTGGCCGTGCTCGGCCTCCCGCCGGAGCCCGGGCGGCGAGCGCTCGGATCCGGCCCGCCGGCCGCGGACGCCTCCCCGGACGAGCGGCGCCTCCTCGAGGCGATCGCCGGCGGCCCGACGACCGCGGACGCCGCGGCGCGGACCGCCGGGCTGGACCCCGCGCGGACGCTGGCGGCGCTCGTGTCGCTCGAGCTGAGTGGGGCCATCCGGGCCGTCGGGGGCCGCTACGAACGCGCCGGCCGCGGCCATGGTCCCGTGCCGGACGCCCCCGAGGGCGGCTGAGCGGCGCCCGCCGCCGCGGCTGCTTCGATCATCCGCCACGGCAGGGGCCGTATGCTACGGGGGCAGCCTTCGAGACGGGGGGAACAGGTGGACCAGCAGGTCGGCCCCGAGGACCGCCTCCGGATCGAGGCGTTCCTCGACCACCTCGCGCTCGAGCGACGGCTGTCGCCCCACACCGTCGCCTCGTACCGGACCGACCTGCTGGGGCTGTCGACGTTCCTGGGCCGGGGCGGGGAGGACCTGGCCACTGCCACGTATCCCCAGCTCCGCCGGTGGCTGGCCCACCTGGTGACCAGGGGGTACGCGCGCTCGACGATCGCCCGGAAGACCGCCGCGGTGAGGTCGCTGTACCGGTTCCTCCAGCGGCGGCGGCTGGTGGGGGGCAACCCCGCGGCGCTCCTCAGCGCCCCTAAGGTCCCGCGGCTGCTCCCGGCCGTCCTGAAGCCGGCGGAGGCGGTCGCGCTCCTGGAGGCTCCCCCCGCCGAGGACCCGTACGGGGCGCGGGACCGCGCCATCCTCGAGCTCCTGTACGCCACCGGGCTCCGGGTCGCCGAGCTCTGCGCGATGGACCCCGACGACCTCGATCTCGACCGCCAGCGGGCCCGGGTCCGCGGCAAGGGCGGCGCCGAGCGGGAGGTCCCGTTCGGCGACGCCGCGGTCGAGGCCGTCCTGGACTACCTGTCGCTGGCTCGCCCGGAGCTGGCTGGCCGTGCGCGGGGGCCCGAGCGGCGGGCGCTGTTCCTGAACCGCCGGGGGAAGCGCATGACCCCTCGTGACGTTCGCGCCGTCGTGGAAAAATACCGGGGTCTGGTACTGGCGGGCCGGCGGGCGAGTCCCCACACGCTTCGGCATTCGTTCGCCACCCACCTGATGGAAGGAGGCGCGGACATCCGGGCCGTCCAGGAGCTCCTCGGCCACGCCAGCCTGGCCAACACCCAGCGGTACACCCACGTGTCCCGCCGGCGGCTGTTCGACGCCTACCGCGGGAGCCACCCCCGAGCCTGATGGACACCGCCCGGGCCACCCAACGCGACGAGCCGCTCTCCCCGGAGGCCCGCGAGCTGGCGCGGCTGTGGGAGGAGTTCCGTTCGGGATCCCCGGCGGCCCGTGAGCGGCTGATCCTGCACTACGCCCCGCTCGTCAAGTACGTGGCCAGCCGGCTGGGCGCCGGTCTTCCCCAGACCGTCGAGCAGGCGGATCTCGTCTCCAACGGCATGTTCGGGCTGATGGAGGCCCTGGACCGATTCGACCCCGCCCGGCAGGTGAAGTTCGAGACGTACGCGATCCCCCGGATCCGGGGCGCGATCCTCGACGAGCTGCGGGCCATGGACTGGGTGCCGCGGTCGATCCGGTTCAAGGCGCGCGAGCTCGAGAAGGCCACCACGGACCTCGAGGGCCGGCTCAAGCGGCCTCCGACCGACGAGGAGATCGCCGCGCACCTGGGCGTGGGGCTGGACGAGCTACACCAGGTCCTGACCGAGATCTCCTTCGCATCCGTCATGGCGCTCGACGAGGTCAGCACCAGCGACGACGAGGGGGACCCTCGCTCGCTCCTCGACACGCTGGCCGCTGCGGGCGCCGATCCCACCGAGGGTCTCGAGGGGCGCGAGATGCGGGTCATGCTCGCCGACGCGATCGGCGGGCTCTCCGAGCGCGAGAAGTTCGTCGTGACGCTGTACTACTTCGAGGGCCTCACGCTGTCGGAGATCGGCGAGATCCTCGGGGTCACCGAGTCGCGGGTCTGCCAGATCCACACCAAGGCCGTCGGCGGCCTCCGCCGCTCGCTCCAGGACGACGACGAGCCGTAGGCCGCACCCGCCCGCGGGCGTGTCGGTGGCGGGTGCTAGCGTCCGTGCGTCGTGGCCCCGCCTTTGATCCGCGCCGGTGCGGTGGCCGCCGCGGCGTCGCTCCTCCCCCTGGCCGGTCCGGCGGTCCTCGCCGACCGCACGCCGTCCTCGCCGGCGGCCCGGAGCCCCGAGGCGAGCGGGGCGGCCCCGACCGCGGCCGCCGCCACGACGGCGGCCGAGCCGCCCGGGCCGGCGTACGGCACCTACGCGTGGCCGGTCGAGGGCCCGGTGATCCGGACGTTCGACCCGCCCGAGACGCCGTACGGCTCGGGGCACCGGGGCATCGACATCGCGGCTCCCGTGGGGACGCCGGTCCGCGCCGCCCAGGGCGGGACGGTGGCCTTCGCCGGCCCGGTGGCCGGCGGCCTGTTCGTGTCGATCGACCATCCGGACGGCGTGCGGACGACGTACTCCTGGCTCGGCGAGCTGTCCGCCCGCCGCGGGGACGCCGTCGCGAAGGGCGAGGTGGTCGGGGCCTCCGGCGGCGGGCACCCGGGCGTGGATCCCCCGCATCTCCACTTCGGGGCCCGCATCGGCGAGGTCTACATCGATCCGATGCTCCTGCTCGAACGGGGCAGCCTCGTGGGGCTCGTCCACCTGGCGCCGCTGGAGGGGTGATCCGTGCCCCGCGACCCTCCGCGGGCCGCCGCTTTCTAGAATGGGCGACCGTGCCTCGCCCCACCGCTGGTTCCCGGTCCCCGCAGCGCGCGGGTGCCGGTCGCTCCCTGGCCGCCGCCGTCTCGTTGGCCGCGCTGGTCCTCGCCGGACCGGCGATGGCCCGGCCGCTCACCACGTCCGGGGCCCTCGCCACATCCCTCCAGGGCGCCGGGGAGGGGGCCTGGCCGCAGGTTGGGGCGGACGCCGCCCGCACCGGCACGTCGTCCGGCGGGGCGCCGCCGCCCTACCGCCGGGCCTGGACGGCGGAGGTACCCGGCGGGCCCGCCGCCGGGCCCGTGGCAGCCGGTGGAAACGTGGTCGTCGTGGCGGCGCGTGCCGTCGTGGCCCTCGACGCGCTCACCGGCGAGGCCCGGTGGCAGGCGCCCAGGAGCCCGGGGCCGGCCGGCCCCGCCGCCCT
>DASZZY010000117.1:0-10895 GCA_036260395.1 Actinomycetota bacterium
CCCGGCGTCGGCAAGACGATGCTCGCCAAGGCGCTGGCACGCTCGATCGACTGCTCGTTCCGGCGGATCCAGTTCACGCCGGACCTGCTGCCGAGCGACGTCACCGGCGTCTCGGTCTACGACCAGGAGTCCCGCGAGTTCGAGTTCAAGCCCGGCGCGATCTTCGCCAACGTGCTGCTGGGGGACGAGATCAACCGCGCCAGCCCGAAGACGCAGTCGGCGCTCCTCGAGTGCATGGAGGAACGGCAGGTCACCGTCGACGGCGTCAGCTACCAGCTCGGGGTGCCGTTCATGGTGATCGCCACCCAGAACCCGATCGAGCACGAGGGCACCTACCCGCTCCCCGAGGCGCAGCTCGACCGGTTCATGCTGCGCCTGGCGATCGGGTACCCGGGAGCGGAGGCCGAGGCCGACATCCTGGCGACCCACGGGACGAGCTCGACGCTCGACGAGATCCGGCCGGTCACCGATGCCGCCGGCGTGGCGCGCCTCATCGCCGTGGCCCGGGAGATCTACGTGGCGGAGGCCCTCCGGCGGTACATCGTCGCCATCGCCGAGGCCACCCGCCGCCACCCCGACGTGTACCTCGGGGCCAGCCCGCGGGCGGCGATCATGCTCCTGCGCGCGGCCCGCGCGCTGGCCGCCAGCGAGGGGCGGGAGTACGCCCTCCCCGACGACGTGAAGGCGCTGGCCCGGCCGGTGCTCGCGCACCGCCTGATCGTCTCCGCCGACGCCGCGATGCGCGGGCGGGGGGTGGACGCCGTGGTCGACCACGTCCTGGACGAAGTGCCGGTTCCGGTGGGCCGGTGACTGGGCGCCGGGAGCCGCGGTGCTGACCGCCCGGGGGTGGAGCGTCCTGGCCGGCTCCTTCCTCCTCTGGGGTGCCTCGCGGCTGGTCGGCTCGGCGGACCTCCACGTGCTGGCCGTGGGGCTGGTGGGCCTCGTCGCGCTGGCCGCCACCTTCGTGCGCGTCGGCGGCCCGCGCCTGCAGGTGTCGCGGCGGCTTTCCACGAGGCGGGCGTTCCCCGGGACCCGGGTCCGGGTGGACCTCGAGCTCGAGAGCGCGGGACCGACCGTCACGCCGTTCGTGGTCCTCGAGGACCGCCTGCCGGCGGCGTTCGGGGGCAGCGCCCGGGCGGTGGTCGCCGCCGTCCACCCCCGCCGGCGCCGCTCGGTCACCTACCAGGTCACCGCCCGGTCGAGGGGCCGCTACGAGCTGGGGCCGGCGACCGCCGCGGTCGCCGATCCGTTCGACCTCGTTCGGCGCCGCGTCACGCTGCCCGATCGACACGAGCTCGTGGTCTACCCCGAGGTGGAGGACCTCCCCGGCGACGGGGTGGCGGCACCGGCGGGGAGCTCGGGCGAGTCCTCCAGCCGGCACCTGTTCCGCACCGGCGAGGAGTTCTACACGATGCGCCCCTACGAGACCGGCGACGACCTGCGCCGCATCCACTGGCCCTCGACGGCCCGCACCGGCGAGCTCATGATCCGGCAGGACGAGACGGCCCGCCGCGCCACCGCCGTGGTCCTCCTCGATACCCGGGCCGAGGCGGTCGGGGCCCGCCCCCAGATGTTCGAGCGGGCGGTCTCGGCGGCGGCCTCCGTCGGGACGCTGTACCTCCGGCTTGGCTACTCCCTGCGGCTGGCCACCCCGGATCTCTCGCCGTCCGCGGTCGCCCACGAGCACTTCCTGGAGACGCTGGCGCTCGTGGAGCCCTCGGACCGCGAGGTGTTGACGCCGACGCTCCGCCGGGTGCGGCCCCTCGCGGCTCGGATCCCGTCGCTGATCGTCGTGACGCACGTCCCGGTCGCGGCCGAGCTGGCGGTCCTGATCCGGTCGGGGGCGCTGTTCGCCTCGCGGACCGCGGTGCTCGTGACCGATGCCGACCCGGCGCGCCTGGCGCCCGCCGAGCGGGAGGCGTTCGACCGGCGGCTCGCCGCGGCCCGGACGTCCTTCCGCCGGGGCGGGTGGGAGGTGGTTCTGGTACGGCCAGGCCAACGGCTTCGAGAGGTATGGCGGTCGAGTCCCCGGCGCAGGATCGCGGCGTCCTCCTAGTCGCGCTGCTCGCGCTGGCCGCCGTGACGGCCGCGGGGTTCGGGCGCGTCTTCGAGGGCGGCGAGGCCACCCTGCGGCTGGTGGCCGCGGCCGTGGCCGCAACGCTCCTCTCGGGGCTGTTGCGGCGACGCCACACGGTCGTCTCGGTCGTGGCTGCGGCGGCGGGCCTGGCCATGGCGCTGGGCATCCTCGTGTTCCCGCAGACCACCGTGGCCGGGATCCCGACCGGCGCGACGCTGGAGGCCGTCAACGCCGCCCTCGGTCACCTGGGGGAGCAGATCGCCACCGAGGTCGCTCCGGCGCCGGCGCTGCCGCCGCTCCTCATGACCGCGGTGGTAGCGGTGTGGGCGGCCGCCGTGGCGGCCCACGCGCTGGCGGTCCGGTCGCGCAGCCCGGTGCTGGCCATCCTGCCGTCGGCGGCGCTCGTGGCCTTCGCGAGCGTGGTCGTCGAGGACGCCGGCCCGGCGGGAGCCACGCCGCTCCTCGTGCTGGCCGCGGCGGGCGTGCTCTTCGGGGCCGGGATGTCCGGGCTCCAGCTGTGGGCCCCGGTGGTCTCGGGCCGCGGCCGGCACGTGGCGGTGGGTCCGGTGGGCCGGTGGGCGGCGGCGATCGCCGCGGCCGCGGCGCTCGTCTCGATCGCCCTCCCGGGGCTCGTCCCCGGCTATCGCGGCGGCCCCCTGCTGACGTTCGGGCCCATCGACGGAGCGTCCGTTGGCGTCAACCCGATCGTCGACATCCGGCCGAGCCTCCTCCAGAACCCGCCCGCCCACCTGTTCTCCGTGCGAGCCGA
This sequence comes from Actinomycetota bacterium, assembly GCA_036260395.1. Taxonomy (GTDB): domain Bacteria; phylum Actinomycetota; class UBA4738; order UBA4738; family CALAEC01; genus DASZZY01. The sequence goes on from DASZZY010000117.1 coordinate 2,847, forward strand.
ACGGGCGGCCTACTGGCGGATGCTGGCGCTCGACCGGTTCGACGGCCGGGTATGGACGGCGACCGACCTCGCGGGCGAGGACGGCACGGTCGTGCGCGGGGAGGCCGACCTCGGGGCGTCCGTCCCGACGACACTCGCCCCCGGCGACCCCGAGACGATGTACGAGGTTGTCCAGGACATCGAGATCGAGCAGCTGTCGACGCCGTGGCTGCCGGCGGCGTTCCAGCCCGCGTACGTCCGGCTCCCCGGGGGTGACGCGGGTGAGGTGGCCCGCTACGACCCGGAGGCCGGGATGCTGGTCCGCCCGGACCGCACCGAGGAGGGATACCGCTACCGCGTCTCGTCGCTGGTCGCCGTCCCCAGCCGGGAGCAGCTCCAGGCGGCCTCGGACCGCTTCTTCCCGCAGACCCTCCCCGCCCGATACACCCAGCTGCCCGAGGACCTGCCCCCCAGGCTCCTGACGATCGTCCGGGAGATCACCGCGGGCAAGGAGACGCCGTTCGATCAGATGCTGGCGATCCAGCGGCATCTGCGGACGTTCCGGTACGACGAGCGGGCGCCGCAGGGCCACGGCGCGAACCACATCGTCAACTTCCTGACCGAGACGCGACAGGGCTACTGCGAGCAGTTCGCCGGCACGATGGCCGTGCTGGTCCGCCTCCTCGGGTACCCGTCCCGCGTGGCGGTCGGGTTCCTCCCCGGCGGCGCGACGGAGGAGGGGGTGTACCGGGTCACCACGGGAGATGCCCACGCCTGGCCGGAGGTCCTGTTCCCCGGCGTGGGATGGGTCGCGTTCGAGCCCACCCCCACCCGGGCCAACCCGCTGGCCCAGCCGTACCTGGCGCCGCCGGCGCGGGGGACGCCGGGCGACCAGCGGACCGAGGCCCGCGAGCGGAGCGATCGGGCGAGCCTGGAGCGCGCGCGCCAGGGGGCCCAGGGCGGGGCGGTCTCGGACCGGCCGTCGCCCGGAGCCGCGGCCGGCTCGGGGCGCGACCGCTGGCCTTGGCCCGTGGTGGTGCTGGTCCTGGCCGTCGCGGGGCTCGTGGCCGTCGCCGGGGCCAAGCTGCTGGTGCGCCGGCTGGCCGTGTCCAGGGCCACGACGCCGCGGGCCCGTGCCCTCGCCGCCTACCGGGTCTTCCTGGCGGAGGCCGCGGACGTCGGGCTCGCCCGCCACCCCGGCGAGACGCCGTGGGAGTACCGGGCCCGTCTCCGGGCCGAGGTCCGGTTCTCCGACGGGCACCTGGAGCGGCTCACCGGGCTGGCCGCCGCGGCCGTGTACGGCCACGGCGACGGGACGCGGACGGATGGCCGGGATGCGGCCGCGGCGGTCAAGGCCCTCTCCCGCGACCTGCGGCGACACGCCGGGCCGGTCCGCATGGCGGGGGCGCTGGTGCGGCCCTCGCGCCCGCTCTGATCAGCGGCCCTCGGCCTGGGCCTGCCGGGTGGCGTCGCGGAGGGCCCGCACGAACTGGGCCCGGTCGCTGCGGAACATCGCCACGTCGGCGTCGATCGACTGGACGATGTTGTCGATGGCCACGAAGAACGCCATCTGCCCCTGGCGGAGCGCGTCGAGGATCTCCCCCTCGCGCCGGGCGACCTTGAAGATGCTCTTCCCGTCGGTGATGAGCTTCACGTCCGAGAGCTGGCCCTCCATCCCCGCCTTCCGCCGTAGGAAGTCGTACGCCCGCCGAACGCGCTGGAGCGACATCCCCCCGTCCAGCAGCGACTTCACGACGCGCAGGGCGACGAGATCGCGGAACGAGTACAGCCGGGGCACCCCCGGACGGCCCCCGGTCTGCTGGACCGACGGGCGGACCAGCGCGATCTGGTCCCAGTAGCGAAGCTGCCGCGGCGTGCACCCGGTCAGCCGGCACGCCTGGTGCGACGTGAACCCCTCCGGACGCCCCTGCACCACACCTCCAACGTCATCCGACCAGCGCTCGGCCCCGCGCTCGCGCGCGGACCGGGGGAAGAGAGAGGTTTGTAGAGCAATCCGCCGCCGGAAGCAACAGCGCAGGTCGTGGCGTCGTTGGGCGATGGTTCGGGGCGGCCGGGCTAGGCCCCGCCCTGGTGGCGGCCGCGGACGCGCTCCGCCAGCCGGGCCAGGAGCGCGGTGAGCGAGAGGGGCCCGCCCCGCCCGTAGTCGCGCAGCTCGTCCGCTCCCATGACCCGGAGCTGATGGTAGACGAGCAGCGCGGAGCCGAGCATCACGGCGAAGCCGGCGATGGCCACCCACACGGAGACCGCGAACAGCATGAGCATCACGAACCCGGCCACGAACGCCAACGCCCCCAGCCGGACCCGGCGGGTGAGATGGCCGTACAGCGTCGTGCGGCCGACCACGTCCGCGAACCGCGGGTCCTCTTCCTGGAGGCGCTTCTCGATCTCCTCGAGGATGCGCTGCTCGTGCTCTGAGAGGGGCATGCTCCCGCCTGTCCGGCCAGTCGCCCCCATTATAGGAACGGCTTTCCGGAAGTCATACCTCGGCCCCGGAGCAGCGCCGCGGGGAAAGCGGAGCCCGCGCCGAACCTCGACTCGATGCGGTCCAGGGCCCGCTCCAGGTCCTCCCACCGCCCCGCCCGGACCAGCGCCAGCTGCTGCGCGCCGGCCGGGAGGAGGCCCGCCGCGGCGACGCCGAGGAGGCGGATCCGACGCTTCCCCGCGCCGGGGATGGCCGCGTAGAGCTCGGCGACGGTCCGGTGGAGCGTGGCGCCGGCATCGGTGGGCTCCGCCAGTGTCCTCGAGCGGTGCAGCGTCGCGAAGCTAGCCAGGCGGACCTTCAGCGCCACCGTCCGCGCCCGGTACCCCTCGCGCCGGAGCCGGGCGGCCACCCGGAACGACAGCCGCAGCAGCTCCCGCAGCACCGCGTCGTCCTCGTCGAGGTCGCGATCGAACGTCTCCTCGTGGCTGACCTGCTTGGGCGCCTCGTAGGCGACCACCGGCCGGTCGTCGAGGCCGCGGGCCAGCCGGTGGAGATGCCGGGCGGGGCCCTCCCCCAGGACGCGCTCCAGCACCCGGATCGACGTCGCGCCGAGCTCCCCTACCGTCCGGACGCCGAGGCGCGACAGGACCTCGTGCGTCCGCTCCCCCACGCCCCACAGGGCCTCGACCGGGAGCGGCCCGAGGAACGCGTCGACGCCTCCGGCGGGGACGACCAGCAGCCCGTCGGGTTTGGCCCGGGCCGAGGCCAGCTTGGCCACGAGCTTGTTCCGGGCCACGCCCACCGAGCACGTGAGCTCCAGATCGTCGCGCACCCTGGCCCGCACGGCGGCGGCGATCCGCTCGGGGGGGCCGAACAGCGTCGTGGCCCCGGAGACGTCGAGGAACGCCTCGTCGAGGGCCAGCGGCTCGACCAGCGGCGTGAACGACAGCAGCACCTCGCGGAGCCTCGTGGCGTACGCGCGGTAGGACGCGAAGTCGGGCGCGACGAACACCGCGTCCGGACACAGCCGCCTGGCCCGGGCCGATGGCATCGCCGATCGGACCCCGAAGGCCCGCGCCTCGTACGACGCCGACATCACGACCCCGCGAGGCCCGCCGCCCCCGACCACCACCGGCCGTCCCGCCAGCGAGCGGTCGCGCAGGACCTCGACCGACGCGTAGAACGCGTCCATGTCGACGTGGAGGATCGGCTCGGCCGGCGGACGTCGGGCCGGCATCCTAGGTCCTCGCCGCGGCTTGCGGCGCCCGGACCCGCCGCGCGACGACGAGGGCCACGCCGCCGAGCACGGCGAACGCCGCCGCCGACCACACCAGCCACGGCTGCACCGCGACCAGCGCGCCGGCTGCAGCGATGACCAGCGCGGTCCCCAGCGGCCCGCCCTCCCCGAGCATGGCGTAGACCGACGTCACCTTCCCGGGCTGCTCCGCCACCCGCTGGATCAGGGCCTCGGCTGGCGAGGAGAAGAACGTGAAGCCGGCGCCGAACAGGAAGCTGCCGGCCGCGGCCACCACCGGCGAGGCGGTGCCGACGTAGAGCACGTAGCCGATCCCGCCGCCGGCCAGGCCCGCCGCCACCAGGAGCGGCTCCCTCCCGGCGCCCCCCCGCATCCGGGCCAGCGCCAGCGAGCCGAGGACGGCCCCGGCCCCGTTCAGCGACCACAGGATGCCCAGGAAGTCCTGGCCGCGGCGGAGCACCTCGCGCACGTAGACGGCCTCGAGCGTGATGGCCACGCCGAGCAGGAGGTACGCGGCCGCGGCGACCACGAACACGCCCCGGAGCGCCGGCCGGCGCCACGCCTCCCGGAACCCCCCGGCGAGGTCCGCCAGGAACCGCTCGCCCGGGCGCCGCTCGCTCCGGCGGTCGGGGATGGCCGCGTAGAGCGGGAGCGCCAGGACCAGGGCCGCTGCCGCGGCCACGTACGGGCCGTCCGAGCCGACCGTGCGCACCAGCGCCGCGGCCAGCGCCGGGCCGAATACCAGCGGCACCTGCCAGGCGAGGCCCATCACCCCGTTGGCCTGGACCAGCCGGTGCCCCGGCACCAGCAGCGGGATGAGCGCTCCCTGGGCCGGCCACGAGACGGCCTGGGCCGCCCCGTACAGCGTCGAGGACACGTACAGCCATCCGATCGACGGCGCCACGGCGGCCACCGCCAGCGGCACCAACGTCCCGGCCGCGGTCAGCAGCAGCAGCCGCTTGGGGCTCCACCGGTCGGCCACCATCCCGGCTAGGGGCGACGTCACCAGGAAGGCCGCCGAGTAGGCCGCCATGAACACGCCGAACTGGGCGGGAGAGGCGGCGAACCGGAACGCGGCGTCGCCCTCGGCGGCCACGAAGAACAGCCACATGGCCACGTTGGCCAGGCCCTCGGCCAGGACCAGCCACAGGAGCGGCCGGATGGCCAGCAGCCGTGGGGGCCGGCCGGGGTCCGGATGCGGCCTGGGGACCTCGACGACGACCTCGGGCGAACCACCCTCGTCGTTCACCATCCGGCCGATCCTCCGCTCGCGTGCCAGAGCTTCCGGGGCGAGTCCTCGGGCGCCGGGCGCCTCGGGGGGCGTCCCGCCTCGGGCCGGGCGGGCGGCGGGCGGCCCTCCGCCATCGCGGCAGCCAGCCGCCCCTGCCGGCGAGCGCGGTTCAGGGCGACGAGGTCCCAGGCCTCTTCGGCGATGATACTGGCGCCCCGGACCCCGGTCCGGCGGAGCCGCCCCCATACCGCGACGAGGAACGAGTGGAACACCGTCCGGGCCACCCGGTCCTGGACGCGCTCGAACACCGTGACCTCCACCGGGCCGGTGGCGTCGTCCAGCGTCAGGAAGATGATCCGCTGGCCGCTGCGGACCGCCGGCGTCTGGGAGGCGACCTTGACCCCCGCCACCATCACCCACTCGTCGGCCCGGCGGCGGTGGAGGTCGCGGGCGCGGGTCACGCCGAGGTCCCGGAGCAGCGGCTCGAAGAACGACAGGAGGTGACGCGAGGCGTCCATCCCGGTCACCTCCAGCTCCGCCCGGACGCGCTCGGAGTCGGTGTACTCCCGTAACCCCGGGACCGCGGCATCCTCGCCGAACGGGAGGGCCAGCTGATCGCCCGCCCGCTCGGGCTCGGTGGTCATGGCCTCGAACAGCCGATCCCGTCGCGTGCGCTGGTGGGCCGGCTCGGGGGCCTCGCTCTCCCCACCTGCCCCCCGCCCCTCGCTCGGCCCCCTCGCCGGCCCTTCCTCGAGCGCGTCGAACGCGCCAGCGTGGGCCAGGGCCTCGACCACCGGGCGGGACATCCGGGTCCGCCGCAGGAAGTCGCCGACGCCGCTGAACGGGCCCTCGGCGCGGGCCTCGAGGATCGAGGCGATCTCGGCCTCCGAGATCCCGTGCACGTCCTGGAGCCCCAGCCGGATGCCGAAGGTGAACGGCGGCCGGGCCATCCCGCGGAGGAGCTCAGTGGTTCGACCGGTCGGCCTCCGGGCGCGTCTACGTTCCGACGTGCTCGGTGCGCCATCTGGCACGCCTGTGCGCGATTCCACCGACGCGCCCTCGGCCCCCCGCGAGCGCCCCTCCGACGCTGCGGTCGGCGAGGGCCGGAGCGGAGGCTCTTCGGCGGAGCCGAGCCGTCGCGAGCGAGCACGAGGAGCGGCGACACGCGAAGTGGCCCGAGGGCTCGGAGGGACGCGAGCGTCGCCCTCCGAGAGCGAGCGAGCAGGCGAGGCGGAGCGCCTCCGCGGAGCGGCCTCGCCGACCTCCTCGACGGTGTACGCCTTCTGGCTGCGGTTGACGTCGAGCGGGAGGATCGGCACGCCGTGCTGGCGGGCGTCCTCGAGGATCAGCCGGCGAGGGTACATCCCGGGCTCGTGGGTCAGGACGCCGGCCAGGAAGTGCGCCGGGTAGTGGGCCTTCAGCCACGCCGACTGGTAGGTCGGCACGGCGAACGCCGCGGCGTGGGCCTTGCAGAACCCGAACGAGGCGAACGACGCCAGCTCCCGCCACACCGTGTCGGCGTCGTCGGTGCCCAGCCCGCAGGCCACGGCGTGTTCGACGAACCCATTCTCGAGGGCGGCGATCTCCCCGCCGTCGTCGAGGTGCCGTCGGATCCGGTCGGCCTCCGCCAGGCCGTACCCGGCGAACTCGAGCAGCCGCATGATCTGCTCGTGGTACACGATCACGCCGTGCGTCTCCTGGAGGATCGGCTTCAGCCCCGGGTGCGCGTACCGCGGCCGCTCGAGCCCGTGCCGGCGCTTGATGAACGGCGTCACCATGTCCGACTTCACGGGGCCCGGACGGAACAGCGAGATGTCGACGATGAGGTCCTCGAACCGGGTCGGCTGGAATTTCTGGAGGAGCTCGCGCTGGCCCGGGCTCTCGATCTGGAAGCAGCCCACCGTCCGGGACTCCCGGATCAGCTGGAACGTCCCCGGGTCGTGGCGCGGGATCCGGTCGAGGTCCACGGCCCTTCCCGTCGTCCGCTCGATCTCGTCGAGGGCGTGGCGCATCGTCGACAGCATCCGCACCCCGAGCACGTCGAGCTTGAGGAGCCCGAGCAGCTCGACGTCGTCCTTGTCCGCCTGGACCATCCGGTGCTGGAGGAACGAGCGCTCCATCGGCACCCGGTCGGGCAGGTCGTGGTCGGACAGGACGATGCCCGACGGATGCAGCGCCACGTGCCGGGGGAACCCGTTCAGCCGCTCGGCCACCCGGAACAACAGCTCGAGCTGGCCGGCGCCGAGGTTCGATGCCCGCAGCTCGGGCAGCGAGGCCATGGCCTCGCGGATGCGGTGGGCCCCGATGTGTGGGAACGACTTGGCCACGAGATCCACCTCGGCGTCCGGATACCCGAGGGCCTTGCCGACCTCGCGCACCGCGGCCCGGGCCCGGTAGGTGTCGACCATCGTGACGCACGCGCACCGGTCCTCGCCGTACCGCCGGAGGACCATGTCGTACACCTCCTCGCGACGGGCCGACTCCACGTCCAGGTCGATGTCCGGGAGCTCGTCGCGGAGCGGGTTGATGAACCGCTCGAACAGGAGGCCGTGGTGGATCGGGTCGACCTCGGAGATCCCGGTGAGGTAGCAGACCAGCGACCCGGCCGCCGAGCCCCGGGCCGCGCACCGGATACGGCGCGACTTCACCTCGGCGGCGATGTCGGCCACCGTCAGGAAGTACGCGGCGTAGCCCATCGTCCGGATGAGGTCGAGCTCGGCGTCGAGGCGGTCGAGCACCTCCCGCGTCGGCCGGAGCCCGCGCTGGCGGAGGCCGGCGTGGGCGCGTTCGGCCAACAGCGACGTGGCGCTCCTCCCCGGCGGCGTGGGGAAGTCGGGGAAGTGCACCCGTCCGAGGCCGAGGTCGAACGTGCAGGCCTCGGCGATGCGCACGGTGGCGTCGCACAGGTCCGGGCGCTCGGCGAACAGCGCCCGCATCGCCGCCGCCGGCTTCAGGTACCCCTCGGCGTTGCGCCGGGTGACGTGGTGGTCGGCCACCGGGACGATCTCCCGCATGCACTCCAGCGCGTCGGCCAGGAACGCGTCACCGGGAACGAGGTAGCGCACCGCGTTGGTGGCCACGGCGTCGACGCCCCCCTCCTCGGCCAGACGGAGCAGCGCCCGCACCTCGGCGACGCTCCCC
>DASZZY010000118.1:0-4147 GCA_036260395.1 Actinomycetota bacterium
GCGTCCTCCGACGTCGTCGCGGACATCGGGTGCGGGATCGGAGGTCCCGCGCGCCGGCTGGCCCGTACGGTGGGGTGCGCGGTGGTGGGCGTGGACGTCCTGCCCTCGCTGGTGGCGCTGGCCAGGGACCGGGCCGAGGCCGAGGCCCCGATGCCGGGAGCGACGCGGACCTCGTTCGTCGCCGGGTCCGCGGAGCGGCTGCCGCTCGCGTCGGCGCGGTTCGACCAGGCCTGGGCGCTCGGGGTGGCGGCCCACGTCGACGTGGAGATGCTCGCCGGCGAGGCCGTTCGCATCCTCCGGCCGGGGGGCGCCCTGTGCCTCTCCGAGGTGTTCTGGGACGGGCGGCGTCCGCCGCGGTTCGCGGAGCGGGCGCCGGCCCCGTGGCGGGCGCTCCGTCGCTCGGAGGTGGTCCGGGCCCTGGAGGGGGCCGGCTTCGTCGACGTCGGGTCGCTGCCCTGGCCGGGCCGCGCCTTCCAGCGGGACGGCGACGTGGCGGATCCCTTCCTCCGGGCGGACCTCCTCGACGGCCGGCTGCGGTCCGGCCTCATCGTCGCCCGCAGGCCATGAAGGCCCGGGGCGTGTGGTTCGTGGCCCCCTTCGAGGTCGAGCTCCGCGACGTCGAGGTCCCCGAGCCCAGCGACGGCCAGGTGCTGGTGTCCACGAGGTACTCGGGGATCAGCGGCGGGACCGAGATGCTCGCGTACCGGGGGCAGCTCGATCCGGAGCTGCCGCTCGACGAGCGGCTGGGCGGCCTCCGCGGCACGTTCCGGTACCCGTTCGCCTACGGGTACAGCGTCGTCGGCGTCGTCGAGCGGTCCCGCGGCCCGGTGCCCGAGGGCTCGCTGGTCTTCGCGTTCCACCCGCACCAGGACCGGCTGGTAGTGGACGCCGCCGACGTGCTGGCGCTGGAGGGGGTCGACCCGCGCGTCGCCACGCTGTACCCGATCGTGGAGACCGGGCTTCAGGTGACGCTGGACGCCGCGCCGCGACTCGGGGACGTCGTGGCGGTCGTCGGGCTGGGCCCGGTGGGCACAGTGGCGGCCGCGCTGCTGTCGCGGGCGGGGGCCCGGGTCCTGGGGGCCGACCGGCGCGCCGGAGCCCGGACGGCCGCGGCGGCCCTCGGGGTCACGGCGGTCGACCCGGCGGACCTGGGAGCGGAGGTCCGCGACCGGACCTCCGGTCGCGGCTGCGACGTGGTGGTCGAGGCCAGCGGGGATCCCGCGGCGCTGGGACCGGCCCTCGACCTCCTGGCTCACGAGGGGACCGCGCTGGTGTGCTCGTGGTACGGGACCAAGGCCGTGGCCCTGCCACTCGGAGGGGCGTTCCACCGCCGGCGGCTGGTGATCCGGAGCAGCCAGGTGTCCACGATCCCGGCGGCCCTCTCCGCCCGGTGGGACGTCCGGCGGCGGCGGGAGGAGGCCAGGCGGCTGCTCGGCGAGCTCCCGCTCCGGCCGCTGGCCACGCACGAGTTCGCCTTCGAGGAGGCCCCGGTTGCCTACGCCGCACTGGACCGCGGCGACGACGGCCTCCTCCACGCGGCGCTTCGGTGCGGATGAACGGCGGCTTCGAGGTGGGGACCGCGATCCCGCTCCGGGCCCTGCACCGCATGCCCGTCGAGGGGCCCGAGGGCGAGCTGCACCCGCACGACTACCGCGTGGAGGTCGTCATCCGCCGAGCCAGCCTGGACGAGCGCGGGATGGTGTGCGACCTCGACGTCCTCAACCCGGCGCTGGCCTCCGTGGTGGCGGAGATCGACGGCCGCGACCTGGAGGCCATCCGCCCGCCCGACGCCGAGGCGGTCACCGTCGAGGTGCTGGCGCGGTGGGTCCACGGCCGGATGGCGGATCCCGTCCGGCAGGCCGGCGGCGAGGAGCTGGCCGTCCGGGTCTGGGAATCGCCGACGGAGTTCGGCGGCTACCGCGGTCCGGTCGGCGATCGGGGCGGGTAAGGGCCGGGAGCCGGGGAAAGAACGCTCGGACGGAGGAGGGTGCCCATGCGTCCCATACCGAGAGAGCTCATCGCGGACACCGCGGAGCGCCTGGAGGCGCTCGACGGCCCTGCCGAGAAGATCCAGGGCGTCGTCAAGAACGTCGTCCCCGATGACAGCCGGCTGAAGGACCTGCTGTCGGGGACGTGGCTCGGCCACCCGCTTCATCCGCTGCTCACCGACGTGGTCATCGGGTGCTGGACGAGCTCGTTCCTCCTCGACATGCTCCCCGGGAAGCGGACGCAGGCGGCCTCGGACCGGCTGATCGGGCTGGGGATCCTGGCGGCCGTGCCGACCGCCGCGGCCGGACTCTCGGACTGGGCCGAGCTGTTCGGCGGCCTCCGCCGAGCGGGCACGGTGCACGCCGCGGGGAACACCACCGCGATCGGGCTCTACGGGATGTCGTACCTGGCCCGGAAGCGCGGCAAGCGCGCCAGAGGGTGGCTCCTGTCGACGCTGGGCTTCGGGGTGTCGCTGGCCTCCGCGTACCTCGGCGGGCACCTGTCGTTCGGGCGCGGCGTGGGCGTCAACCAGACGTCGTTCGAGTCTCCGCCCTCCGAGTGGACCCCGGCGCTCGACGAGTCCGAGCTCGAGGAGGGGAAGCCGCAGCACGCCCGGGTGAACGGCGCGGGCGTCATGCTCGTCCGGCAGGAGGGACGGGTCCACGCGCTCAGCGACCGCTGCTCGCACCGCGGGTGCTCGCTCCACGAGGGCGATGTCGAAGGGGACACGCTGACATGCCCCTGCCACGGCAGCACGTTCCGGCTCGAGGACGGAGCCGTGGTGACCGGTCCGGCCACCTCGCCGGCGCCGGCGTTCGAGACCCGCGTGCGCGACGGGAAGGTCGAGGTCCGCCTCCCCGGGGGCGCGCCCTACTGAGCGGCTACCGCCTCGCGGATCGCGGCGAAGAACATCCCGGCGGACTCGGCCCAGGTCGGCCACCGGGCGGCGGCCTGCCGGGCCGCCCGCCCCAGCCGCTCGCGCAGCTCCGGATCGCCCGCCAGCGAGGCGATCGCACGGGCCAGCCCCTCGATGTCGCGAGGGTCGAGCAGCAGCCCCTCCCGGCCGTCCCGCGCCAGACGGGGCAGGTTGCCGGCGCGCCATCCGACCACCGGGAGGCCAGCGGCCATGGCCTCGCCGTACACGGTCCCGTAGGGCTCCTCCAGGCTCGGGAGCACGAACGCGTCGGCGTCCCGGTACAGCGCCGCGATGCCCTCGGAGGAGACCGGCCCGTGGACGACGACGCGGTCCGCCAGGGCGGGATCGGCAAGCCGCTCGCGGACCCGATCGGCGTACGGCCCGGCGCGGTCGTCCCCCGCCAGGTGGAGCGTCGCGGTGTCGGCCGGGAGGCCAGCCAGCGCGTCCAGGAGGCTCAGGACGTCCTTCCGGGGGATCCAGTTCGCCACGCAGAGCAGCGCGATCGCTCGACCGCGACGCAGGTCCTCCGGCTCGCTGGCCGGTGCGGGTGCGACGTCCCGCCCCGGCGGCACCACGCGGATGCGCTCCCGCGCGAACCCCTCCTCGGCGAGGCGGTCGGCGAGGCTCTCGCTGGCCACGATCAGGACCTGGGCTCGCCGGTACGCCATCCGGTCGAGCGGGGCCTGGAGGGCGCGGCGCAGCGGACCGTGATCGATCCCGCCGGGCCGCTGGTGGATGCTGGCCACCACCGGCGCTATGCGTTCCCGCCGGAGCCACGGCGCCACGAACGCCGCGGCGATGCTGTCGACGACGATGGCGTCGGCCGCGGCGGCCTCCCGCACCGGGGCCCGTGCGGCGAGGGCCGGCAAGGGGAACGGGCGGTCCGGGACAGACACGAACCGGACGGTCGCGCGGTGCTGCGGGGCCAGCGCGGCCATCCGGCGGTGGTAGAGGTAGCCGCCCGTTAGGCGGTCGGGGTCGCCGAGCGTGACGAGCGCGAGGTCGAGATGCGGGTGATCCACGTGGCCCCCACGCCGTTCGGCGGCGGCGGGCTGCTGGGCGGCGGCGAGCGCTACCCGCTGGAGCTGGCCAGGGCGCTGACGCGCCACGTCGACTGCGAGCTCGTGACGTGCGCGGATCGGCCCTCGCTCGTCCGCGAGCCGGGGGGGCTGGTCGTCCGGACGCTGCACTCGCTCGGGCACGTCGGCGGCCATCCTGTCCACCCCGTCCCCGCCGGGCTGC
>DASZZY010000119.1:0-47628 GCA_036260395.1 Actinomycetota bacterium
GCTCGAGCTCGATCAAGCGTCCGTATCGGAGCTCGAGCGGCAGCTCGAGGGATCCAACGCCCGCCTGCTGGACCTGCAGAGCGAACGCAAGTTCCTCAAGGAGGAGGTCGACGAGGAAGACATCGCCGAGGTCGTCTCGAAGTGGACCGGCATTCCCGTCGCGAGGCTGATGGAGGGCGAAGTTCAGAAGCTCGTCCGGATGGAAGAGGCGCTGCACCAACGAGTCATCGGACAGGACGAGGCCGTGGGAGCGGTGTCGAACGCGATCCGGCGTGCCCGGGCGGGCCTCTCGGATCCCAACCGTCCGATCGGCTCATTCGTGTTCCTCGGTCCCACCGGCGTCGGGAAGACCGAGCTGGCTCGGGCTCTGGCGGAGTTCCTCTTCGACGACGAGCGGGCCATGGTCCGCATCGACATGAGTGAGTACCAGGAGCGCCACGCCGTGTCGCGGCTGGTCGGCGCCCCGCCGGGGTACGTCGGTTACGAGGACGGCGGCCAGCTGACCGAGGCGGTCCGCCGGCGCCCGTATTCGGTGATCCTCTTCGACGAGATCGAGAAGGCCCACCAGGACGCGTTCAACCTGCTGCTCCAGGTCCTCGACGACGGCCGCTTGACCGACGGGCAGGGCCGCACGGTCGACTTCAAGAACGTCGTGCTGATCATGACGTCGAACCTCGGCAGCCACTGGTTCTTCGAGGAGTCGCTGTCGCCGGGGGACCGCAAGGAACGGGTCCTGGGCGAGATGCGGGCCCACTTCCGGCCGGAGTTCCTGAACCGCCTCGACGAGGTCGTCGTGTTCGACCCGCTCGACAAGGCCGAGATCGCCACCATCGTCGGGATCCAGGTCCGCCGCCTGGCCCAGCGTCTGGCGGCCCGGCGCCTGGAGCTCGAGCTCACGCCGGCGGCCCAGGAGTACCTCGCCGAGAAGGGCTACGACCCCGACTTCGGGGCCCGCCCGCTGAAGCGGCTCATCCAGCGCGAGGTCCAGGACCCGCTGGCCATGAGGCTGCTCTCCGGGGAGATCACCGAGGGGAGCCGCGTGGTGGTCGACCGCGACGGCGGCGACGGGCTGTCCGTCCGGACGGACGAAGCGCCCGCGGCGTAGGCGGCCGTCGCCGAAGGCCAGGCGCTAGAATCGGCCCGCCAATCACCGGCGAAAGGGGTCCGTCGTGATCGCACTGTGGATCGTCCTCGGCGTCGTCGTGCTGCTGCTCATCTACGGCGTCGTGGCCTACAACCGGTTCGTGGCCCAGCGGAACGTCATCCGCAACGCCTTCGCCGACATCGACACCGAGCTGAAGCGCCGGTACGACCTGATCCCGAACCTCGTCGAGACCGTCAAGGGCTACGCCACGCACGAGCGCGAGCTGTTCGAGGAGGTGGCCCGGGCCCGGGCCGGAGCCATCCAGGCCACGGGGCCGGCCCAGCAGGCCCAGGCCGAGAACGTCCTCTCGGCGGCCCTGGGACGGCTGTTCGCGGTGGCGGAGCAGTACCCGCAGCTCCGGGCCACGGAGAACTTCCAACAGCTCCAGGCGGAGCTCACGAACACCGAGGACCGGATCCAGAACCGGCGGGGCTTCTACAACGACACCGTCCGCCAGTACAACGAGCGGGTGCAGTCGGTCCCCTCGAACGTCATCGCCTCGATGTTCAACTTCAACGAGGAGGAGTTCTTCGAGGTCGAGCCCTCGACGCGCCCGACGCTCGAGGAGGCGCCGCGAGTGGACTTCGGGACCGGCGAGCCGGGGCCCGCGACGCCGCCCCCGGCGTCCTAGGCCTCCGCCGGCTCGAGGTCGGCGGCCGACCGGCGGATCGGCGCCGTCAGTGCGGACCACACCGCCGCGTACGCCAACGCCACCCCGGCCAGCACGGCCATCACCAGGCGCGGATCGGCGTGGTCCGCGGCCCAGCCCGAGAGCAGGATCGGCGTCCCCAGCGAGAGCGTCACGAAGCCGTAGTCGAACGACATCACGCGGCCCCGGATCCGGTCGGGGACGATCCGCTGGAGACCGTACGTCGAGAGCGTCCACTGGGCCCCGCCTCCCAGGTGGGCCAGGAAGACGAACGGGGCCGCGGCCCACAGGCCGCCCATGAACGGGAAGATCGCGTAGAACGCCCCGTACACGGCGAAGGCGGTGCCGATGGCCGCGAAGAGCGAGCGGAGGCTGTGGGTGAACCGCCGGACCAGGAAGGGCCCCACCAGGGCCCCGAGCCCGCGGAAGGCCCACAGGATCCCCGTTCCCCGGTCGCCGGCCTCGAACACCTCCAGGGCGAAGATCGCCAGCAGCCCGATGACCCCGCCCGACAGGCCGAAGCCGCCCTTCACCGTGAGGAGCGCGAGGACCCGGTGGTCGCGCCGCGCGTAGCGAACGGTCTCCGCGATCGCCTCCGCCATGCGTGGGCCGCCGCGCTCCCGCGGCTCGGCGAACCGCCGGCGGATGCCGAGGAGCAGGAGGCCCGAGACGCCGAACGACGCGGCGTCGCCGACGAACGCGGCGTCCCGCCCGAGCGTGGCGGCCACCAGCCCTCCCACCGCGGCGCCGACGGCCAGCATCGTCCCCCACGCCGAGCCGACCAGGACGTTGGCCGCCGGGAGGTCCTCGCGGTCCACCAGGTTGGGGATGGCGGCCCCCGAGGCCGGCTCGAACACCGCGCCGAGCGCCGAGATCGCCGCCGTGATGACGAAGGCCATCCAGACCTCGCCGGGCCGGTCGACGAGGAGGTACCCGAGCGCCAGCACGACGCGGGCCGCATCCGCCCCCACCATCAGGCGCTGCCGATCGAAGCGGTCGGCCAGGTGGCCCCCCACCGGCGAGAAGACGGCGATGGAGACCATCTGGGTGACGAGCGCCAGCGTCGTCAGGGCGGCGGAGCCCGTCAGGTCGTTCACGAGCCCGACGAGCGCCACGCTGGCGAACCAGTCGCCGCCGAACGAGATCAGCTGGGCACCGTACAGCCGGGAGAAGTCGCGGTTCCGCCGGAGGAGCGACAGCGTGTCGCGGAGGCCGACCCGGGGGCGGGCCCGGGCGGCGGCGCGCCGGTCGGGGGCGACGTCCACGGCCGGGGAGGCTACCAGGCGCCGGAGGCGTGGCTCGGAGCCCTCCGGGGTACGTTTGGCCCAGGAGGTGAGCCCATGCTCGAGCGGTTCACGTGGTTCTGGCAGTCCGGCTACCGCTGGACCGCCGACGGCCTGACCGTCTACATCGACCCGAAGAACGTTCCCGAGGACTACGAGCCCGGGGACGTCATCTTCATCACCCACGCCCACTTCGATCACTACTCGCCCGAGGACCTGGAACGGCTGCGGAAGGACGACACCGTCGTGGTGGCCCCCCGGGACGTGGCCAACGAGCTGTCCGGCGAGGTGATCGCGGTGGGGCCCGGCGACAGCGTGGACGTCCGGGGACTGAAGGCCCAGGCGCTGCCGGCGTACAACGTCGTCGAGCACCGGCTCCAGTCACATCCGCAGGAGAACGGCTGGGTCGGGTACCTGATCTCGCTCGGCGACGTGAGCGTGTACCACGCCGGCGACACCGACCGCCTCCCGGAGCTGGAATCGGTCAGCGCGCAGCTGTCGTTCCTGCCGGTGGGCGGCGGCGACTTCACCATGGACGCCGGCGAGGCCGCCGCGCTGGCCAAGGCGCAGTCGCCGGACATCGCCGTGCCAATGCACTACGGCTTCGTGGAGGGCTGCGACCCTCCCGGTGCGGCCGAGCGGTTCCGCGATGCGGCGTCCCCCGTCCGCGTGGAGATCCTCCAGCCGCGACAGCCCTTCGAGCTGACCTGATGTCGGCGGGGGTCCGCGGTGCGCTGTTCCTGCTTGCGCTCGGCTCGGTGGTGGGCCTGGTCGTGGCCATCGTCGCGGTGGCGGCCGGGGCCTCGCTCTGCGGCGCCGGCGAGGCCGACCTGGGCTGCTACGAGCTGACCCGCACGCTGGCCATCCGGACCGGCGTGGTGGCCGGGCTGGCGGTCGTGATCATGGGGGCGCTGGTGGCCGGGCTGCTGCGCATGCTGTCACAGGGGGAGCGCAACGCGGCGGAGCGGGCGCGCGAGCGGTTCCTGGCCTCGCGCGAGGCCCGGTCGGAGGAGTGAGGACGAGGGGCCGTCGGGTTCTGGGAGAATAGCCGCGGACGGACCAAGCGACGAGGAGGTCGACATGGCACTCGGCTACGACGGCAACCTCTACATCCTGGCGTTCGACCACCGCGGCTCCTTCCGGAAGAAGCTGTTCGGGATCTCCGGGCGGGCGCCGACCCCCGGGGAGACCGAGCGGATCCAGGACGCCAAGGCCGTCATCTTCGAGGGATTCCTCCGGGCCGTCGAGGAGGGCGCCCCCAAGGATGCGGCCGGGATGCTCGTCGACGAGGAGTACGGGGCCGACCTGGCCCGCCGGGCCAAGAAGGAGGGTGCCATCCTGGCCATGCCGGTGGAGAAGAGCGGCCAGGACGAGTTCGACTTCGAGTTCGGGGAGGAGTTCGGGGCCCACATCGAGGAGTTCGACCCCTCCTTCTCCAAGGTCCTGGTCCGGTACAACCCCGAGGGCGACCGCGAGACGAACGCCCGGCAGATCGTCCGCCTCAAGAAGCTCTCGGACTGGCTCCACGAGCGGGACCGCAAGTTCCTGTTCGAGCTGCTCGTCCCGGCCGAGGACTCCCAGCTCGCCCAGGTGGGCGGCGACGAGGACCGCTACGACAATGAGATCCGGCCGCGACTGATGATGCAATCGATCCGGGATCTCCAGGCCGGGGGCGTGGAGCCCGACATCTGGAAGATCGAGGGCATCGACCGGCGCGAGGACTGCGAGGCGATCTCCGAGGTGGTCCGTGCCGAGCGGCGTGACGACGTGGCTTGCGTGGTCCTCGGCCGAGGGGCGAACGAGGACGCCGTGATCCACTGGCTCCGGCAGGGGGCCGGCGTGCCCGGGTACGTGGGATTCGCCATCGGCCGGACGATCTGGTCCGACCCGCTGAAGGCCTACGTCGACGGGGACGCGTCGCGCGACGAGGCCACGGCCGGGATCTCGGCGAGCTACCGGAAGATGATCGACGTCTACCGGGGAGCCTCCTGAGCCCGATTGGCCCGCGCCCCGGGCGGCTCCCTACAATGGCCCGGACCGACCTCGCCTGAGAGGAGTGAGCGGATGGCCGTCATCAAGACGATCGACCTCGTGGGCGTCTCCACCGAGTCCTGGCGCGACGCCGCCACCCAGGCGCTCAACGACGCCTCCAAGACGCTGCGGGGGATCGAGGGGATGGACGTGCTGGAGACCTCCGCGGTGGTCGAGGGCAGCGAGATCAAGGAGTACCACACCCACGTCCGCATCAAGTTCCGGATCGAGCGCTAGAGCGCACGCCGGCCAGGAGGGAGCCTTCCGGGGCTCCCTCACGTCTGTCTGATGCCCGCCACCATCGTCGTCGGCACCCAGTGGGGGGACGAGGGGAAGGGGAAGGCCACCGACCTGCTGGCGGACGACATGGACTTCGTGGTGCGGTACCAGGGCGGCAACAACGCCGGGCACACGGTCAAGGCCGGCGGCCACACCCTGAAGCTCCATCTGGTCCCTTCCGGGATCCTCTCCCCGCACATCACCTCGGTGATCGGGGACGGGGTGGTGGTGGACCCGCGCGTGCTGCTCGAGGAGATGGACGAGCTCGCCGGGCGAGGGATCGACACCTCGCGGCTCCTGGTCTCGGCGAACGCCCACCTGATCATGCCCTACCACCTGGAGCTGGACCGGGTCACCGAGCGCTACCTGGGCAAGCAGCGATTGGGGACCACCAAGCGGGGGATCGGCCCGGCCTACGCGGACAAGGCGGCCCGGATCGGGCTGCGGGTCCAGGACCTCACCGACGCCAAGATCTTCCGGCAGAAGCTCGACGTGGTGCTCAAGGAGAAGAACGCGGTCCTGGCCAAGGTCTACAACCGCCTGCCGCTGGACGCCGAGGACATCGCCCGGGACTACCTAGGGTACGGGGAGCGGCTGGCCCCGCACATCGCCGACACCTCCGCCGTCCTCCACGCCGCGCTGCGAGACGGGAAGCGGGTGCTGCTGGAGGGGGCACAGGGGACGCTCCTCGATCTCGACCATGGGACGTATCCGTTCGTCACGTCGTCGAACCCGGTGGCCGGCGGGGCGCTGGTGGGCTCGGGGTTGGGGCCCACGGAGGTCGACCGGGTGATCGGCGTCACGAAGGCCTACCTCACGCGCGTCGGTTCGGGGCCGTTCCCGACGGAGGAGACCGGCGAGGCGGGGCGGCAGATGCAGGAGAAGGGCGTCGAGGTGGGGACCACCACGGGGCGGGTCCGCCGGTGCGGGTGGTTCGACGCGGTGCTGCTCCGGTACGCGGCCCGGATCAACGGTCTCACCGAGCTGTTCCTCACGAAGCTCGACGTGCTGTCCGGCCTGCCGCGCGTCAAGGTGTGCGTCGCCTACCGGTACGAGGGCCGGGACTACGAGGACTTCCCCCCGCACCAGTCGATCGTCCACAAGGCCCAGCCGGTGTACGAGGAGCTCGAGGGCTGGCCGGACGAGCTGGCCGAGGCCCGGACGCTGAACGACCTCCCCGCCGCAGCGCGCAAGTACGTCGAGCGCCTCTCCGACCTGGGCGGCGTCCCCGTCCGGACGGTGTCGGTGGGTCCGTCCCGCGAACAGACCGTCGAGGCCGCGTAGCGGTGCGGGTCCTCGTCGTCGGGGGAGGGGGGCGCGAGCACGCCCTGGCGTGGGCGCTGTCGGGGAGCCGGCTGGTGGACGAGCTCGTGGCCGCTCCGGGGAACGCCGGGATCCAGCAGCTGGCGCGGTGTGTTCCGGTCGAGCCCACCGACATCCCGGCGCTCGTGGAGCTCGTCGAGCGGGAGGCGATCGACCTCACGGTGGTCGGCCCCGAGGCGCCGCTCGTGGCCGGCCTGGTCGACGAGCTCGAGGCCCGCGGTCACCGGGCGTTCGGCCCGACGGCCGCCGCGGCGCGCATCGAGGGGTCGAAAGCCTGGGCCAAGCGGCTCCTCCGCGACCACGGGATCCCGGCGCCGGCCTCCGAGGAGTTCACCGACGTCACCCGGGCCACGATGTCCCTCGACGCGTTCGACCCGCCCTACGTCGTGAAGGCCGACGGCCTGGCAGCCGGCAAGGGCGTGACGGTGGCCGCGACGCGCGAGGAGGCGGCGGCCGCCCTCCGGGCCAGCCTGGTGGAGGGCGCCTTCGGTCCCGCCGGGGAGCGGGTGCTGATCGAGGAGCACCTCACGGGTCGGGAGGTCTCCGCCCTGGCCCTCACCGACGGGCGCACGGTGGTCCCCCTGGCCCTGGCCCAGGACTTCAAGCGGGCTCTGGACGGCGACCGGGGGCCGAACACCGGAGGGATGGGCGCCTACTCGCCGGTCCCGTTCGTCGACGACGCGACCGAGGCCGCCGTCGTCCACGACGTCCTCGAGGCGACGGTCCGGGCGCTGGCGGCTGAGGGCGTCGGGTACCGGGGGGTGCTCTACGCGGGGCTCATGCTGACCGCCGACGGTCCCCGGGTCCTGGAGTTCAACTGCCGCTTCGGGGACCCCGAGGCCCAGGCCGTCGTGCCCCGCTTGGACGCCGACCTGGCGGAGGCCCTCGTGGCCACGGCCACCGGCGACCTGGCCGGGCAGCGCGTCCGCTGGCGCGACGAGGCGTGCGTGACGGTGGTCCTGGCCTCGGGCGGGTACCCGGGCCCCTACCGGACCGGCGCGCCCATCGAGGGGCTCGAGGAGGCGTCGAAGCTCGAAGATGTCCACCTCTTCCACGCGGGAACGGCCCGCCGGGACGGTAGAGTGGTCACCGCAGGTGGGAGGGTGCTGGCCGTGAGTGCCCTGGGGAAGGAACTCGCCGCGGCGCGCCGTCGGGCGTACCGGGCAGCCGACCTGGTCTCCTTCGAGGGGAAGCACCACCGCACGGACATCGCCAAGGAGGCATCGGGTGGCTGATCGCGAACCGCTGGTGGGCATCCTCGTCGGCTCCGCCTCGGACCTGCCGGTCCTCCAGCAAGGCGGAGCGATCCTCGAACGGCTCGAGGTCCCCCACGAGATCCACGTGATGTCGGCTCACCGGACGCCGGAGGCCGTGGACGAGTACGCGCGGACCGCGGAGGAGCGGGGCCTGGTGGCGATCATCTGCGGCGCGGGGAAGGCCGCCCACCTGGCCGGGGCGGTGGCCGCCCGGACGGTGCTCCCGGTCATCGGCGTGCCGGTCGGCGCCGACCAGCTCGGTGGGGCGGACGCGCTCTACTCGACCGTCCAGATGCCGCGCGGCGTGCCGGTGGCGACCGTGGGGATCGACGGCGCCGTCAACGCCGCGATCCTGGCGGCCCAGATCCTCGCGGTCCGCGACGCGGAGGTCCGCAAGCGCCTGCACGAGTTCAAGGAGTCCCTGGCGGAGGGGTTCAAGCTGTGAGGAGCTCCGGGTGATCCCGCGCTACACGTTGCCGGAGATGGCCGACGTGTGGTCGGAGGAGACCAAGCTGCGCCACTGGGTCCGGATCGAGGTGCTGGCGTGCGAGGCGTGGGGCAGGCTGGGCCGCATCCCCGAGGACGACCTGGCCCAGATCCGGGAGCTGCGCCGGGTCGAGCCCGAGCGGGTCCGCCAGATCGAGGAGGCCACCAAGCACGACGTGGCGGCGTTCGTCCAGGCCGCCGCCGAGGCCGTCGGCCCCGCGGGGCGGTGGATCCACTTCGGGATGACCTCCAGCGACCTGCTCGACACCGGGCTGGCCCTCCAGCTCGGGGAGGCCGCCGACCTCATCCTGGCCCGGCTCGAGCGGCTCCTGGATGTCGTGAGGGCCCGGGCGCTCGAGCACCGCGACACCGTCTGCGTGGGCCGAACGCACGGCGTCCAGGCCGAGCCGACGACCTTCGGGCACAAGCTCGCGGTGTGGGCGTTCGAGCTGGCCCGCGACCGCGATCGGCTGCGCCGGGCCCGGGAGGCGGTGTCCGTGGGGAAGCTCAGCGGCGCCGTCGGGACCTACTCGGCCGTCGATCCCTCGGTCGAGGAGCACGTCTGCCGCGAGCTCGGGCTCGAGCCGGCCGACGCCGCGACCCAGGTCGTCCAGCGCGACCGCCACGCCGAGTACGTCTCCGCGCTGGCGATCGCCGCGGCCACCCTCGAGAAGATCGCCGTGGAGATCCGGCACCTGGCCCGGACGGAGGTGCGTGAGGTCGAGGAGCCGTTCGAGATCGGCCAGAAGGGCTCGTCGGCGATGCCCCACAAGCGGAACCCGATCCTGTGCGAGCGGATCGTCGGGCTGGCCCGGCTGGTCCGGGGCAACCTGGGCGCCGCGCTGGAGAACGTGGCCCTGTGGCACGAGCGGGACATCTCCCACTCGTCGGTGGAGCGGGTGGTCCTTCCAGACTCCACGATCGCCCTCGACTACATGCTGTATCTGGCCACATTCGTCCTCGAGGAGCTCCGGGTGTTCCCCGAGCGCATGCGGGCGAACCTCGAGACGGCAGGCGGCCTGGTGTTCTCCCAGCCCGTCCTGCTCGCCCTGGTCGACCGGGGGATGAGCCGGGAGCAGGCCTACCGAATCGTCCAGCGGGCCGCGGCGGCGGCCTGGGACGAAGGCGCGGATTTCCGCGGCACGCTGTTCGAGCATCCCGCGGTGCGGGAGCGCCTGTTGGAGGAGGAGCTCGCGGCGCTGTTCGAGCCGCGGCTAGAGCACCTCGACGCCGTGTTCGCGCGACTCGAGAAGCTGGAGGTGAGCCCGTGAGCGTGCTGGCCGAGATGGCCTCGCAGGGGAAGGTCCGCGACATCTACGACGCCGGCGACCGCCTCCTGATGGTGACCAGCGACCGGATCTCGGCGTTCGACGTCGTGCTGCCGAACCCCATCCCCGACAAGGGGCGGGTGCTTACCGGGCTGTCGCTGTTCTGGTTCGACCGCACCAGCGACATCGTGCCGAACCACCTCATCACGGCCGATGTCGACGGCTTCCCGCCGGAGTTCCTGGAGCACCGCGAGGAGCTGGCCGGGCGGGCCATGCTCGTCCGGCGGGCCCGGATGATCCCGGTGGAATGCGTGGCCCGCGGCTACCTCTCGGGCTCGGGCTGGAAGGAGTACCGAGCCTCGGGGACGGTGTGCGGGATCCGGCTCCCCGCGAGCCTGGAGGAGTCGGAGCGGCTGCCCGAGCCGATCTTCACGCCCGCCACCAAGGCCGAGACCGGGCACGACGAGAACATCACGCTCGAGCAGGCCGCCGCGGTCGTCGGCGACGGACTGATCCAGCGCCTGAAGGAGCTGACGCTCACGCTGTACGACTTCGGCGCGGAGCTGGCCCGGGAGCGTGGCGTGATCCTGGCGGACACCAAGTTCGAGTTCGGGTTCGCGGACGGCGAGCTGATCCTGTGCGACGAGGTCATGACGCCCGTCTCCTCGCGGTTCTGGCCAGCCGACCAGTACCGGCCCGGCGGCCTCCAGCCCTCCTTCGACAAGCAGTACGTCCGCGACTGGCTCGACGCCTCGGGATGGGACCACGAGCCCCCGCCGCCGGAGCTGCCGCCCGAGGTCGTGGGGCAGACCGCCGTCCGCTACCGCGAGGCGTACGAGCGCATCGCCGGCGAGCCGTTCGACGACTACCTGCGGAGGCACGGCGCGCTGTGAGCCGGCGTCGCTTCGAGGTGGTGGTCACCCTCAAGCCCGGCCTGGCCGACCCGCAGGGCCGGACGATCGAGGACGCCCTGCCGGCGATGGGATGGAACGGCGTGCGGGACGTGCGGGTCGGGAAGCACGTCGAGCTCACGGTGGACGCCGCCACCGACGACGAGGCCCGCGGGATCGTCGAGGAGGTGGCCCGGCGGCTCCTCTCCAATCCGGTCATCGAGGAGTTCCGGATCCTGTCCTCCGAGGAGGCGCTGGGGTGAGCGGGCCACGAGTGGCGGTGGTGACGTTCCCCGGGTCGAACGACGACCGCGACGCGCTCCGGGCGGTCCGGGACCTCGGCGGCCGGGGGATCCCGGTCTGGCACCGGGACACCGACCTGCGCGGCGCGGACGCCGTGATCCTGCCCGGTGGATTCTCTTACGGGGACTACCTGCGCACCGGCGCCCTGGCCCGGTTCGCGCAGGTGATGGACGCGGTGCGGGCCCACGCCGAGCGCGGCGGGCCGGTGCTGGGCCTCTGCAACGGGTTCCAGATCCTGTGCGAGGCCGGCCTGCTGCCCGGGGCGCTGATCCGGAACCGGGGGCTGGCCTTCATCTGCCGGCGGATCCACGTCCGCTGCGAGACGTCGGCCACGCCGGTCACCTCGGAGATCGAGCCCGGGGAGGTGCTGGAGATCCCGATCAAGCACGGCGAGGGCCAGTTCGTGGCGGACCGCGACACGCTGGCCCGCATCGAGGCCGAGGGGCAAGTCGTGTTCCGCTACTGCTCGCCGGGGGGCGAGGTGGGGGACGCCTGGAACCCGAACGGCAGCGCCGCCGCGATCGCCGGGCTCCGGAACGAGGCCGGGAACGTGGTGGGGATGATGCCCCACCCCGAGCACGCCGTGGATCCCGACGTCGGCCCGGTGGGCGGCCAGCCGATCTTCGAGTCGCTGTTCGCGTCGGTCCTCGCGCCCCTGTGACCGAGGCGATCCACCGGGCGCTCGGCCTGACCGACGAGGAGGCCGCCCGGATCCGTGTCCGCCTGGGGCGGGACCCCAACCGGGCCGAGCTGGCGATGTACGCGGCGATGTGGTCCGAGCACTGCTCGTACAAGTCCAGCAAGGTCCACCTCCGCGGGCTGCCCACCGAGGGCCCGCACGTGCTCGTGGGGCCCGGCGAGGACGCCGGCGTCGTCGACCTCGGCGACGGGATGGCCTGCGTGTTCAAGATCGAGAGCCACTCGCACCCGTCGGCGATCGAGCCGGTCCAGGGCGCGGCCACCGGCGTGGGCGGCATCATCCGCGACGTCCTCTCGATGGGGGCCCGTCCCATCGCCCTGCTCGATCCCCTGCGGTTCGGGCCGCTGGAGGAGGAGCGCAATCGCTGGCTCCTCTCGGGCGTGGTGGCGGGCATCGGCCAGTACGGGAACTCCATCGGGGTCCCCACCGTGGGCGGCGAGGTCAAGTTCGCCCCGCCCCACGGGCCGAACCCGACGGTCAACGTGATGTGCGTCGGACTGGCGCGCGTCGACCGGCTGGTGCGGGCCCGGGCCGAGGGCGAGGGGAACCTCCTCCTGCTGATCGGCGCCCCCACCGGCCGGGACGGCATCGGCGGGGTGTCGGTGCTGGCCTCCCGGACGCTCGAGGAGGCGTCCGAGGAGTCGCGCCCCAGCGTCCAGATCGGGGACCCGTTCGCCGAGAAGCTGCTGATCGAGGCCTGCCTGGAGCTCGCGGACCGTGGGCTGCTGGTCGGCCTCCAGGACCTCGGCGGGGCCGGGCTCACGTGCGCGGTCTCGGAGTCCGCGGCCCGGGCCGGCGCCGGCGCGGAGATCGACCTCGACGCCGTGCCGCTGCGCGAGCCGTCGATGGAGGCGTTCGAGATCCTGACCTCCGAGTCCCAGGAGCGAATGCTGGCCGTGGTTCGCCCCGCGGACCGCGAGACGGTCGAGGCCGTGTGCCGGAAGTGGGGCCTCGGCTCGGCGACCATCGGCCGGGTCACCGGGGACGGTCGCCTCCGGGCCCGGCTGGCGGGCCAGGTCGTGGCCGACGTCCCGGCGGTCTCCCTGGCGGACGAGGGGCCGGAGTACCGGAGGCCGATGGCCCCGCCGCCCTGGGTCGCGGCCCTCCACGACGACGATCCGGCCTTCGCCGCGCCGCCCGTCGGTCCGGAGGAGGCGTTCCGGCGGGTGCTCGGTTCCCCCAACGTGGCGTCGAAGCGATGGGTGTGGGAGCGGTACGACTCGCTGGTCCAGGGCAACACCCTGGAGGGCCCCGGCGGCGACGCCGCCGTCATCCGGCTCGAGGGCTCGCTGCGGGCGCTGGCCGCGTCCACCGACGGCAACGGACGCTACGGCTCCCTGGACCCGTACCTGGGGGGCGCCCACGCCGTGGCCGAGGCGGCCCGGAACGTGGCCTGCCTCGGGGCCCGGCCCGTGGCCATCACGAACTGCCTGAACTTCGGGAACCCCGAGCGCCCGGAGGTGATGTGGGCCTTCGCCGAGTCGGTCCGAGGGATCGGCGACGCGTGCCGGGCGCTGGGGACGCCGGTCACCGGCGGCAACGTCTCGTTCTACAACGAGGCCGGCGAGTCCTCGGTCTACCCGACGCCGGTCGTCGGGATGCTCGGCGTGCTCGACGACTATCGACTCCGGCTGGGATCGACCTTCGTCCCGAGCCACGTCGTCTACCTCCTGGGGGAGACCTTCGCCGAGCTCGGCGGCTCCGAGTGGGCCGAGGTGGTCCTCGGGAAGGTGAGCGGCCGGCCGCCGGGGCTCGATCTCGAGCGCGAGCGGGCGCTCCACCGGCTGCTCGTCGACGCGGCTGCCGCGGACCTGGCGGCGTCGGCCCACGACTGCTCGGACGGCGGCCTGGCCGTGGCGCTGGCGGAGGCGGGGATCGCCGGGAGGTGCGGCTTCGCCGTCGCGCTGCCGGGCGACCTCCCGGCCCACGTGGCGCTGTTCTCCGAATCCGCGTCGCGGGCGGTGGTCTGCGTGGCGCCGGGGAAAGCAGAGGCCTTCGAGGCCGAAGCGGCCGCGGCCGGGGTCCCGTTCGCCCGCCTGGGGGAGACCGGCGGGCCGCGGATGGTGTTCGACGACCTGTTCGAGATCGCCGTCGCGGAGGCGGGGCGGATCCACGAGTCGACGATCCCCGAGCTGATGCGGGTCCGGCGCGCAGCCGGCTGACCCCCGTGAGCGAGTTCGAGCGACGGGTCCGGCGGGTCATCGCCGCCCTGCCGGAGGGCCACGTGGCGACGTACGGGGAGGTGGCCGAGGAGGCCGGCCACCCCGGCGCGGGCCGGGCCGTGGGCGGCGTGCTGGCCCGGTCGGACGGGCTGCCGTGGTGGCGGGTGGTGACCGCGGCCGGCCGCCTGGTCCCGGGACACGAGGCCGAGCACGCCCGGCGGCTGGCCGCCGAGGGGGTAAGCACCTCGGGTGGCAGGGTCCGATGGGCAGAAAGTCCGCCACGACGGAGCCCATCTCGGGGGAGGCGTCGGAGGCCGGTGGTACCATCGCCCGAAGTGGGCGGGGGAGCGGAGCCGCGCGCTGTGCATGACGAGGGGCCCAGGGAAGCCTGTGGCCTCGTCGGCGTCTGGGCTCCGGGCGAGGACGTCGCCCGGCTGATCTACTTCGGCCTCTTCGCCCTCCAGCACCGCGGCCAGGAGTCGGCGGGGATGGCGGTCTCCGACCGGCAGAACATCCTGGTCTACCGGGAGCTGGGGCTCGTCTCGCAGGTCTTCGACGAGCGGACGCTGACCACGCTCCAGGGCAGCCTGGGGATCGGGCACACCAGGTACTCCACCACCGGCTCCACCACCTGGGACAACGCCCAGCCCTCGTTCAAGACCGACGGGGAGCACGGGCTGGCGCTCGGCCACAACGGGAACCTCGTCAACACCGGCGAGCTGGCGGAGCTCGTCGGCCGTAGGGGCGGGGCCACCACGGATTCGGACCTGGTCGCCACGCTGCTGTCCCGGGAGATCCCCAACGGCCTCGAGGCCGCCGCGCTGGCGGTCCTCCCCCGGCTGCGCGGGGCGTTCTCGTTCGTCCTGATGGACGAGCGGACGGTCCTCGGGGCCCGGGACCCGCACGGCCTGCGGCCGCTGGCCATCGGGCGGCTTGCGGGCGGCGGATTCGTCCTGGCGTCGGAGACGGCGGCCCTCGACATCGTCGGCGCCTCGTACGTCCGCGAGGTCGAGCCGGGCGAGCTGGTGATCATCGACGACCGCGGCCTGCGGTCTGCCCGGTTCGCCGAGAGCCCCAGGCCGGCACTGTGCCTGTTCGAGTTCGTGTATCTGGCGCGCGCGGACTCCCGGCTGTACGGCCGGACGGTGTACGAGGCGCGGCGCGAGATGGGGCGGCGGCTGGCGGCCGAGTCCCCGGCGGACGCCGACCTGGTGATCCCCATCCCCGACACCGGCCACTCGGCGGCGCAGGGATTCGCCGAGGCCTCGGGGGTGCCCTACGGCGAGGGTCTCATCAAGAACCGGTACGTGCACCGGACCTTCATCGAGCCGACGCCGGCCCTCCGGCAGCGCGGCGTCCGCATGAAGCTCAACCCGCTGCCGGAGGCGATCAGGGGCAGGCGGCTGGCGGTCGTCGACGACTCCATCGTCCGCGGCACGACGACCCGGCAGATCGTGCAGACGCTCCGGGACGCCGGTGCGGCGGAGGTCCACATGCGCATCACCAGCCCGCCGATCCGGTGGCCGTGCTACTACGGGATCGACATGTCGACCCGGGGGGAGCTGGTGGCCGCCGGGATGGACGTGGACGGGATCCGCGAGTTCATCGGGGCCGACTCGCTGGCGTACCTGTCGCTCCCCGCGCTGGTCGGCGCCACCGGCGCGCCGGGGGACACCTTCTGCCGGGCCTGCTTCGACGGCCAGTACCCGGTGCCCGTGCCGCAGCACGCCCCCTCGAAGCACCTCCTCGAGCGCGACTAGGTGGACCCGTACCGCCGCGCCGGGGTCGACCTCGACGCCGCGGCCCGGGCGGTCCACCTGATCCGGGACATCGCCGATTCGGCCCGCGGCCCGGAGGTGATCGAGGGGGTCGGCGGTTTCGCCGGCCTGTACCGTCTCGGCGGCGGCCGGCTTCTCGCGGCGGCCGCGGACGGCGTCGGCACCAAGGTCGAGATCGCCCGGAGGGCCGGACGCCTGGACACCGTGGGGATCGACCTGGTGGCGATGTCGGCGAACGACGTGCTGTGCACCGGGGCGGAGCCCCTGTTCTTCCTGGATTACGTCGCCGTGGAGCGCCTGGTCCCGGACGACGTGGCGGCGCTCGTGGCCGGCGTGGCGGAAGGGTGCCGGCGGGCGGGATGCGCGCTCCTCGGCGGCGAAACGGCCGAGCACGCCGGACACCTGGCTCCCGGCCGGTTCGACCTGGCGGGGTTCTGCGTCGGGATCGTGAACCAGGACAGGCTTCTCGGTCGCCACCGCGTCGGGGAGGGCGACGTCCTGCTGGGGCTCGCCTCGACGGGGCTCCACGCGAACGGCTTCACGCTCGTGCGCCGGGTCCTCGACGATTCCGGGATCCCGCTGGATGCGGCGCCAGATGGGCTGTCCCGCCCCCTCGCCGAGGAGCTCCTGGAGCCGACGGCGATCTACGTGCGCCCGGTCCTGGAGGCGCTCGGGCGAGGGGCCGTTCACGCCGTGGCGCACATCACCGGCGGTGGCCTCGTGGAGAACCTCCCCCGGGTGCTCCCCGAGGGCCTCGGGGCCGAGCTCCGGCCGGGGACGTGGGACGTCCCGCCGGTGTTCGGCCTGGTGCAGCGCCTGGCCGGGGCGTCCGAGGAGGAGATGCGGCGGGTGTTCAACCTCGGCGTGGGGATGGTCGTGGTGGCACCTCCCGAGCGGCACGAGGATGCCGCGGCCGCCCTGCGGGCGGGGGGCGCCGGCGTCTCGGTCGTGGGCCGGGTGGTCCGTGGGGCGGGCGTCCGGTTCGTGGAGTGAGCGCTAGCGGCGAACCGGCTTGCCGTGGCGGACGCCCTTGGCCGGGACGTGCACTAGCCGGCCGTTGCGGTCCTCCACCACGAAGGTCTGCGCGGCGTCGTCGAACCAGCGCAGCACCCCGACGACCTCGTTGAGGTAGCCGTTCGGCAGCTCGTACTGGAAGGTGACCCGCTGGCCGACGTGCTCGGGCGTCACCAGGTTCGGCACGGCTCCACCGTAGTGGCGCCCCCCGGCGGCGGCAACATCACGGGGGCGGGATGCGGGTGATCGTCCCTTCCGGCGGCTCCGGGAAGCCGTCGGGATGGATCACCCAGCTCAGGATCTCGAGGCCCTGGACGATCCGGGGCCCGGGCCGGGAGAAGTACGAGGAGGCATCGGTGGCGAACACCGTTCCGGCGGCGTAGGCGGTGGTCTCGCGGAACTCCGGGACCGCGTAGATGCGCGGCGCCTCGTCCTCCGCCTCCTCCAGGTAGTAGCCGCAGGGCATGAACACCACGACCTCCGGGGAGGCGTTGACGGCCTGGCGCCAGTTGATCTGGCGCGAGCGCTGTTCCGGCTCGTTGAGGAGGTTCTGGCCCCCGGCCAGGGCCACCATCTCGGGGATCCAGTGCCCGCCGACGAACGGCGGCTGGAGCCACTCGAGGCACAGCGTCCGGATCGTCGGGAGCCGAGCGGCCCGCCGCTTCACCTCCTCGATCCGGTCCCGGAGCGAATCGACCAGCTCCTTGGCTCGGCCCTCGGTGCCGGTGGCCCGTCCGACCTCGAGGAACGACCCCAGGATGCCCTCGAGGCTGGTCGGGTCCATCGAGATGACCTCCGCCCGCGTCCCCAGCTCGGCCAGCGCCTGCTCCACCTGGCCGGAGGGCACCGCGCAGACCCGGCACAGGTCCTGGGTCAGGATCAGGTCGGGCTCGATCTGGCGGATCAGGTCCTTGTCGAGCACGTACAGCGGCTGGCGGCTGTCCATGCGCTCGCGCACCTCGGCGTCGATCTCCGCGGAGGTCAGCGGTCGGTCCGCGGGGAGCGCGGTGTCGGAAACCACCGGCTTGGTGCGGGCGTCCGCCGGGTGGTCGCACTCGAACGTCACGCCGGACAGGTCGTCGCCCAGGCCCAGCTCGTAGACCAGCTCGGTGGCCGAGGGCAGCAGCGAGACGATCTTCATCGCCCGACCGGTTCGCTCATTGGGCGGGCCTCATCCGCGGGGCAGCGCGCCCAGGCGGAACGGGCTCTCGAGCAGCCGGACCAGGTCCTGCATCGCCCGGTCGGCGTCGGCGCCGTCGAGGATCCGGTGGTCGAAGGACAGGGCCAGTGTCACCGTCGGCCTGGCCTCGAGCCGACCGTCCACGACCGCCGGCTGCGGACGGATGGCGCCGAGCCCGAGGATCGCGGCCTCGGGGTGGTTGATGATCGGCGTGCCCGCGCGCGAGCCGAACGTCCCGTAGTTCGTCACGGTGATCGTGCTGCCCGTGACCTGGTCGGGGGTGGCCTTCCCGTCCCGGGTGGCCGAGACGACCTCGGCGATCTCCCGGGCCACCGTGGCGATCCCCTTGCGGTCGGCGTCGCGGACCACCGGGACGACGAGCCCGCGCTCGGTGTCGGTGGCGATCCCCACGTGGCAGTTGCCCCGGAGGACGATCTCGTCCGCGTCCCCGTCCCACGAGGCGTTCAGGAGCGGATGGGCGCGGCAGACCTCCACCAGGGCCCGGACCACCACGGCCAGCGCGCTGACCTTGGCGCCCGCCTCCTCGCTCAGCTCGCGGCGGAGCGCGTCCACGTACGTCGCGTCGGCGTCGTGCATCGTCGTGACGTGGGGGATCTCCGCCCAGGACCGCGCCATCTTCTGGGCCACCAGCCGGCGGACGCCCCGCACGGGGATGCGCTCGTCGGTGCCCGGCTGGGGAGCCCTCGGCGCTGCCTGCGCCCCGCCCTGGGCCCCAGCCCCCGCGCTCGGCAGCGGCTCGGCCCCTTCGGCCGCACGGACGACGTCTTCGCGGGTGATGCGGCCGCCCGGACCCGTGCCGGTCACCGTGGCGAGGTCGACGCCGCGTTCGCGGGCCAGGCGGCGGACCGGCGGCGTGGCCGGCGCCCTCGTCGTCGCGGACTGATCGGCGGCAGGCGCGGCGTCCCGCCCCGCCGCCGGGGCCCTCCGTTCACCAGGAGGCCGGAGCCGCCGGCGCCGCTTCGTGGCGGCCTCCTGATCCACGCCGTACCCGACCAGGACCGCCTCGCGCTTCGGGGCCTCCTTCGGCGGAGCCTCCTCGGCGCCGCCCTCGACGTCGAAGGTGACCAGCGGCGCGCCGACCTTCACGACGTCGCCCTCGCCCCCGTGGAGCTCGACGATCCGTCCGGCGAAGGGAGAGGGGATCTCCACCAGCGCCTTGGCGGTGTTGACGTCGATCAGCGGCTGGTTGAGTTCGACGGTGTCTCCCTCGGCGACCTTCCACTGGACGATCTCGGCGTCCTCCAGCCCCTCCCCCAGGTCCGGCAGGTCGAAGACGCGCTCGGTCACGAGTACGACAGGACCTTGTCGACGGCCGCCAGCACGCGGTCGACGGACGGCAGGTAGTGCTCCTCGACCGTCGCCGGCGGGTAGGGGAGGTCGTAGCCCGTCACCCGGAGCACCGGGGCCTCCAGGTACTCGAACGCCTCCTCCACGACCCGGGCCACCACCTCGGCGCCGAACCCGACGGTCATCGGCGCCTCGTGGACCACCACCACCCGTCCGGTCTTCCGGGCCGACGCCACCAGCGCGTCGACGTCGAGGGGCACGAGCGACCGGAGGTCGAGGACCTCCAGGTGGACCTCGTCCTCGGCGGCGGCCTCGGCCGCCTGGAGGCACCGGGCCACCATGGCGCCCCAGGCGACCAGCGTCCCGTGCGACCCCTCCCGCACGATGCGCGCCCGGCCGATCGGCAGCCCGTTCGGCTCCAGGTCGCCGATCTCCTTGGACCAGTACCGGCTCTTGGGCTCGAAGAAGATCACCGGGTCCGGGTCCTCGATCGACCGGACCAGCAAGTTGAAGGCGTCGATCGGCGTGGATGGGATGACCACCTTCAACCCCGCCGTGTGCGCGTAGTAGGTCTCCGGGCTCTCCGAGTGGTGCTCGGCGGCGCCGATCCCGCCCCCGCACGGGATGCGCATCACGAGCGGGATCGACACGGTGTTTGCCGACCGGAAGCGGTACTTCGCCACGTGCGAGATCACCTGGTCGAGCGCCGGATAGGAGAAGGCGTCGAACTGGATCTCGGCCACGGGCTTCCATCCCGCGAGCGTGAGGCCCAGCGACACGCCGAGGATCGCCGACTCGGCCAGCGGCGTGTCGAAGACCCGCTCCTCGCCGAACTCGTCCTGGAGCTTGTCGGTGATCCGGAAGACACCGCCGAGCTTGCCGATGTCCTCGCCGAGGACCAGAACCCGGTCGTCCTCCTTCAGCGAATAGCGGAGGGCCTCGTTGAGCGCCTGGCCCATCGTGACCTCAGCCATCGTCGCCCTCCTCCAGGAAGCTCCGGACCTCGTCGCGCTGACGGGCCAGGTGGGGCGGCACGTCCCCGTAGACCCAGTCGAACATCTCGACGACCGAGCGCGGCCGCGCCCCCTGGATCCCGGCCCGGACCGAGGCTGCCACCTCCTTCCCCTCGTCCAGGACCTGCTCGAAGAAGGCATCGTCCGCCATCCCCGCGTCGGCCAGGAAGCGGCGGTACCGCTCCACCGGGTCCAGCGTCCGCCACTGCTCGATCTCCTGCTCGGGCTGGTAGCGGGTCCGGTCGTCGGCGGTGGAGTGGGGGCCCATCCGGTAGGTCACGGCCTCGATCAGCGTCGGGACGTGCTCGGTCCGAGCCCGCTCCAGCGCCTCGCGCGTGACGCGGTAGGTCGCCAGGACGTCGTTGCCGTCGACCCGGACGCCGGGGAAGCCGTAGGCCTCCGCCTTCCGCCAGATCGGGGCAACGGTCTGCCGCCGCAGCGGCACGGAGATGGCCCAGGCGTTGTTCTGGCAGAAGAACACCACGGGGGCGCCGAACACGCCGGCGAAGTTGCACGCCTCGTGGACGTCGCCCTGGCTCGTGGCGCCGTCCCCGAAGTAGGTGATCGCGCAGGCGTTCTTGCCGTCCAGCTTGGCGCCCAGGGCCCACCCCACGGCGTGCAGCGGCTGGCTTCCCACGGGCACCGAGATCTCGGCGAAGCGCTTCCCCACCGGGTCGTCGATGCCGCCGTGCCGGGTCCCCCGGTGGAAGTGCATGTACTCGACGAGGTCGATGCCCCGGACCACGGCGACGCCGACCTCCCGGTACGACGGGAACACGAAGTCCTGGTCGGCCAGCGCGTAGGCGCTGCCGACCTGGGCCGCCTCCTGGCCGAGCAGCGGCGGGTACACCGCCAGCTCGCCCTGGCGCTGGAGGGCCGTGCTCTCGAGGTCCACGGCGCGGGTCACGGCCATGTGCCGGTACAGCTGCCGGAAGTCCTCGTCCTTGAGGTCGAGGGCCTTCAGAGCCTCGTCGTCGACGACGGTCCCGTCGCGGTCGAGGATCCGGACGCCCTCGGTGGCGTTGTCGTCCAAGCGAACCTCCGCGGGTGGGGGCCACAGGAATATATCGCACCGCGCTCGGACGCCCTTGGGAACAGGGATGCGGCGGCGTCGAACCCGCTCGAGCTGCCGTCGGTGGTCCCGGACGGCGGCGGCTAGCGCCGCCCTGTTGGCGGGCGGTGCTGGGCCGGGAGCCACAGGAGCCGGACGCGGCTGACCCCGGCCATCCGCCGCTCGGCCAGCGCGTTGGCGGCCGCGGCCGGCGTCACGCCCTCCGTGCGAGCGATCCGGAAGACCTCGCGGACGGTGCGGTAGATGCCCTCCACCTTGGCCATGGCGCGGTCGCGGTCGTAGCCGATCAGCTCGTCGGCCACGTTGATCAGCCCCCCCGCGTTGATCACGAAATCGGGGGCGTAGAGGATGCCGAGCTCCTGGAGGGCGTCCCCGTGTTCGGGCCGCTCCAGCTGGTTGTTGGCCGCGCCGGCCACGACCTTGCACTTCAGCTCCGGCAGCGTGTCGTCGCGGATCACGGCCCCCAGCGCGCAGGGGGCGAAGATCTCGCTGGCGACGGCGTGGGCCTTGTCGGGCTCGGCGGTCTCCACCCCGAAGCTGTTCACCACCCGCCCCACGGCGTCGACGTCGACGTCGGCCACCGTCACCGCGGCCCCCTCCTCGACCAGGTGCTTGACCAGGTGGTAGCCGACCTTTCCGACGCCCTGGACCACCACCCGGACGCCCTCCAGCGACGACGTCCCGAGGGCTTCCTCGGCGCAGGCCCGGAGCCCCTGGAATACCCCGTACGCGGTGACGGGCGAGGGGTCGCCGGAGCCGCCGAGCCGCTTCGAGACCCCGGTCACCCAGCTGGTCTCCCGGCGGAGGACGTCCATGTCCTCGCGCGAGGTGCCGACGTCCTCGGCGGTGATGTACCGGCCGTCCAGCGACTCGATGAACCGTCCGTAGGCCCGCAGGAGCTCCTCGGACTTGTCGCGCCTGGGGTCGCCGATGATCACGGCCTTCCCGCCGCCCAGGTCGAGGCCCGCGGCGGCGGCCTTGTACGTCATGCCCCGGGCCAGTCGCAGGACGTCGCGGAGCGCCTCGTCCTCGGAGCGGAACGGGAAGAACCGGGTCCCGCCGAGCGACGGCCCCAGGGCGGTGGAGTGGATCGCGACGATCGCCTTGAGGCCGGAGGGGGGGTCGTGGAAGTGGACGACCTCCTCGTACTCGTCGCGCAGCTCGGAAAAGACTCCCAGAGCCCGACTCCCTTGTCTGGACCCCCACCGGCTTCGGGCGTCCGGTGGCCGGCCGCGACGGGAATTTAGCACGGGGTGCCCCCGCTCGGACCCGCGCTATCATGCGCCCGTGGTCGGGTCGGCCTACCTCCGCGTCTTCCAGCCGCTGGACGCGCTCCCGGAGAACGAGCGCGCCGGCTGGGAGCGATACATCGTGCACGGCGGCCACCTGAAGCCCGTTCGAAGGGTGTACCGGGAGCGTCACACCGGCCACCGGGGCCGGCTCGGGCTGCTGACCGCCGAGGAGGACCGCGCCGACGTGCGCCTGGTCGGCGGCCGGTGGTACGTGTGCCCGTGGCGGACCCCGCTCCGGGTCCTGGCCAGCCTGCTGGCGCTCCGCGACATGGTCCCCGAGGAGGTCGCCGACGCCCTGGTGCCGGAGTCCGAGGCCCGGCGGGTGGCCAGGGAGCTGGCCAGGATCCGTCGCCGCGACCCCTCCGCCGTCCCGTCGATGCTCGAGAGCCACTGGCACGTCCCCGTCCGGTGGTTCGTGCTGTTCTCGGGGAAGGAGCGCCGGATCGAGGAGCGGGCCGACGGAGGGTTCCGGCTGTCGTACTGGACGACGCTGGCCCGGGCCCGCGAGCGCGCCGGGCGGGCGGTCCGCGTCCTGAAGGGGGGCGACCTCGACGACGTGGTCTCGATCGTGGAGGACCTGGACGAGTGGCTTTCCCGGTTCGCGCGTCCCTCGGCCGTGGAGCTGGACTACGGGGGACTCTCGGACCACTTCGGCTGGAACGAGCTCGAGGAGGACCGCTCGGCCGAGGAGATCCAGGCCGCCCTGGACGCCCTGGAGGCCGGCGACAACGAGCGCGCCGCAGAGCTCTACCAGGCCGTCGCGGGCCGGTGGGCGGAGGCGCGGATCCGCGAGTCCCTGAACTAGGCGGGACTAGTCATTTCGGACTAGGTGGATTTAGGCCCCTTTGTCTATGTACCCGGCCGTCCGGCACGTCGACAATCCCGGACATAACGTTCCCGGGAGGAGGGGGCATGAGCTCGAACGGAAGGTCAAGCGACAAGGAGAGGCTGTTGACCCCGGCCGAGGTGGCGGCGCTGTTCCGCGTCGACCCCAAGACCGTCACCCGCTGGGCGAAGGCCGGCAAGTTGTCGTCGATCCGCACCTTGGGCGGCCACCGCCGGTACCGCGAGTCCGAGGTGCGTCGCCTGCTGGACCGCTCCGCGGGCGCCTAGGGGGCGGCCGGGGGAAGGGGAACGGCCCGCCGGTGCGGGCCGCTGGTGGCGAGGGACGGAATCGAACCGCCGACACCGCGGTTTTCAGCCGCGTGCTCTGCCATCTGAGCTACCTCGCCGGCTCACTCAGAATAACAAGCCGGTTCGCGACGGTCTGATGCGACACCCCCAGCACTGAAGCGATCTGGCGCGGCGACCGGCCATCACGCCGGAGGGCAAGGGCCTGCGCCTGCATCCTTGTTCGCTTGGCCCGGTGCTCCCGCCCCCGACGCCTCCACAGCTCCCGTTGGCTGGGAGGCCGCAAGGGCAGCTGCTGAGCTCCGACGAAGCGGCCCCCGTGGCGTCGGCCGTGATCGTCCGCCCGCATGTGGCACGAACGACAGAGGGCCACCAGGTTCTCGAGGGAGTTGTCGCCCGAGAAGCGGAACGGTGTCAGGTGGTGGAGTCGAGCGCTCGGCCGTTCTCCTCGGGCATCTTGCCGCAAGAGCAGCAGACGCCGTCTCGCTGACGCACCCGTTCCTTCGTCGCTTTCCAGCCTGCCCCGTACGGAAGGGCCCTCCCGCCCCGCCAGTTCGGGTTCGTCGATCCGACCCGCTCACGCGTGTTCTGAGTAGCGGTAGCGCAGGCACGCGTGCAGTGCTTCCGCCGGGCCCGCTTGTTGGCCGGAACGAGAACGGTCCGTCCGCAACTGGGGCAGGAGAACTCCTTGCTCGGAGCGCTCCAGCGCCAGCGGTCCCCACATCGCTTCGAGCAGAATCGCCTCTGCGATCCGGAAAGTGGCATCCCGCATGCTTCGCAGGGCATCGCGGTGCCAGTATCGAAGGAGGTTCTGACACGGCCGAAAGCTGTTGCGCGGGTGAGGGGATTTGAACCCCCGACCTCCACCTTGACAGGGTGGCGAGCACTCCGGACTGCTCCACACCCGCAGCACGCAAGAGTGTATCAGCGCCGCGGCAACCTCCGCGCGTCAGCGCCGTGCCCCCAACGGGATTCGAACCCGTGTCGCCGCCTTGAAAGGGCGGTATCCTGGGCCGCTAGACGATGGGGGCGGACGCTCCCGGCCATCGGAGTATAGCGCCGGCCCCTTCCGGCGTCGCCGCTGCCCGAGAACCCCATCGCTACCGTTCCGATCCGATGGGCGAAACGCCGGATCCGCGCGCCGCCATGGGGTAGCGTTTCCCCCGATGCGAGGCAGCGTGTGGCGGAGTGGCGTTCGGGCGGCGGCCGTGCCGGTCTTGGTCGCGGTGGCGCTCGCCGTGCCGGCCGCGGGCCGAGCCGGCCCGGGATGCACGATCACCGGCACCTCCAGGGCCGACACGCTCACCGGGACCCGCGGGGAGGACGTGATCTGCGGGAAGGGCGGCCCGGACACGATCCGCGGCAAGCGGGGCGCCGACATCCTCCGCGGCGGCCCGGGCGGCGACCAGCTGTTCGGAGGCCCGGGCGCGGACACCGCTCAGGGCGAGGCGGGCGCCGACGCCGTCTGGGGCGGCAAGGGCGACGACGAGCTCTTCGGCGGCAAGGGCCCCGACACCCTGGTCGGCCAGGCGGGCCAGGACCTGATGGTTGGAGGCCCGGGGAACGATCCGTGCCTCGCGGCGAGCGACGGCGCGCCGAACGACACGGCGCTGGGTGGGACCGGCGAGGACACCGCGGACCGGGATCCCGGGGACGAGCTCCGGATGATGGAGGCCGTCGTCCCGGCGCCCTGCTTCGGCGCGTAGCGAGCATCCAGCCCCGCCGCTCCGGCTACGCTTCTGTGCGGTTGGCCGCGTAGCGCTCGAGCAACGCCTGGGGAATCTGCTGGCGGAAGGCCAGCAGGGCGTCCAGCAGCGGACGGAGGTCCGTGAGCTCGCGCTGCTTCGTGTAGGCCAGCGCCAGCCCGTCGGCGAGCTCGAAGCTCATCTCCTCCTCCAGCGCCATCAGCCAGCGCTGGAGGTCGGCGTGGAGGACCTCCCCGGCCACCGCGGGGTCCGACGCCTTGACCTTGAACCGGGCGTCGAACCGGCGGTCGCCGACCTCGATGTCCTCGAAGCCGATCGCCCGGCCGATCCTCGAGAAGAACCCCTCCCGCGAGATCCTCATGGCCGGCAGCCCGGCCGCTCGGAGCTGTCCGACGGCGCACGAGAAGTAGAAGTCGTTGCGGCTGGTGCTGTTCGTGTTCGGGTTGTACGACGTCGTGTGGTACGTGTAGTCGAACAGCCACAGAGCGCCGTCCACGTTGCCCGCCATGGCGTTCTCCGCCGTCCGGCCTTGCCCTCGGGACATGAGCTCGAACGGCAGGTGCGGCAGCGACGACCGCTCGGCGGGGATGAGCCCGAGCAGGGCGGCGGCCTCGGGGGCCGCCTGGCGCCGGCGGCGCTTGCGGGCGGAGTCGTACACCGCGTACGCGATGGCCGCGGCGAAGAACAGGCCGACCGCCAGCCCGACCGTGAGTCCACCACCCCAGCCCTGCTCCTCGCCGTAGAACACCAGGCCGACCGCACCTCCCGCGGCCAGGAGGACGAGGATCCACAGCACGGCGTTCGGGCTCACGGCTGGCACCTACCCGGAGCGGCGTCGGGGCATGCCCGGGCGGCTCCGGGGGAGAGCCGGTTGGGCCGACGCAGCGCGGCGGGCTCAGGCATCCGCGACGAGCGCGAGGACCTCCCGCGCGGTCGGGAGGCTCCCCCGAGCCCCGACCTGACGGCACGCCAGCGCGCCCGCGGCGGCCGCCAGGCGGACCCCATCCTCCAGGCCCCGGCCGTCCCCGAGTGCCCACGCCAGCGCGCCGCAGAAGGCGTCACCGGCGCCGGTGGTGTCGACGGCGTCGACGGGGAAGCCGAGCTGGCGGTGCGTGGGGCGCCCCGGGCGGTGAAGGTCCGCGCCCTGGCGGCCCCGGGTCACGACGAGCGCCCCCGCCCCGGCGGCCAGGAGGTCGTCCATCGACGCGCCGCCGAGCGCCGCCGCCTCGTGTTCGTTCGCCACGACGACCGAGCACCGGGCCAGCAGGGACGGGTCGAGGCTTCGGGCCGGAGCGGGGTTCAGCACGAAGGTCCCGCCGCGCGCGGCCGCCCATCGGGCCGCGGCCGTCGCCGCCTCGAGCGGGATCTCCAGGTTGGCGAGGACGACGGGCGAACTGACGTCTATCCCCGCCAGCGCCCCGTCGACGTACGCCGCCGAGACCTCGGCGTTGGCGCCGGAGGCCACGGCGATCAGGTTGTCGCCGCGGTCGTCGACGAGGATGCCGGCCACGCCGGTGTGGCGGCTCCCCGTGCCGAGCGTCGAGACGTCCACGCCGTCGTCGTCCAGCGCCCGCCGGGCCTCCGCTCCCAGCTCGTCCGGCCCCACCAGGCCCACGAACCTCGTCCGAGCGCCGAGCCGGGCCGCGGCGGCCGCCTGGTTCGCGCCCTTGCCGCCGGGGGCGCGGACGAACGTCCCGCCGGTGACCGTCTCGCCCTTCGCGGGGAGCCTGAGAACCCGGACCACCAGGTCGACGTTCACCGAGCCGACGACCACGACGTCCACCGTCACGGCGGGTAGCGGCCGATCAGCCGGCGCCACAGCAGCTCATCGAAGCGCCCGGCGTCGACGCCCAGCGCGACGTCCGCGTTCGGCTCCCCCCATGGCTCCGGGATGCCCCAGAAGTCGGCCACGGTGCGGCCGGCGGTGATGGACCCCCCGGTCTCGACGGCGACGTGAACCCGCCGGGTCTCGACGAGGGAGGGGTCGATGGCCACGGCGAGGGCCAGCGGGTCGTGCATCGCCACGTCCTCGGTGCCGTAGTACCGCCGGTACACCCCCGCGGCGTGGGCGATCAGGTCTCCCAGGAACCGTTCCACCGGGTCGTCCGAGCCCTGGAGCTTCCGCCCGACCGCGCCCGGCACGGTGGCGTGCATCGTGGCGTCCAGCGGGACGAGCGTCACCGGGATCCCGGAGGCCAGCACGATGGCGGCCGCCTCGGGGTCGGCGTAGACGTTGAACTCGGCGGAGGGCGTGACGTTGCCCTCCACCCGGACGGCGCCGCCCATGGCCACCACCCGCTCGACCCCTGCCGCCGCGCCGGGGGCCGCCAACAGCGCGACGGCCAGGTTCGTGAGCGGCCCGAGCGTCACCACCGTGACCGGCCGGTCCACCTCCTCCAGCCGCCGGGCCAGGAAGGTCGGGCCGTACTCCGGGTGCAGGTCGATCCGCTCGGGCGCCGGCATGAGGTCCGCCAGGCCGTCGGCGCCGTGGACGATCTCCGCGGTCACCGGCTGGCGGAGGAGCGGCCGGGCCGCCCCGCGAGCCACCGGGATGTCGCGCCGCCCGGCCAGCTCGAGGACCTTGAAGGCGTTGAGGGTGCCGGCCTCCACCGGGACGTTGCCGTGGACGACCGTGATCCCCGCGATCTCGAGCTCGGGGCTCCGGAGGGCGAGGAGGAGCGCGATCGCGTCGTCGATCCCCGGGTCGGTGTCGATGAGCACCGGCGTCGGCACCGCGCCATGCTAGACGCTCCCCGATTGGACCGGACGCTGACTGCCGAACACGGCGGACGATGGGTGGGGCGTGAGGGATTCGAACCCCCGACACATGGGTTAAAAGCCCACTGCTCTGACCAGGCTGAGCTAACGCCCCGCTCGATTGTAGACCCGGCGCTCCGGGCGCC
The DNA here is from genome assembly GCA_036260395.1 of Actinomycetota bacterium. GTDB lineage: Bacteria > Actinomycetota > UBA4738 > UBA4738 > CALAEC01 > DASZZY01. The sequence goes on from DASZZY010000119.1 coordinate 28,172, forward strand.
CTACGAGGCCGCCGGCCCTTCCGGTGGTCGCGGCCGGTAGGCGTTCGTGATCGGCAGGCGCCGGTCGCGCCCGAAGGCCTTCGGCGTGATCTTCACCCCGGGCGGGGCCTGCCGGCGCTTGTAATCGGCGCGGTCGATCATCCCGATCACCCGCCACACCAGCTCCGGATCGGCCCCCGCGGCCACGATCTCCTCCGGCGAGCGGTCCTCCTCGACGTAGTCCTCGATGATCGGGTCGAGCGCCTCGTACGCGGGCAGGCTGTCCGTGTCCTTCTGGCCGGGACGGAGCTCCGCCGAGGGCGGCTTCTCCAGGACCCGATCGGGGATCGGCGCAGGGTCGGTCTGCTTGTTCCGCCACCGGGCCAGCTCGTACACGAGCGTCTTCGGCACGTCCTTCAGCGGCGAGAACCCTCCGGCCATGTCGCCGTACAGCGTCGAGTAGCCGACGGCCATCTCGCTCTTGTTCCCGGTGGCCAGCACCAGCGAGCCGAACTTGTTCGACAGGGCCATCAGGAGGTTGCCCCGGACCCTGGCCTGGAGGTTCTCCTCGGCCACGCCGGGCTCGGTCCCCCGGAACAGGCCCGCGAGCGTGTCCAGGTACGCCTCGAACGCCGGGTCGATCGGCACCCGGTCGAGCCGGATCTTCAGCCGCGCCGCCAGCTCCTCGGCGTCCTCCACGCTGGCCTCCGAGGAGTACCGCGATGGCATGGCGAGACCGTGGACCGCCTCGGGCCCCAGTGCGTCGGCGGCCAGCGTGGCGGTCATCGAGGAGTCGATCCCGCCCGAGAGGCCGACCACCACCTCGCGGAAGCCGTTCTTGCGCACGTAGTCTCCGAGCCCGAGGACCAGCGCCCGGTAGACCTCCTCGGAGCCCTCCGGCCACGGCTCCCGTGTGTCGTCCGGCAGCGGCGGCTTCGGCTGCCCGTCGCCGGTCCCCGGGATGTCCACGACCAGCAGGTCCTCGGCGAAGGCGTCGGCGTGCCAGGCCCGCTCCCCGTCCGGGGACACGACCATGCTCCCCCCGTCGAACACAAGCTCGTCCTGCCCGCCGACGCAGTTCACGTAGACGATCCACGCGCCGGTCTCCCGGGCCCGGGCCGCGCAAATCTCCAGGCGCTCGTGGATCTTCCGCCGGTGGTACGGGGAGCCGTTGATGTTCGGGATCACCGAGACCCGGGCCGCGTACCCGTCGAACGGCGGGCCGGGCTTCCAGGCGTCCTCGCACACCGAGATCCCGAGCTCCGATCCCGCCAGCCGCACGGTGCACCCGACCTCCCCTGGCACGAAGTACCGCTGCTCGTCGAAGACCCCGTAGTTCGGGAGCTTGTGCTTATGGTAGCGGGCCTCCACGCGGCCGCCCCGGAGCAGGGCCGCGGCGTTGTGCAGGCCGCGCTCCGAACGGTCCACGAAGCCGACCAGCACCGGGCAGGCCTCCGCGGTGCGGCGGGCCAGGTCCTCGAGCGCCTCCAGGTTGTCGGCGACGAAGCCCGGCCGGAGGACCAGGTCCTCGGGCGGGTAGCCGGTGACCGCAAGCTCCGGGAAGCACACCAGGTCGGCGCCGTGGCCGGCGGCCTCCCGAGCCCAGGTCGCCATCCGATCGACGTTGCCACCCAGGTCGCCGACCGTGACGTTGATCTGGCCGAGCGCGATCCTCACGGGGGCCAGCGTAGCGCGGACGCTAGGCGGTCAACCCGGCCAGCGCGGCCCGGGCCCGGTCGGCGGAGACCACGTTGCCCTTCCGCTCGTACAGGTCCGCGGCCTCGCGGATGGCCGCCGCGGCCTCCGCGCCGCGGCCGGCCAGCTCCAGGACCTCGGCCAGGGCCAGGCGGACGTCGGCCCGGGTCTCGAGGAAGTCGGTGCCGTCGGCCAGCATCACCGCGTCGCGGACCAGGCGCTCGGCCTCGTCCAGGCGCCCGCGGTGGCCCATGACCCGGGCCCGCGCCGAGCGCCACTGGATCTGCGACATGAGGTCCTGCGGATCGGCGGTCTCCTCGCTGATCCGCGCGAACCGCTCGGCCTCCTCGTACCGGCCCTGGGCGCAGAGCGCCTCGGCGACGAACCCCGCGGAGGTCGACAGGTAGGCCTTCTCGCCCATGGTCTCCAGCGCCTCGAACCCGGCTCGGAACTCCCGCTCGGCGGCCGCGGGGTCCCCGGCGAGGAGCTCGATCTGCCCGGCGCCGTGGGAGGTGGCCGCGGCGTAGACCCGGGAGCCGAGGTCCCGGAGCATGGCCCGACCCCGCGAGACCAGCTCGCGCGCCAGGTCGAGGTCCCCCCGGCGGGCCTCGAGGACGCCGCGGGTCACGAGCGTGAACGCCTCGACCTTCCGGTGGCCGCCGGCCCGCTGGAGAATGGCCTCGGTCCGCGCGATGGCGTCGGGGACGGGCGCCGGCCCCCAGCTCGCCGTGAGCGACAGCAGCGAGAGATCCTCGGCCTCCTGTCGCCGGTCCCCGGCCAGGCCGGCGTGCGCCGCGGCCCGCTCCAGAGCCTCCTCCGTGTCGGCGGCCCGGGCGTCGTTCCACCGGGCCAGGGCGAGCACGTGCCAGGCGCGGGCCAGCCCGACCTCGTCGCCCTCGGCCTCGAAGAACCGGACCGCACGCTCGGCGAGCCGGCGGGCGTCCGCCGTCACCTTGCCGGGGTCGGTGTTGATCCGGGTCTCGAGCCGAGCCAGCTCGGCCAGCCACCGCCGCGGAGCGTCATCCGCCTCGGCCGCGAGCTCGAGGGCCTGGCCCAGGACCTCGTCGGCGCGGCGGAACTCCCCCACTTCGGTCAGTGCCTCGGCCAGGTCGATCAGGAGCGGCAGGCGCACGGGCTCGCTGCCGGCCAGGTCGGTCGCTCGCTGGAGCAGGTTGGTGGCCGCCGGCATGTCCCCGCGGTCGAACGCCCGCCGGCCGGCGCGTCGGAGGTGCTCCGACGCCTCCCGGGCCAGCGCCGCCCCTCGCTCGTCGACGCGGCCCAGCTCGGCGAGGTAGCGATGGGCCTGCTCCAGGTGGTACCCGAGGATCTCCTCGTACTCCGGGAGCCAGTCGCCGGCACTCCGGCGGAGCCATCCGGCGAACCGGGCGTGGAGCCGGGCGCGCACCTCCTTGGGGATGCCCAGGTACGCCGCGTCGCGGAGCAGGATGTGGCGGAACTGGTAGCCGTCCTCGCCCCGGAAGCCCGAGGCCGCCGGCCGGACCAGCTCCTTCCGGACCAGCGACTGGACGTCCGCGGCCAGGCGGTCCGGCGGCGTCTCGGTGAGCTCGGCCACGGCGCCGAGGTGGAACTCCTTCCCCTGGACGGCGGCCCGTTCGATCACCGTCCGCTCGCGGCGGGGCAGCCGTTCGAGGCGGGCCGCGAGCAGGGCCTGGATCGTCGACGGCATCGAGAGCTCGCCAAGATCCGCGGTGGCGACCCACCGGCCGTCCTCCCGGCGGAGGAGCCCGTCGTCGATCAGCACCGCGAGCATCTCCTCGAGGAACAGCGGGTTGCCCTCCGCCGCCGTGGCGATGCGGGCGCGAGGGCCCTCCGCCAGGTCGGCCGATCCGAGGAGGTTCCGGATCAGGGCGGTGGACTGCTCCTCCGTCAGCGGCTCCAGGAGGATCGTGGTGGCGTTGAGCTTCCCGCCACCCCAGGTCGGTCGGTGCTCCAGGAGCTCCGGGCGCGCCAGGCAGAGGAGCAGGAGCGGGCTGCCGCGCGACCAGTCGGCGGCGTGTTCGATGACGTCGAGCAGCGTGGGCTCCGCCCACTGGAGGTCGTCGAACACGACGACGACCGGCCGCCGCGCCCCTCGGCTCTCCAGGAAGCGCCGGACGGCCCAGGCGGTCTCCTCGGTCTCTCCGGCGGACTCCGCGAGGCCGGCGACCTGGGCGATGCGCTCGGCGACCTCGGCGCCGTCCTCCTCGTCGCGGAGCAGCGAGGCCAGCCGCTCGCGGGCCTCCTCGACGCGGTGCGTCTCCGAGAGCGAGGCCGCCTGCCGCACGACCTCGACCACCGGCCAGAACGTGATGCCCTCGCCGTAGGGAAGGCAGCGGCCGGTGAGGACCTCGGCGTCGATGCCGGAGGCGCTGGTGACCTCGTTGGCCAGCCGCGACTTCCCGACCCCCGCCGTGCCGAGGATCGTGAACAGGTGGCACGTGCGGTCCCGGACGGTCCGGTCGAACGCCTGCTGGAGCAGGATCCGCTCGCCCTCACGCCCGACCATCGGCGAGTCCATCCGCCGGGCGTACCCCGGCGCGCCGGGGATCACCTCGATGACCCGGAAGGCCCGGATCGGCTCGGCCTTGCCTTTCACCGAGAGGCGCTCGATGGCCTCGACGCGGAGGGCGTCCCGGGCCAGCCGGAACGTCTCCTCGCCGATCAGGACGTCGCCGGGGTCGGCGCTCTCCTGCAGCCGGGCGGCCACGTTCACGGCGTCGCCGACGACGAGGGTCTGGGCCATCCTCGGGTCGCCGGTCACCACCTCGCCGGTGTTGATGCCGGTCCTGGTCTCCAGCCGGATCCCGGTGTCGCGCTCGAGCTCGCGGTTCAGCTCGGCGAGCGCCCCGCGCATGTCGGCCGCGGCGCGGAGGGCCCGGACGGCGTCGTCCTCGTGGAGAACGGGCACGCCGAACACCGCCATGACGGCGTCCCCGATGAACTTGTCGACGCTGCCGCCGTGGCGCTCGACGACCGCCTGCATCGCCTGGAAGTAGCGCGACATGACCCGCCGCACCGACTCGGGGTCCATCCGTTCGGCGATGCCGGTGGAGCCCACGACGTCGGTGAACAGCACCGTGACGGTCTTCCGGGTCTCGGCCGTGTCACCGCCGGCCAGGGCGGTGCCGCAGTTCCAGCAGTAGCGAGCGCGGTCGGGGTTGTCCTCCCCGCAGCGGTGGCAGGCCGGCACGACGGCAGTGTACGGCTCAGAGCCCGGCCAGGCGGCGGAGGCGGGCGACGTCGGCGAGCACGTAGCGCCGGCCGTTCCTTCGCACGAGCCCCCGCCGCTGGAACTCCGACAGGATCCGCGTGACGTTCTCCCGGCTCCCGCCCGACAGCGCGGCCAGGTCGGCGTGGGTGATGACCGACGGCACGGTGGCGCCGTCCTTCGGGGTCTCCTCGAGGCTCGCGCTGACGAGGCCGAGCAGCCGTTTGGCCACCCGTCCCTTCAGGTCGAGGAAGAGGAGGTCGTCCACGAGCACCTCGTGCTCCTGGATCTGGCGGGCCAGCGCCCGGAGCAGCGCCCGGGCAGCGGGCGGGTGCTCGCCCAGGAACCCGGTGAAGCGAGCTCCCTCGATGGCGCCCACCGTGGTGTCCTCGAGCGCCCGGGCGCTGGCCGTCCGGGGAATCTCCCCCAGGACGCCCAGCTCCCCGAAGAACTGCGGGGTCTCCAGCGTCGTGTGCAGCTGGCGGCGCCCGCTCGTGGAGATCGAGCTGATCTCGACCCGCCCCCGCCACAGGAAGTAGACGTCGGAGGCCTCGTCGTGCTGGTGGAACAGGTAGGTATCACGCTGGAACTGGCGGACGTGGCAGTCCTGGGCCAGCCGGCGGACGCCGTCGGCCCGAACGCCCCCGAGGACCGGCGTGGAGCGCATCGCCCGCTCCAACCCCGCCACGTCGTGAGGCCGGGCCACGGCTGACATCCACCGGAGCGTAGCGGACGGCGACGGGGCGCGAGCCTGCCGCCATCCGCTGGGTCAGGCCCGCTCGGGCGCCTCCCCCGCCAGCTCGGCGAACGAGACCCTGACGCTGCGCTCCTCGACCCCCCGCACGATGCCCAGCGTCATGCCTCCGGCCGCAGCCGCCCGCTCCAGGATGCGGTGGAGGTCGTCGGCCCCAGCCACGGGCTCCCCCTCGGCAGAGACGATGAGATCGCCGGGCGCCAGCCCGGCCGCGGCCCCCGGCCCGTCCGGCTCGACGACCTGGACCAGGACGCCCTCCCGGTCGGGGAGCCCCACGGCGCGCCGGAGGCGTCGCGCCACCCAGGGCGGCGCCACGCCGACGCGGAGCCGCGGCCCGGCCGGGGAATCTCCCCGGCTCAGCGCTTCGAGCCGCTCGCGCAGCGACTCATCGGCGGGGATGGCGACGTAGAACCCCTCCCCCGAGCGGCTGGTGTTGATCCCCAGCAGGCGGCCCTCGGTGTCGACGACGGGGCCGCCGGAGGCGCCGCGGGGCAGGGGAGCGGTGTGCTCGATCGCCCCTCGGATCCGCCGGCCCCGTGGGCCCCGGAAGCTGCGGTCCGTCCCGGAGACGAAGCCGACGGTCGCCCGGACGCCCCTGCCGCCGGGGTTGGCCAGCGCGAACACGGGGGTCCCGAGCCGCACCTCGGTGCCGGTGGCCCACGGGAGCGCGGACGCCTCGCCGGTCGGGACGGCGAGGACGGCGAGGTCCCCGTCCGCGTCGATGCCGGCCACGGTGGCCTCCTCGGCCCGCCCGTCGGCGAACGTGACCGTGACGCGTTCCCCGCGCACGTTGTGGGCGTTCGTGGCCACCCGGTCGGGGCCGACGACCAGGCCGGACCCCCGGCCCCACCGGGCCCCCACGCCCACCACGGCGGGCGCCACCGCTTCGGCCGTCCGCTCGACCGCGGACCCGATCTCGTTCAGCACCTGCATCGCTGCCTCCTCTACCGTCTGCGGGTCGCAACTTGCAAGTAACAAGGTACTATCGAACCGTGGAACGAGCAACCGGGCGGTCCTCTACGATGGCCGCGATGTCCGAGCGGCACCTCGGCCCGGCCTCCGCGGCGCTCCGCGAGGCGCTGGGCGGGCTGGGCGACCGGTGGAGCCTGCTGGTCGTCGAGGCGCTCCTGGCCGAGCCGCGCCGCTTCAGCGACCTGGCGCGGGACCTGGGCGGCATCGCGCCGAACGTCCTGTCGGAGCGGCTCAAGCGCCTGGAGCGCGAGGGCGTCGTGTCGGCCACGCCCTACTCGAGCCGGCCCCTGCGGCTGGCCTACGACCTCACGCCGGAGGGGCGGGAGCTGGCCGGCGCGATCCGGCTGCTCGCCGACTGGGGCGCCCGCCGGAGCGGCCAGGCGCCGTCGCTGCGACACCGGACCTGCGGCACCGCGCTGGAGGCCCGGTGGTACTGCCCGACCTGCAGCCGGGCGGTCGAGGAGCCCGAGACCGACGACCTCCGGTTCGTGTAGCGGCCGGGATCCTCAGAGCAGCGGCAGGTAGCGCTCCAGCTCGTGGGGCGTGACGTAGGCCTTGTAGCCGTCCCACTCCTCGCGCTTGTTCCGCACCAGGAACCGGGCCACGTGATCGCCCAGGGCCTCGTGGAGGAGCTCGGAGCTCTCGGCCAGCCCGATGGCCTCGAACAGGTCCTCGGGGAGCGACTCGATGCCGGCCTCGCGCCGCTCGTCCTCCGTCATCTCGTAGATGTTGTTGGACGCCTCGGGCGGGAGCTCGTACTCCTCCTCGACGCCTCGCAGGCCGGCGGCCAGCATGCAGGCGAACGCCAGGTAGGGGTTGCACGCCGGGTCGGGGGAGCGGAGCTCGATCCGGGCGGCGTGCTCCTTCCCGGGCTTGTACATCGGGACCCGGACGAGCGCCGAGCGGTTCCGCCGCGCCCAGCACACGTAGACCGGCGCCTCGTAGCCGGGCACCAGCCGCTTGTACGAGTTCACCCACTGGTTGAGGACGAGCGTGATCTCCCGGGCGTGGCGGAGGATCCCGGCCAGGTACCCTCTGGCCACCTTCGAGAGGTGGTACTCGTCCGTGGCGTCGAAGAACGCGTTGCGGTCGCCCTCGAACAGCGACTGGTGGGTGTGCATCCCGCTCCCGTTCACCCCGAACACCGGCTTGGGCATGAACGTGGCGTAGACCCCGGCCTCGTGGGCCACCTCCTTGACCGTGAGGCGGTAGGTCATGACGTTGTCGGCCATCGTCAGCGCGTCCGTGTACCGGAGGTCGATCTCGTGCTGCGACGGCGCCACCTCGTGATGGACGTACTCCACCGGGATGCCCATGGCCTCCAGGTACTCGACGGTTCGCTTGCGGTACCCGGTGGCCACGTCGATCGGCGTGAGGTCGAAGTAGCCGCCTCGATCCAGGAACTCCGTGCTCTCGGCGTTCCGGAAGTAGAAGTACTCGAGCTCGGGCCCCACGTAGAACGTGAACCCGAGGTCCGCCGCCCGGCGCAGCTGCCGCTTCAGCACGTACCGGGGGTCGCCCTGGAAGGGGGTGCCGTCGGGGTTCACGATGTCGCAGAACATCCGGGCCACGTGGTGCTCGGACCGCCAGGGGATGATCTGGAACGTCGAGGGATCGGGGATCGCCAGCATGTCCGACTCCTGGATCCGCGCGAACCCCTCGATCGACGACCCGTCGAACCCCATCCCCTCGGTGAAGGCCGTCTCGAGCTCCGCCGGCGTGATCGCGAACGACTTGAGGAACCCCAGCACGTCCGTGAACCAGAGCCGGATGAAGCGGATCCCCCGCTCCTCCACGGTGCGCAGGACGAACTCCGCCTCGTTGGTCGGCGCCACGTTCCAGACGCTAGCGGGCGCCACCCGGGGGGAGGTTACGGGCGCGTTAAATCCCGCGGCCCGACGGACGGGCGGGGGTAGCATGCGCTCATGGATCCGGCCGCCGACCGGGCGCTGCGGGAGGTCGAGGAGCGCGGCGTGCGCCTGGTGCGCCTGTGGTTCAGCGACGTGCTCGGCTTCCTGAAGTCCTTCGCGGTCCCCTCCGAGGAGCTCCAGAAGGCCTTCGCCGAGGGCATCGGGTTCGACGGCTCCGCCATCGAGGGCTTCGCCCGCGCCGAGGAGGAGGACATGCTGGCCCGGCCGGACCCGACGACCCTGCGGCTCCTCCCGTGGCCGGCCGACGAGCCGGTGGCCCGCATGCTGTGCGACATCACCCATCCCGACGGCGCGCCGTTCGCGGGCGACCCGCGCTCCGTCCTGCGGCGGAACCTCGCCCGGGCGGCCGAGCTCGGATACGCCGTCCGCGCCGGCCCCGAGGTCGAGTACTTCCTGTCGCGCTCGGCGGAGCGGCTCGACCCCCTCGACCGCGGCGGCTACTTCGACCTCACGCCGGCGGAGGCCGCCGACGACGTCCGGAGGCAGACGCTGGCGGCGCTCGAGCGCCTCGACGTCAGGGTGGAATCCATGCACCACGAGGACGCGCCCTCCCAGCACGAGGTCGTGCTGGCGGCGGGGGACGCGCTGGCGGTGGCCGACGCGATCCTGACCGCCCGGCTCGCGGTCAAGGAGGTGGCTCAGGAGGCCGGGCTCCACGCGTCGTTCATGCCCAAGCCCGCGGCCGGGATCCAGGGGTCCGGGATGCACACCCACTTCCAGCTCCTGGAGGGGGAGCGCAACGCGTTCTTCGACCCCACCGCCGAGGCGCGGCTGTCGAAGGTCGGTCGCTCGTTCGTGGCCGGACTCCTGGAGCACGCCCCGGCGATGACGGCCGTCACCAACCAGTGGGTCAACTCCTACAAGCGGCTGGTGCCCGGCTACGAGGCGCCGGTCTACGTGTGCTGGGGCCGACGGAACCGGTCGGCGCTGGTCCGGGTGCCGGCCGACCGGCCCGACGACGAGTCCGCGTGCCGCATCGAATACCGGGCCCCGGACCCGGCGTGCAACCCCTACCTGGCGTTCTCGGTGATCCTGGCGGCCGGCCTCGACGGGATCGCCCGGGAGCTCGAGCCGCCGGCCGAGGCCACCGACAACCTCCAGGCGATGTCGGAGGAGGAGCGCCGGGCAATGGGGATCCGGTCGCTCCCCGACAACCTCCACGACGCCGTCGCGCTGATGGAGCGCTCGGACCTGGTCGCCGAGGCTCTCGGCGAGCACGTCTTCGAGTGGTTCATCCGGAACAAGCGTGAGGAGTGGGCGGAGTACCGCTCCTACGTGACGCCGTGGGAGGTCGAGCGGTCCTTCCCGCTCCTGTAGCGTGACCACGCCGGAGGTCCTGGGCCGGGCGCTGGCCCGGGCGCCGGAGCCGGAGCTGGCCCGGGTGGCGCTGTCCAGGGTCGGGGAGCACCCCGCGGCGCGGGACATCCTTGCCGACCCCGTGCTCCTCGAGCGGGCCGTCCCCCTGCTGGGGTTCTCCACGGCGGTGGCGGACTTCCTGGCGGCCCACCCCGAGGAGGCCGCGCTCTTCGCCGACGTGGCGCCGCGCTCCCGGGAGGACCTCCTGGCGGAGGCGGCCGCCCTAGCGGCGCGGTGGGGCCCCGCCGCCGGGCTCCGGCGGTTCCGCCGCCGGGCGCTGTACCGGACCGCGGCCCGCGACCTGGACGGTGCGCCGTTCGACGACGTGGTCGCCGAGGTCACCGGGATCGCCGAGGCGTGCCTCGAGGCCGCCGTGCTGGAGGTCGGCGGGGACGGGCTGGCGGTCCTCGGCATGGGGAAGCTCGGTGGCCGCGAGCTCAACTACGCCAGCGACGTCGATCTCATCTTCGTTCACGCCGAGCCCGGGGCCGCGGCGCAGGAGGGCGCCGTCCGCCGGGCGGCCCTGGTCATCGCGCTGCTGTCCGAGCCGACCGCCGAGGGGGTGGCGCTGCGGGTCGACGCGTCGCTCCGTCCCGAGGGCCGGGCCGGCCCGCTGTCCCGCTCGGCGGCGGCCACCGCCGAGTACTACCGGCGCCACGCCGCGACCTGGGAGAAGCAGGCGCTCCTGAAGGCCCGCGCGGTGGCCGGCGACCGGCCCCTGGGCCAGCGGCTGCTGGACGACCTGGCCGACGTCGTCTACCCGCGGGACCTGGAGCCGTCGGCGATCGAGGACGTCCGGTCGATGAAGGGGCGCATCGAGGAGCACGTCCGGGCCCGGGGGCGCGAGGCGACCTCGGTCAAGCGAGGCCGCGGCGGGATCCGCGACGTCGAGTTCGCGGTCCAGCTCCTGCAGCTCGTCCACGGGCGTCGCGACCCGGCCCTCCGGGTGCCGGACACCCTCGGCGCCCTGGCCGCGCTGGCCGAGGGCGGGTACGCCGGCGCGGCGGACGCCGAGGCCATGGCCGACTCGTACCGCTTCCTCCGGACGCTCGAGCACCGGCTGCAGCTGGCCCGGGACCTGCCGGCGCAGGACCTGCCCGCCGACGAGGGGGCCCGCGCCCGCCTGGCTCGCTCGATGCGCCTGCGGGACGCCGCGGCCCTCGCGGAGGCGTACGAGCGCCACACCGCCCGGGTGCGCGGGCTCCACGAGCGGCTGTTCTACCGGCCGCTCCTCGAGGCCTTCGCCGGCCCGGCGGCCCCCCGGCCGGGGACCGACCGGGAGGCCACGATCGAGCTGCTGTCTGGGCTCGGGTTCGCGGACGCCGCCTCGGCCTACGACCGCCTGGCCCGACTGGTCGACCCGCGCGCCCGCCTGGGACGCGTGTTCGAGCACGTGTTCCCGGTGGTGATCCCGGCGCTGGCGCTGGCCGCCGACCCGGACGCGGCGCTCGCCCGGTTCGAGCGGGTGGCCGAGCGGCTCCGCGAGGACGCCGGCGCCCCCGATCGCATGGCCGGGGACCCCGACCTGGCCCGCCGCCTGGCGCTCGCGGTGGCCGCGTCGTCGTGGCTCTCGGACCTGCTGGCGTCGGGCGACGGCTTGCCGCCGCTCTCCCACCCGGCGCCCCCGGGCGCCCGCCGGCAGCACCGGCTCCTGGCGCTCGGCGCGGCGTACGCGGCGGGCGAGCTCCCGGTGCCGCAGGCCGGGCGGGCGCTGTCCGAGGTCGCGGACGCCGTGATCGCCGACGCGGTGGCCGAGGCGTCGTCCGGCGTGCCGCTCGCGGCGGTCGGCCTGGGCAAGCTGGGGGGCCGCGAGCTCAACTTCGCCTCGGACGTCGATCTGGTGTTCGTCTTCGAGGGCGAGGGACCCGAGGCGTTCGAGGAGGCCGAGCGGGCCGCCGCCGCGGTGCTGGCCGGGGTCCGGGACCGGGGCTTCGAGCCCGACGCCGACCTCCGCCCTGAGGGGCGCAACGGCCCGCTGGCCCGGTCGCTGGCCGCCTACCTCGAGTACTGGGAGCGCTGGGGCCAGACGTGGGAGTTCCAGGCGCTCCTCAAGGCCCGGTTCGTCGCCGGCGACGAGGCGCTGGGGCGCCGCCTGGTGTCCGCGGCCACCGACTTCGCGTACCCGGAGGCGCTGCCGATCGAGCGCGTCGCGGAGATCCGACGGATGCGGGTCCGCATGGAGGAGGAGCGGGTCCGGCCCCCCGACGCCCGCCGGTTCCACTTCAAGCTGGGATACGGCGGCCTGGCCGACGTGACGTTCGCGGTGGAGCTGTCGCAGATGCGGCACGGCGCCGAACACCCCGCGGTCCGGCGGAGGAACACGCTCGAGGCCCTGGAGGCGCTGTCGCGCGAGCGGCTGGTCGAGGACAGCGTCAGCCTGGCGCTCGGCGAGGCGTACGTGTTCCTGAACGAGGTGAAGAACGCGTTGGAGATCGAGCGCCGGGTGCCGGCCGAGGCCCTCCCTCCCGCGCCGGAGGGCCAGCGGGCGCTGGCCCGCCGCCTGGGCTACGAGCTCCACGCCCGGCAGCGGTTCCTCGAGGACTACCGCCGGATCACCCGTCGGGCCCGCCGCGCGATGGAGCGGGTGTTCTACGGGGAGGACGGGTAGGGGGCCGGCGGGCCGGCCCCCTACCTCCGTCTACCGTTCGCAGCCCTTGATCTCGTCCGCACCCCCGCCGCCGCGGCAGGTATCCGTCCCGGGGCCGCCATCGATCTCGTCCGAGGCACCCTGGCCGAACAGCCCGTCGTCCCCCGCGTTTCCGTGGAGGTCGTCGCCGCCTTGGCCGCCCCGGACGGTGTCGTCGCCGCTCCCGCCGGATGCGTCGTCGCGACCCGGGCCGCCCCGGATGACGTCGTTGCCTCCGCCACCGGAGATGTCATCGTTCCCGCCCTTGGCGCGGATCACGTCGTTCCCGCCCATGCCGCAGATGACGTCCTTCCCGTCGGTGCCGACCAGGACGTCGTCGCCCGGCGTACCGACCACGTGGTTGCCCGCCTCGCCATCCTCGCCGGGGCACGTGGGCGGGGGAGGCGGTGGCTCCTCACACCCCTCGCTCGGGGCGCCGCCGAACTCCGACGTGTTGGGGACCCGCCAGGAGACGGCCTCCTGGTACGGAGACTCCGGCATGCCGGCGTCGAACTCCGGGTCCCGCACCGGGCCGGGGTCGAGCTCGTCGTTGGCCAGATGCGTGTCGTTGACGAACGGGATCGCGAAGCAGTCGTCGACGACCAGCCCCTGGTAGTCCCCGAAGAACAGGCCAGAGGTGGAGACGGGCGCGTTGTGCTCCGGATTCGTGGCGTCGTGGGTCAGCCGGTGCTCCGTGAACGTGGCCCCCCCGTCGTTGGAGCGGGCCAGGAAGACGTCCGTGAAGTAGTTCCCGGATTGCTCGGCCGTCTTGGGGTCGAGCCGGCGGTCGAAGTAGATCAGGTTGACCTGTCCGTCATCGTTGACCGCGACGTACGGCTGGAACTGGTCGGCGTTCGGGTTCGGCGCCTCGTCCGGCACGTTGACCCGGGTCGGCGCGGACCAGTTCAGACCGCCGTTCGTCGACTTGACGAGCAGGATGTCTGCCTCCATCCCGTCCTCGTCGTTGTCCGGATCGCTGGCCGGGCCGTAGTTCGACCACGTGATGTAGATCTCGCCCTCCGGCCCGACGGCCATGATGGGGATGGACAGGTTCCGGAACTCCTGACCGGGGAACTGCCGCGGGATGCCGGTGATCGTCGTGATCGGGAGCTGTCGGTGGATCCAGGTCTCACCGCCATCGGTGGTGAACGCGAACTCCAGCGTCTCGGGGGTCAGGGAGCCGCCGATGTCCCCAGCCGCCCCGCCCGTCGCGTACTGGTTCCACGTGGCGTAGAACGTGTTCGGGTCCTGGGTGTCGCCCACGACGTGGACACCGATCACCAGCTGCTGGACGTCCGAGATCGGCTTCGGCTCCTCCGGCCACGACTCGCCGCCGTCCGTGGAGCGCTCGCAGACGATCTGCTGCTTGACCAGGGCTCCGATCGACTGGCCCCAGCAGGCGATCATGATGCCGGTCTGGCCGTCGCCGTCGGGACCGGCGTTGTTGACCGCGAACGTGTTCTTGTCGTCGAGGAACTCGAGCGTGTCGCGGCGCAGCGAGTCCGGGTACGTGTTGATCGGGATCCGGTCGCTCCACGGGTCGCCGCTCGCGATGTCGTCCGCAGAGACGCTCTCCCACTTGTGGAGGGTCATGCCCCACCCGTTCCCCTCGGGGTTCCCGCCGAACGGCGGATGGTCGAGCGCCATGAAGTACGCGTTGCCCTCGTCGTCGAACTGCACCCACGGATCGGAGGTGATGTACTCCTCGCCGAAGTCCCCGGACGGCCGGCCGGTGTTCTGGTCGCCTCCGTCGAGGCCGTCCTGGTTCGGGTCGTCCTCCGGGTAGCAGGTGTTGTTCGGCCACGACTCGGGCGGGGCCTGCTCGGGCGGACAGGTGGCCACCTGGCCCAGGTCCGTCCAGCTCTGGGCCCCGTCGAACGAGACGTAGCTGCCGATCTTGAACTCGTACTCGGCGAGCGCGTCGGGGTCGCGGTTGTAGAACTTGGAGCCGGCCACCAGGAGGTTCGGGTCGGTCGGGCTCTGGGCCACGTGCATCTCCGAGCGCGACGTCCACCCCTGCGACGGATCGCTGGCCAGCACCTCCTGGAGCCCGGCGGGGTCGTCGACGTCGGGCGGGAACGGTGTCCGCCCCACGGGGGGCGGCACGTTGATCGAGAACCCGGACGGGAAGCCGGTCGAGTCGTACACGATGGCCGTCACGGCCTCGCAGTCGATGAAGTGGCCGGTGATCGTGATCGTCACCGGCCCGCCGGGCAGCACGATCGGCAGCGGGCTCTCCGGGTCGTCAGCGGTGAAGGTGTGGATCACCCTGGCGGGGATCTCCGGCAGCGACGCCGGCTCGGTGAAGAAGGGGAACTCGTAGGTTCGGTCCGCCGCTTCCAGCGTGACCTCGTAGTTGACCTCCCCCAGGAGCGCCTCGCAGACGGGAGACTTCTGCCAGAAGTCCACCTCCAGGGTGTCGAGGCGGCCCGCGTCGATGTCGCCCGTCCAGCTGGCCCCGATCAAGCTGTTCACGCCGGGAGCGATGTCCGGCGTTCCGCCGGTCGGCTCGGTGGTGTCGAAGGTGGCGTCGTCCAGCTGGTTGACCGGGACGTCGCCGTGGAAGAAGAACTGTGTCTCCGGCAGCGGGTCGGCCTCGCCGCCTCCACCCCCGCCGCCGGGGCCGGTGATCTCGGCGGTGGCCGAGTAGCCGGACTCGATGGTTTGGAAGTACACGACCTGGACCAGGTAGTAGCCCTGGGCGTTCCCGACCTGGACGGCCTCCAGGAGCGTCTGGGGGTTCGCCGACTGGTCGATGAGCGCGCCGCGGCTCCCGGCCGCATCGCTGGCGTAGATGTACAGGTCGAAGTCGTTGATGGGATCGTCGGCCAGGCTGACCTCGATGGCCACCGGCTCCGCCGTGTTCACATGGACGAGCGCCTGCTCGCAGTACCCCTCCGGGGTCTCGTTGCACGGCTCGCCGCTGGCGGCGTCGTAGTCCTGGTTCTCGCCGCTTGCCGCGGCGCCGTCCCAGGACTGGGGGCCGCTCTCCTCGGTGAGGGTCACGTTGTGGTCCGGAGCGGCCTGGGCCACCGCGGCGGGGACCAGCGGCAGGAAGAGGGCCAGCGACAGGATGAGGACCAAACGGGACTTCGGACGCATGGGTCTCCCTCCCACGCCCGTCTTGCCGAGGTCCCCTTTCCCCCAGGCACGGCGGGCGACTCGACGGATCAGCTTCAACACTTCGACGCCGGCCGCCCCAATCCTTCCTCGACCCCAAAGAAGGGACAGCCGCCCCGCGGGGCGGCTGTCCCGGCGGATCGCCCTCTCAGATGTCGAACGTGAGGTGGAACTCGTACGGGTGCGGGCGGAGCCGGAGCTCGTCGACCTCACGCGTCCGCTTGTACTCGATCCAGGTGTCGATGACGTCCTGGGTGAACACCCCGCCCTCGAGCAGGAAGCCCTGGTCCGCCTCGAGGGCATCCAGGACCTCCTCCAGCGACCCGGGCACCTGCTTCACGGAGGCGGCCTCCTCGGGCGGCAGGTCGTACAGGTCCTTGTCGATGGGGTCCGGCGGCTCGATCTTGTTCTTGATCCCGTCGAGCCCCGCCAGGAGCATGGCGCTGAACGCCAGGTACGGGTTGCACGAGGGGTCCGGCGACCGGAACTCCACGCGCTTGGCGGCCGGAGTCTTGTAGTAGACCGGGATCCGCGCGCAGGCCGAGCGGTTCCGCTGGGAGTACACGAGGTTGATGGGCGCCTCGTATCCGGGCACCAGCCGCCGGTACGAGTTCGTCGTGGGCGCCGCGAACGCGAGCAGCGCCGGGGCGTGCGCCAGCAGCCCGCCGATGTACCACCGGCACAGGTCCGAGATCTGCGCGTAGCCGAGCTCGTCCCAGAACAGCGGCTCGCCGTTCTTCCACAGGCTCTGGTGCGTGTGCATCCCGGAGCCGTTGTCCTGGAAGATCGGCTTGGGCATGAACGTCACGGTCTTGCCCCGGACCCGGGCGGTGTTCTTGACCACGTACTTGTACTTCATGACGTTGTCCGCGGTCTTCACCAGCGTGTCGTAGCGCATGTCGATCTCGGCCTGGCCCGCCGTCCCGACCTCGTGGTGGTGGACCTCCACCTGGACGCCGACCTTCTCGAGGTTGAGGACCATCTCCGAGCGCAGGTCCTGGTAGTGGTCCATGGGGGGCAGCGGGAAGTACCCCTCCTTGTACCGGGGCTTGTAGCCGAGGTTGTGGCCGCCCTCATCGGCCCCCGAGTTCCACACGCCCTCCACGGCGTCGATGTGGTAGTAGCCCTCGTGCTGGTTCTGGTCGAAGCGGATCGAGTCGAAGATGTAGAACTCGCACTCCGGGCCCCAGTACGAGGTGTCGGCGATGGCCGTCTGCGACAGGTAGAGCTCGGCCTTCCGGGCGATGTATCGGGGGTCCCGGGTGTACATCTCGCCGGTGATCGGGTCCTTGACGAAGCAGTGGACGACGAGCGTCGGGTGGGCCAGGAACGGGTCGATGTACGCGCCCTCGGGATCGGGGACCAGGAGCATGTCCGACTCCTGGATCTCCTGGAAGCCGCGGATCGAGGAGCCGTCGAAGCCGTATCCGGCCTCGAAGCCCTCCTCGGTGAACTCCCTGGCGGGGATCGAGAAGTGCTGCATGAGGCCCGGCAGGTCGCAGAACCGCAGGTCCACGATCTGCGCGTCGGCCTTCCGGGCCAGGTCGAGCACGTCCTTGGGCGTCGCCATGCGTCCTCCTTCCCCGAACGGTCCGGGCGAGGCTACCGAGGCGCGGTTGCCTGATGGTTTCGGGCACGTAAATTCCGTGTTTCGCGCCGCTCAGGCGCGAGGGTGGGCGGTGAGCGGGGGATCTCCTGGAGAAGGTTCCGGAGACATGGCTCGGAACAGCGGAGCCAGCGAAGATGTCGCTGTCCGACACGCTCATCGAGCCGCCCGATTCCTCGTGGCCCGCCCAACTTCTTCTAGCGGGCGTCGCCGCGAGCGAGCTGCCCCGCCCGATGTGACCGCTAGGGACCCGGCGCATAGAATGTGCGCGTTTCGGACGCCCTCGTCGACGCGGGCCCATCCGGTCCGTCTCCGGAGCCCGGGTCGGCGACCGGAGAGGAGGGAGCCACATGCGCCCGCATGATGCCCGCAACGGACGATCCTCGCGACGCCTGCTCGTGGCCCTGCTGGCCCTGGGGCTGGCGGTCTGGGGCCAAGCCGTCCCTGCCCGAGCGGGTTCCGCGGACGATTCGGCCAGGTACGAACGACTTCGCTACGTCGCCGACACGCTGGTTCAGCTCGAGGGGGCGTCCGAGCATGGGGCCCCGGCGCCCGAGGACTCGGTCGGGATCGGCCCGGGCTCCACGCTGCTCGTGAATTTCTTCGACCCCAGGGAGAATGCCAACTTCATCGGCATCTGCACCGCCGCGTTCATCTTCCGGGATGTGAACACGGGGAAGGTGTACCTGGGTGCCGCGGGGCACTGCTTCATGGGCGAGACGTTCGCCTCGACTCACGGTCCCGACGCGGACTGGGACCCCGCGAACACGAGGCGGGTGCGGGTCTGCGTCCAGACGTGCATAGGGGGAGGCACGGGCCTGCTCTCGGCGGCCCGCGGAGTCTACCCGGGGACCACGCGCGACCTCGGCGCTCTGAGCTACGCCCGGCAGCGCACGGGGAGCGCCCAGGTCGGTCACGACTTCGGGATCGTGGAGGTGCCGTCGGGGCTGCACGGCGAGATCCGGACGGACATGCCGATGTGGCACGGCCCGGCGACCTCGGACACCTCGCGGCAGGTCCAGGCCGGTGACGTGATGGTGCACTACGGCAACGGCGTCGGCGTCGGCGAGGTGCCTCCCCAGAAGGGGCGCGCCGGGGTCGGCGTGACCTCGAACGCCCAGTCGTGGCGGGCCAACGCCGCCGCGGCTCCTGGCGACTCGGGCTCCGCCGTGAACATCGCCGCGGTCGGGTCGGACGGCGTCGTCGAGGGCCATTGGGCCGCCGGCATCCTCACGCATCTCTCCATCGGCACGTCCGGCGGCGTGGTCGCCGGCACGAACACGTCGCGGGCCGTCCAGATGGCCCAGGAGGCCGGATTCCAGCTGGAGGTTGTCCACGACCCGTCGCAGCTCGACCCCGGCGAACCGGACCCGAGCGAGCCGCTGGCTGCGGTCATCGGCGGGCCGTCCAGGGCCCGGGCCGGTGAGGCCGTCACCTTCGATGGCTCCGCGAGCGGGGGGGACATCGCGTTCTGGCACTGGGACCTCGGGGACGGCACGGTCATCGAGGGCTCTGACGCCAGCGTGATCGAGCACACGTACACGAGCCCGGGACGCCGCACCGTCACGCTGACCATCAGCGACGCGGACGGCGGGACCGACACCGCCACGCATCGGATCCAGATCAAGGGGCCGCCGGCGAAGGGCTGAGGCCTCCCCTCGACGAGGGCAGGACAGCGCCGCCCTGTCCTCAGCCGTTCGCGGTGCGGTAGCCGACGCCGCGGACGGTCTCGATGAGGTGCTCGTGTCCCGGTCCCAGCTTCGCCCGCAGCCTCCGCACGTGGACGTCGACGGTCCGGGTGCCGCCGTAGAAGTCGTAGCCCCACACCTCCTGGAGGAGCTTCCCTCGGGTGAACACCCGGCCCGGGTGCTCGGCCAGGAACCGCAGCAGCTCGAACTCCTTGTAGGTGAGGTCGAGCGGCGTCCCGCCCACCGTGACCTGGTAGCTCTCGGTGTTGATCGCCAGCGGGCCGAGGCGGACTACGGCCTCCCCGACCTCGCCGCGGCGGGCGCGGAGCATCGCGAGCCGCAGGCCGAGCTCGTCCTCCGAGGCGTCCGGGAGCACGACGTCGTCGGCGACCTCGTGCCACGGCCGGCGGCCGAGCTCGCCGCGGGGGAGGACCAGCACGCAGCCCAGCGCCGAACCGGCCGCGCGGAGCACCGCCGCCAGCTCGAAGGCCCGGTCGGGGTCGGGGCCGGCATCGATCATCA